>JBCAXP010000137.1:0-10793 GCA_038533995.1 Pseudomonadota bacterium
ATGCAAAAGTCTCCGTGGGTGGCGAGTCCTTTGCGGCGGTGGCGGCGGGCTTTCTGCGCGAGGCAGGCCTGAGCACGGCGACGACCAGCCCGCGCGACAACCCGTGGCAGCGGCTGCGGCACAACGTCCTTGTGCACCTGCAGCTCACCGGCATGGCGCTGGCGCTGGCCTGCGTTGCCGGCATCGCGCTGTCGCTGGCGGTCTACCGCTCTGAACGGCTGTCGCGCATCGTGTTGTACTTCAGCGGCCTGCTGCAGACGATTCCCTCCATTGCGCTGCTGGCACTGATGATTCCGCTGTTTGGCGTCGGTCGGCTGCCCGCGGTCGTAGCGCTGTTCCTGTACTCGCTGCTTCCAATTGTGCGCAGCACGGTCACGGCACTCATTACGATTGACCCGGTGCTGCGGGACGTTGCACGGGCAATGGGACTCAGTCCGCGCGAGCAGGTGCGCCATGTGCTGCTGCCGCTCGCGTTGCCGAATCTCCTTACCGGCGTAAAAACCGCCGCCATCATCAGCATTGGCACCGCGACGCTGGCGGCGTTCATCGGCGCCGGCGGCCTCGGTGAGCCCATCGTTACCGGCCTCGCACTCAATGATGTTGGGCTGATACTGCACGGCGCTATTCCGGCCGCGCTGCTCGCCATCGTTACCGAATTTGCCTTCGAACTTCTGGAGCGCCGCCTGCTTCCTGCACACATGGTGGCCCGCTAGCCAGCAGCACCAGGCGCAAGCGCTGTTTCTCGGCACGGCGCTGGCATTTCGACGTCACCTTTCTTCGCGGCGTTCGCATACTGGGCGCGACGCCGGGTTGCGCGCACGCCGCTGCCGCACCCGGACTTTCTCGGCAGTTGGCCTGGAATCATCCGGCACGCAAGAAAAGGAGAGCACTATGCACACGAAAGGAACACTGGCTGCAGCAATCTGGCTGCTTGGCTTTGCGACGCACGCGAACGCTGCGTTCATCAACGAGCTTCACTACGACAACGCTGGCGGCGACGTAGGCGAGGGCGTGGAGATCGCTGGCCTTGCGGGCCTCAGCCTCGACGGCTGGTCGCTGCTGCTCTACAACGGCAGCAACGGAAGCGTGTACGGCAGCGAGATGCTGAGCGGAGTCATTGACGATGAAGGCAGTGGCTACGGCGCGGTGTACTTTGACATCGCCGGAATGCAGAACGGCGGCCCCGACGGGGTGGCGCTGGTGGACGCCGGCGGGCAGGTGATCCAGCTGCTGAGTTACGAGGGCAGCTTCATCGCGAGCGACGGCGCCGCCGCTGGCCTTACCAGCATCGATATTGGCGTTGCCGAAGACTCAAGCACCGCCGCCGGCGAGTCTCTGCAACTGGTGGGGGCGGGGGCGGTGCCCGGCGACTTCACATGGGCCGGGCCGCGCGACGCAACGCCCGGGTTACTGAACGTTGGCCAGAGTCTTGCGCCGGTGCCTGTGCCGGCGGCGCTGCCGCTGCTCGCGTCAGCGCTCGGCCTTCTCGGTCTTCGCCGACGCTGACGGCGCCTTGTAGCGGGGCGGGGGGTTTTCCAGAGTTTCCCAGTGCTCGTCGGGATCGGGAAAGCCGGCCTCGAAGAGTTCCACTGCCAGCCGGTAGTCTCTGAGGATTCCGATCACCTGGTCCACCGCCTCGGCAACCTTGCCCTCGGGTTCCGTTGACGGGTTCTCGCGGGCGTACCACAGCACGCCGTTGAACCGCTTCAGCCCTGTGAACGCCTCGTGCAACAGTTCGGCCGTGGCCGGCTCGTCATCGACGAACACGCCGCCGGCCGCATCGATAAAGACCCGCGCTCCGGGGTAGCGCGGTGTTGCCCAGCGGTTCTCCGGCTGCGCGTCGTCGCCTTCCTGCTGCCCGGCATCTGATGCGGTGTCTTCGTCAGCAAGGGCCGGGGCAGCGGGCACTGCGAGCAGCGTTGCCAGGGTGGCGACAGCGCAGGCAATCAGCGATGTAGCTGCGGGCGCGAGTGAAGCTGGTTCCCATCCGTCGGTTTTTTCGCGTCGCAAGGCTCTCAATCCGATTGGTTTTCAGGATATGGACATGACCAGGTAAGCACCTCTTCTGGCTCCAGGCCACTGGCGGCGAACACGGTGCCGCCACTGGCCAGCCGGGACGTCGTGCGCACGATGATTTCGACATTGCCATCGCCGTTAAGATCCACGAGCCCACCCACGCGGTGCACGGCCGGATCGCAGCTGCTGCAACCCTCCGGCACCAGGGTGTGCGTCAGCAGCCTGGTGAACACCCCGGACACGGTCGACTTTCGCAGCAGTACCACCGAGTAACTGTCCGACTCGGCGCCGGCTTCTCCTGGCGTCATGTTGGTCGCGGACAGCACCACTTCGTCGATGCCGTCGTCATCGAGGTCGATGCGAAGGTTGGCGGTAAGCGTGATGTCGGCGGACGCGATGCCGTGGTCTGCCAGCGTTTCGCTCACAAGCGACATGTAGGCAGGATGATCCAGGCTTTGATACTCCGCCTTTCTCGGTGCGCCATTCCAGCGGCCGAGAATTGCAAAGGCATCGCTCGTCTTAGGGCCCAGGTCGAGGAACTCAACGCGCCAGCCCTCGCAGCCGGAGCCCGCGGGCTGCGCAGGGCCGCTGTCGACGCGGCCCAGGGCCCGTCCGATGCCGTAAACCCACCAGGATTGCCGGTAGTTGAGCCTGGCAACGCTGTCGCTTACCGGAAGCCACTTCCGGGAAACGCTACCGCCGATCACGTAACCCGTTGACGTATCAACATAACTGTTGATGATGTCGCCATTGTAGGCAGCATCGGCAGTCAACGAGACCGACGGCGGTTTGTATTCGCAGCCCGCGAAGGCAGCGGCTGCCAGAAATGCCATCCCTGCGCGCAGCCAGCGGGAGGGCACCAACCCTTTATCGCCCATGGCGGCTCCCGCAGCGCGGCCGGCGGCGCCGGGCACGCTGCTCGGGGCCGGTGGCAGGAAAGTCGCGCATGGCTGGAAAAAACGGGGCATTTGAGGGCAACATAGGCGGCTAATGTATGCGAATTCGCGGCTAAGAACACTAGCAGTGCGGATTAACAGCGACGCAGGACACTAGCACGTTGCCACGCCCAAGATCGATTCTGGTTCTCATTATCTCCGGCTTTATCCTGGTGGCATCGCCGTTGATTGCGGCGGTGGTGTGGTCGTACGTCAGCGTGACCGAACTTTCCCGCCAGGGCGAGGAAGTGGTTGCACGCGGCGTCGAGATAACCCAGCTCAGCCAGCGGTTGCCCGAGCTCGTGGTGGATATCAAGCGGTACGCGCAGCAGTACGTTCTGCTCGGCGACCAGGAAATTCTCAGCCTGCACAGGGAACGGCACGCGAGCCTGGCAGATACGATAACGGAGTTGAGATCCCGGGTCGGCGAGGGGGCGGACACCGCGCCGCTGGATAACCTGCAGGACGACAGCGCAGCGATCCTCGAAATCCTCGAGCAACGCGCACAGGCCGAGAACGACGACGGGGAAGCGGCGGCGCCAGGCGACGGCGGCGAGGAAACCGCTGCCGACGGTGCGGAGCCGCCAATCACGGCGGATGCCTTCGAGGCTATGCAGAGCGCCGCCGCGGCGTGGCTCGTGTCCAGCCGTAACTTCATCAACAGCGAAGCAGCCGTGATGCGCGAGGCCGCGGCCGAGGCCCGCTCGCAAATGGTCGTGCAGGCGTCCGGCACAGTTGCCCTGGCGCTGGCCATGATGCTGCTGTTCACACCCCTCATCGCGCGGCCGGTTCAACAGCTCAAGCGCGCGATTCGCCAGCTCCGTGGCGGTGACTACAACCAGGGCATCCGCGTGGGCGGTCCTCGTGACCTGCACTCGCTTGGCGATGACCTCGACAGCCTGCGCAATCGGCTGGAGCAGTCAGAGGAAGACAAGAAGCGTTTTCTGCGCCACATGTCGCACGAAATGAAGACGCCGCTGGCCGGTTTGCTCGAAGGCACGGCCCTGTTTACCGACGGCTCTCTCGGCACGCTGTCTGACCCGCAGACCGAGGTGGCGGAGATTCTGCGCAGCAACAGCGAAGAAATGCGGCACCTGATTGAGAACCTGCTCGACTACAACGCCTGGCAGGAGCACAAGGGCTCGATCAGCATTTCGCGTTTTTCCTTCGGCAACCTCATCCAGCAGGTGCTTGACCAGCACGCGATGGCGCTCCTGGCGAAGAACATCACCGTCGACCAGGCCATCACCCCGCTGTATCTCAGCGCCGACCGTGAGAAAATTCGCACGGTGCTGTCGAACCTGATTTCCAACGCGGTAAAGTACACGCCGCAGGGAAGCTCGATTCACCTGCGATCGTTTTGCCACCAGGATCAGCTTGTATTCGATGTAGCTGACGACGGCCCCAACGTGTCGCCCAAGGAGCGCCAGCGAATTTTCGAGCCGTTCTTTACAGGAACGCCGCCGAAAAACAGCCACATGCACGGCACCGGCATCGGCCTGTCGCTGGTTAACGAGTACGTGGCGGCCCACGGCGGCAGCATCTCACTGATGGACGGCAGTTACACCGGCGCCCACTTTCGTATGCAGCTGCCCATTGGCGAGAGTGCCATTTACACCGCAGGGCCGGGCGCCGAAGACTCCGTAGAGCCAGCGGTCACAGCAGAACAAGAAAAGACAGCAGCAAACCAATGACAACCAGTACCCTCCAACCACGGAACACGAGGCCGGCACTGGCCATGACTCTTACGGGCATGGCGTTTGTTGCCGGTTGCCAATGGATGCCGATAAGCGGCAGCGTGGAGCCCGAGCCGGCGATGGCCGTGGCGCCCTGGGTTAGCGAACCCATGGCCTACTTCCTGGAAATTCAGGAACTGCCGGCCGATGAACGGCGGCGCCAGCGCGAGCAGGCGCTCGTGGATTTTCTGGTGCAGCCGGATGCGACCCGGCAGCTGCGCCTGAACCTGGTACTGACCGCATCGCGCGATAACCTGGAGGAAGCCAGGGAAGTGGCCAGCAGCCTGTCTGGCGCACTGGCGCAGGACTACGCGCTGCCGCCCGAAGCCGCCGCCTACCTTGCGAGCGAGTCGCTCAGGCTCCAGCAACGCGTTGAACAGATGGAAGAAGCTGACACGCTGCGCAGAGAACTGGCCGAGGCCGGCACCCGTTACCGCACCCTGCAGCGAAGCAAGGCGTCGGGTGATGCGGCCCTCAGGGCAGCGGACGAGGCCCTGAGGGAAGCTCAGGAAAAACTCGAAGCGCTCACCGACATCGAGAAATCGCTCGAGGCCACCAACGAACTGCCGTGAATTTCGCGCGGCCAGCGGACACCCGGCTGCGCCTTTTTGTGATTGGACCGGCTGAATTACCCGCCTGATTTGAGGTACAGTGCGCGCATGTAACACTGCTGCCCCGACGTGTAATGATAGAGAAGTCTGGCCATATTCTGCTCGTTGACGACGACCCCGGGTTGCTTCGGCTGCTGAGCATTCGACTGGAGCAAAGTGGCTTCAACGTGATCGCCGTGGAGAGCGCCGCCGCCGCCCTCCAGGCGGTGCGGGCCAAGCGCCCGGACATGGTGATTTCCGACCTTCGCATGGACGGCATGGACGGTATTGGCCTGCTCGACGAACTGCAGCAGACACAGCCGGGCCTGCCGGTGATCATCATCACGGCCCACGGCACCATACCGGACGCCGTCACCGCCACCCAGAGCGGCGCCCTGGGCTTTCTCACCAAGCCGATTAACAAGGATGACCTGCTGCGCTGCGTAGACAAGGCGATGCGGCTGGGCTCGCCGGCCTGCAGCGAACGCGACTGGCGCTCGGACATCATCACGCGCAGCGCCCGCATGGAGGAACTGCTCGCCGAGGCTTACCAGGTAGCGCAGAGCGACACGAGCGTGCTGATCCGCGGCGAGAGTGGTTCCGGCAAGGAACTGCTTGCGGCCGCGATCCACAAGGCCAGCCCGCGGCGCCTCGGCCCCTTCGTAGCCATCAACTGCGGCGCGATTCCGGAGCAACTACTGGAGTCAGAGTTGTTTGGCCACAAGAAGGGCTCGTTCACTGGTGCTACGGACAATCACGAAGGACTGTTCGTCGCCGCTGACGGCGGCACGCTGCTGCTGGACGAGATTGGCGACATGCACACCTCACTGCAGGTCAAACTGCTGCGCGTGCTGCAGGAGCGGCGCATCCGGCCGGTCGGCAGCACGCAGGATGTCGCTGTGGACGTGCGTGTAATTTCGGCCACACACAAGGACCTGCAGGAGGAAATGAAAGACAATCGGTTCCGCGAGGACCTCTTCTACCGACTCAACGTCGTACAGCTCACGGTGCCTGCCATCGACGAGCGCCGTGAAGATATTCCGCTACTCGTCAATCACATCCTGCAGCGTCTCGCAGAACGCGCCGGCACCAAGCCCAAGGTATTTTCGCCGGAGGCTATGGAGATGCTCGTTGCCGCCCACTGGCCCGGCAACGTGCGCCAGCTCGCGAACGTGGTCGAGCAGAACGTCGCGCTGTGCCCGGCACCCGTAATCAGCGCGCGCATGGTGGAGAAATCGCTCGGCGAGAAACCGGCGGGGCTGCCGCCGTTCGCCCAGGCTCGGGACGAGTTCATTCGCAGCTACCTGATCCAGCTGCTGCAAAGCACGGGCGGAAACGTCAGCCAGGCCGCTCGCCTTGCACGGCGCAATCGCACCGATTTCTACAAGCTCCTGGCCCGGCACGAAGTGGACCCACAGACCTTCAAGCTCTGACGGCCGCATTCAGCGCCCTTCCAACCCCCTGTTATCAATAAATTTTTCCCAAGGTGTCGCAAGATGGCGACAGCCCCGGGGCGCGGCCCTGCTGGACTTGATCAAAAACGGCGCAAAAGCTGTCGCCAATCGGCGACAGTTTCGCCGGAACAACTTCACGCGGTTTCCCGCGTTTATGCTTCAAGCATCTGAACAACCGGGCTTTGTTTTTTCTGGCACGTCTCTTGCTTTACATAGTGCGGCATCGAGAGGCGCCGCGACATGGGAAGTCGTCGGTATACGCGCATCGTAGTCGACCCGGTCAAGAGAAGAGTACCGGGTGACATATGCTTGCTGTTGCTGCGATGAGTAGCCTCCCGTATGCCGCCCGCACCGGCATGGAGCCAGTGCACCCTGACAGGTTTTGAGATTGAGCTGTCAATCGGATTACCGGGAGCTTCGACCGCCCTTGGCGGCCGGCGTTGTAAGCCCGCTTCGTTGTGCTTATGGCACGGTGTCGCGGGGGGAGTTCTCAGCGGCGCTCAAGGGAATCCGAAAAGGACTCGGGTGAGTAACCCGAATTTGCGTGTGTGCCTTTATCAGCCAGTTGGCAGCAATGTCTCAGCGGGGCGGACCTTTTGGTCCGCCCTTTTTTATTGCGTGGGATACGTTATTCGGTGGAATAGGCGGGCCCGGCGCCAGTCCCGTGGCCGGACGCGCTGACCGCCTGGCGCTGCTGCTCAAAGCCCAGCGCGTCCGCGACGCTCACCTGCGGAAAGAACCGCAGCACCTGCTGCCCCTCGGCGACGCCCGGTCGCGGCAAGACATCAAGCGCGCGCCAGATGTCCTGGTAGAGCGTGCCGGCCCAGCGTGGCGCGCCCTTGCCTTCCGGCGCCGTTGCGCTGACGCGAAAATCCAGCGGGCTGAACACGGCGCGTATGTTGTCCTCGCCGACGTCGGCAGCCAGCACGAACAGGTCCTCGCTGTTGCGATCGCCCATGGCCAGGCAACCCACGGATTCCATGCCACCATGGATGTAGATATCGCCGCCAAGGCCGGTGCGCCCCTCGCGCGCCGCCATCGACCGGTCGAAGGCGTTGGGATAGTTCACACGCAGCGAGAGGTGATAGTGGCTGTTGGGATTCAACCCCTCGATACGGTACAGACCCTCCGGCACCTGCCGGTCACCGGCACGCAGCTTCGGACCGGCGCCGCCGCTTGCCCCGTACACGGGGTAGTCGCGAATGTGGGCCAGCGACTCCGGGGTATCGCCGGCATAGAGTTCCACGCGCCTCTCGGCCTTCAGCGCGACCAGCACCACCGCACCGGGCGGGTAAGCGACTGACGCCGCATCGAAATGGTCACGCATCCTCGCGCGCGCCGACGGGCCATACTGCGCCAGGCGCTCCTCGATCGTGTACCAGGGCTCCGCAACGTCACCTTGCAAAACGGCATCCTCCACGACGTCCTCGGCGTGTACGGCGCTGCCCCACGCCATCGCAATTGCCATCGCAAGCGCTGTACATAGCGCGACTGGCCATCGGCGAAGTAAGGCAGGAACGGCGGTCATCGCCGCCTCGGGAAAAGCGTCTGCATAATGCGACAACCATACCATGGCGAGGCGCGCTGGCCCGCGAACTGGTCGGCCGTACGGGCTAATCGTCGAACACCACCGTTGCCTGGCGCGCACGGTTCACGGTCAGCCGCGTAACGTCGGGGCGTGAGTAGTGGCCCGACGGATCAAAATTCTGCCGCTCCTCGCGAACCCGGGCATGGTTGAGGTCTGCAACGAACAGCCCCTCCTCATCGGCAACGGGCTCGACGAGCCACGAGCCGTCCGGGTTTGCCACGCAGGAGCCCCCGTCGGTCAGTTGCTCGCTTTCGTCCGAGACCAGCAGGTCGCGATGCAGCGTGTCCGGCGGAAAATCCGCACCGCGCATCACGCTGCCGACGGACACGACATAGGAGCGGGACTCCTTCGCAATGAAGCGGGTGATGTCGTGCGTGTTGCGCACTGAGCCCGGCCAGATGGCAACGTGCAGGTCCTCGCCCTGCGCGTAGAGTGCAGCACGCGGCAGCGGCATCCAGTTTTCCCAGCAGTTAAGCGCGCCGACGGTAAAGGCACCCAGGCCGTGCACTCGCAGGCCGTGGCCGTCGCCCGGTGACCAGGTCAGGCGTTCCTCGTAGGTGGGCATGAGCTTGCGATGTACCGAACCGATCTCGCCCGCCGCATCGATGTACACACAGCTTGCGTACACACTTTTACCGCCGCGGTCTCGTGGGCGCTCGATGATGCCGAGCACCACGGCAATACCGCGCTGGCCGGCGAGCCTGCACAGGTCGTCAAGGTCGCCGTCCTCGATGGACACCGCCTGGCGTACGTACTCTGCGTGGAACGTCTTCTGCAGCGGTGAGTTGAATTCGGCGCCACCGGTGCGTTCCGGCCAGAACGGGTAGCCCGGCACCAGCGCCTCGCCGAACGCGACGAGCTGACACTTCTGTGCCGCCGCATCGCTGACGGTGTCGCACACTTTGGCAAGCGTCGCCTCCCGGTTAAACCACACCGGGCTGATTTGCCCAAGCCCCACACGCAGATCGGCCGTTGTCATCGTTTCGCTACTCCTTAAAACGAGCCAGCATTCTACACAATCGCTCGTGGTGTCAGCGCCGATACGCCTTGCAAAAACGCGAGCCCAGAAGACCAGCCGGCGCCGGTACAATGCGCGCATGGCTAACCGCAGCAAGAATATCGATACGGACACGAGCACAAGCACCATCGCCTGCAGCAAACCGTACGACTGGCCGGCCGTGCTCGCCTTTTTTCGCCTGCGGGCGGTTTCCGGCCTGGAACGGGCCGGCGACGCGCACTACACGCGTGCCGTCATCGTCGACGGTTCGCCTGCCGCGCTCACTGTGCAGCATGATCCGGAGAGTGCGTGCCTCAGCGCGGCGCTCACCGGCGGCCCGAACGCAGACAGCAAAGCGCTGCGCCAGAGGGTGCAGGCCATGTTCGACACCGACGCAAAGATGAGGAGTATCAACCGCACGTTGAACCGTGACGCTGCCCTTGCCCCCGTACAGCGCATCGCCAGCCGCCTGCGCGTCGCCGGCAGCTGGGATCGCTTTGAACTCGTGATGCGCGCCGTGCTCGGGCAGCAGGTGACCGTTGCCGCCGGCCGCACGCTGTGCGAGCGACTATGCACGCGCTACGGCAGACCGCTACCCGCGACGCTCGCGGAAAACAGCGAGCTGGCCGTTGCCTTCCCAACGCCGCAGGCGTTGGCCGACGCCGACATTGTGGCTATCGGCATGCCGTCGCGCCGGGTGCAGACGCTACAGACAATCGCAGCCGCCGTCGCTGACGGCAGCCTTGACCTGTACACAGCGAACGCGGACGAACTGGAACGGGCGCTGCTCGACATTCCCGGCATCGGGCCATGGACCGCCGGCTACGTGCGCATGCGCGCCAGTAAAGACCCCGACGCGTTTCCGCCGTCGGACGTTGCCCTGCTCAACGCCGCGCGTGCGCTCGGCATCGCCACCGACCATAAGTCCCTGCTCGCGGCGGCAGAGCGATGGCGGCCGTGGCGCGCCTACGCGGCGGTTCGCCTGTGGCGGTGGCTGCAGGCGGGCACAAATCGCGGCTAAAGCCGCTCCCACCAATTGCGGCTTGCGGCCTGCCGTAGGAGCGGCTTCCAGCCGCGATACCGATCTAGGGCCAGTTTTCCGACTTGCACCGGGCAGGGGAAAACGGTGCGCTCAGCTTGATCATAAGCAGTATGAGTCGCCCGGAAAATGTCGGCTTGCCGGTTTCCACAAGCGCTTTCAGGTTGGCCGTGATGAAGTCGCCGCCCTGGGTCATGTACTTCTCGGTCTTCGTGCCGGCCGGTACGTTTTCGTTGGTGAGCGTGAAACGCGTCGTGCCTGCGTCGACTTCCTCGAGATCGTAGGTCACCTTGCACGGTGGATCGTCGAGGTTGGTAAACCGGAACGTGTGCGAGTACCGATGCGGCGGATCAAACTCCACCACGTCACCGACCACTGACGTGTACTTTCCATCCGGCCTTGCGCCCGGCGCGCCGATGCGCATGCGCAGTCCGGATG
>JBCAXP010000138.1:0-10773 GCA_038533995.1 Pseudomonadota bacterium
TGCATCGTTGTTGTCGTCAACTGTGCGACCCGCGTCAGAATGATCCGCTGGCTGACGCCCGCCACCGCGCGGATCACGAACAACGCCATGATCCCCCCGCCGATCAGCCAGATTGCATCCGCGTCACGGCCCACCAGCACGCGGTCAAACATCGGCTGCAACGCGTAGCTGAGGATCCCCAGCGTAGACCCCTCGATCACCATCAAAAGTGCGGCCAACACCAACCAAGGCCAATGCGCCTTCAGATAGCCCCGCCACAGCCGGGCCACGAGGGACAGGGCAGGCGTTGGTTTTTTGGGCGGTTGAGCTGTCAAGCGGCTCTCACTCAGTGTATTTTCCGTGCAGGCTTGGGGCTTATCCCGCCCGCCCGGCTGTGACAAGAAGGGCGCGATTGACGCCCCCTTGGGATGCGTCTAACCGGACACGTGTTCTTTGGCGGAGCGGACGATGGTTAATCTTGCAAATGGCCGCGAATACCTTGCGATTCCAGGCCCTTCAGTGATCCCCGACCGGGTATTGCGCGCGATGCACCGGGCCGCACCCAACATCTATAACGGCCCGCTGATCGACATGATGCCCGCGATGATCGCCGATCTGAAGGCGGTGGGCCGCACCTCGCATAACTGCGCGATCTATATCGGCAACGGCCACGCGGCCTGGGAAGCCGCCGTCTCGAACGTGTTTTCGCGGGGCGACAGGGCGTTGGTGCTGGCCACGGGGCGGTTTGCGCATGGCTGGGCCGAAATGGCCTGTTCGATGAGGTCCATGGCGGCGTCGACAAACACGCCCGAAGGATTGCCGTCAGCGTCGCGCAGAATAGCGCCACCGGGCGGCGCTTCGGTGTCGCGGGTGACGCCGGCCAGCTCCATCGCCTTGAGGTTGGCCCAGCCTGCATGACCATCGATGCGGCGCAGCCACACCGGCCGGTCCGCGCTCGCCTGTGACAGCTGCGCGGCGGTTGGGAACTGCTTGCCTTCCCACAACACCTGGTTCCAGCCGCGGCCGAGCAGCCAGCCGTCACCGGGCGCGCCGTCGGCGAACTGGCGAACTTCGCTGAGGGCCTCGTCGAGGCTGGGGCTGCCCGCAAGGTCAATAGACGTGCGAAGCCTGCCAAGGCTGTACACGTGGGCGTGCGCATCGATCAGCCCGGGCAACAGCGTCGCGCCGTTGCCGTCGATGGCAAGGTCGGCGTTGGCTTCGCTCGAGTCTGCGCTGCGTTCGTAGCCGGCTACCGTGCCGTCATCGGCTATACGTAGCGCCGAGAACCGGGCGATCGTGCCCTCGGCTGTCGGCGTGTAGCCTGAGATGTTGTAGATGACGGTGTCGGCCAACGCTGCCGACGTCAGCGTCACAGCCAGCAGTGCACTCACCGAGTGCCGCGCCAAGTGGTGCGAAAGTACGCTCAGAGCTTGCCGCATAAATCCCCCTCATGCTGTTCGCACCGTCGCTAATGCCGACGGTGAGCGGGAATGTAGCATCCCCCACGGCGTGGCGACAGCGTGGCGGTTGGGCTGCGGCGCGGCGTCAGTGCGGCGTGGCCGACGCTGGCGGGTGCTAGCGGTCTCGCGTCAGCACGGTGGCAACCATGCTGTGACCTACAACCTCGTTGGTCCGCGGGTCAATGCGGGGGGTGCCCTTGGCGTAGCACATCGTGACAGCGAGCGGAATTGAGCGCACGCACACGTCGGCGGGAATCTCGGCGGTTTGCTGAACCGCGGAACCGTCATTCATGCCGACAACCAGCGTGCCGCCGGTGCCGTCCATCGAGGTGGCTATATCGAAGGGAACGTCGTAGTTGGCGGGCGCGGTCGCGCAGCCGGTTACGAGCAGAGTCGTCAAAAGGAGCAGGCGCATGGTGCGTTCTCCACAAGCGATAATGCGCCGGGTGCCGCGGATTCCCGGTGGTCGGGGTAAAGGACGCACTGCTCATGCGCAGTGACGTTGCGGCCTTCAGCCCATGGAATGGACTGATGCTGTACCCCGGCGATCCCGCTGTCATAGAACCCGTGTAGGTTCCTTAGACCGGTGATTTTGCGTCACCACCTTTCGATGGTTTTGCCCTTTTCGAGGTTCGCAGCCAGGCGTCGCGGCAGACTCTGCCGGTGTCAGGAAGGAACCTGAAAACTGCTCGGTAGGGTACGCCTGGGCGGCAACGTCGACTGTGAACCGTGTCACACTCTGCGCCGCACTTGCGCGTTGCAACATAACGTGGCGACTGGCGCTGCACATGGGCGTCCGGTTCCTGACCTGCTACCATGGGAGTCGCACTGGGAATGATGGACAATGAAAACAAATCAACGTAACTGCATGTATCTTGAGCATTTCGGGCTGCGGGAAGCGCCATTCTTGCTGACCCCGGACTCGGATTTTCTCTACTTAAGCCCACAGCATGCCAAGGCCAAGGCATACATGGACTACACGCTGATCAACCGCGACAGCTTCGTGGTGATCACCGGCGAGATTGGCTGCGGCAAGACGACGCTTATCAACAAGCTGATCTCCGAGATCAACCGCAGCGTTGTGTTGGCGCGAATTTTCCAGACCCAGGTGTCACCGGTGCAGTTCCTCCAGGCGGTACTCGTTCAGTTCGGTTTCAAGCCGTTCGGCAAACGCAAAGCCGAGCTGCTCGACATGCTCAACAAGTTCCTGCGGGAGCAGCATCGCAAGCGCAAGCAGGTCGTTCTGATTGTCGACGAGGCACAAAACCTGAGCCTGCGTGTGCTGGAGGAAATTCGCCTGTTGTCCGATGTGGAAACGCAGAAGGACAAAATTCTGAACGTGATTCTCGTCGGCCAGCCGCAGCTTCAGGACAAGCTCGAAACAGCCAGCCTTGAGCAACTCGCGCAGCGCACCCGGTTCCGGTTGCACCTCACAGAGTTCGACGAGGACAACACGCGGCAGTACGTCGCTCATCGCCTGGGCGTTGCAGGCTATGAAGGAGACAGCCTGTTCGACGACGAGGCGCTGGGCGCAGTGTTCCAGTACAGCGGTGGCGTGCCGCGCCTGATTAACACGCTGGCGGATACCGCGCTTACCGCGGCCTATGCAGACGGGGAGGCCGGCGTTACCGCGGAAATGGTAGCGACCGCGGCAGATGAGCTGGGTTGGCGGGAGTACGTGCGCCGTGAAGAACGCACGCCCGAGCCCGTCGCGAGCGAACAGCATCAGCATATGGAGTGGCCGAAGTTCATGCTGTCTCTTGACGGCTACCTCGTCGGCGAAGTGCCGCTGGACTCCCGACGCCTGATGGTGGGCCGCGACGTCGACAATGAGATTACGGTGATCAGCGAGTTCGTCAGTCGTCACCATGCGCAGATACTGGTGCAGGACGACGGCGTCTGGGTGAAAGATCTCAACAGCACCAACGGAACGTTCGTCAACGGCAAGCGCATTCGCAGTGTGAAGCTCAACGACGGCGACATCATGGCCGTTGGCCGGCACCGGCTGGTCTTCGTGCACCCGCAGCCGGCAACGGACAGCGACAGCGGCCAGGAAGTCGCCGATCTCGACGACTGGCGTGAAACCACTGTGCTCGATGAGAACGACCTGAAGGCCTTCGCCAGGAAGTAATTCTCCGCTTACCCGGGTTCCGTCGGCGCGCCAAACACGCGTTCGCCGGCCCAGTGCCGTGCCAGCGCCTCGTCACAGGCCGCCGTCATCGCGGTTACCACCGTCTCAAGCTGCGCCTCGGTTTCGCATGGCGCCGGCGGCAGCGTCGGCCCGAGCGGATGGCAGAGCAAATTGGAAAGCGTCAGCGTGCCGGGTCCCTCGTCACGCAGCCCGTGCAGAAACTGCTGCGTCTTCAGGGCATCGAACCAGGTATGAAAGTGCTGCAGGAACCGGCGACGGTTGCTGGCGCCCTCGCGCGCCCGCGAAACGGCCTCGCGCGCACCGGCGTTTGTCAGCAGGAGCGCGGCGCGCTGTCCGTTCACGCCGGGCAGGGATGCTGCAACCCGGCCCGGCAGGTCATCGGTGCGCTCGTCATAGAGCGTTCTTACTCCGTCGAGCACGACGCGCAGCGCATGGAAACAGCCGGGGTGCAGCAGCCGGTAGTCAGCGATGGGGTCATGCAGTGCGCGGAGCGTGTTAATTGCGGGACCTGTTCCAAACGGTACACGTGCGGACACCCTCGCCCTGACAACGAGCGGCGTGCCAGCGAGCGGCATTACCGGCGCCAGCTTTGCCAGTTTTGCAAGCAGGTGAAAGTCCTCGCCGGCAGATCGCTTCGGAAAGCCCCGCACCTGTGCGTAGCGCGACGCATTGAGCATCAGCGTGCTGCCCACGCTCAGGTGCGCGTAGGGTGACCCAGCCGTGGCCAACCCCCAAACGTGGTAGCGCAGATAAAAGTCGTAAAGCCGGGCGGCAACCCGCGTGCGCTCGTCGCCCTCCCAGCGATGAAGGAACGGCAACGTATGAGCGCCTGCGTGCTCGCTTGCCGCCACCGAGGCAAGAGCCGGCGGCGGCTGCACGTCGGCGTCCGTGCTCACGAACCAGGGCTCGCGGAGCTTGCCGGCGGCGAAGAGCGCACAGGCGATGTCACAGCCAATGCGCCGCGCAAGCCCGACGCCGTGCTTCGCCGGCAACCGCCTGCCAGCGGAAAAGCAATCGACGAGAAGCCAGCTTAAGCTCGCGCTGACCTGGTGCAAAGACAGGTCTGCCGCGTTGTCCCAGGTTGCCGGGAAGCGTGTCGCCAGCGTATCGGCAAGCGCGGCTGTACGCATCGCGGCTGTTTCATAATCGCTGCACGTGTCCGGAACGTTGGCCACGAGAACGAGCAGCACTCGCCGGTCGCTGTCGAGTAGCGTCGTGAACGTGTCGAGGATTGCATCGCCTTCGTTGAAGGCTGGCACCACGATAGCGCGATCGAACGTGCCGGGCAGTGCAGTCGCACGCGCAGCCTGTGGCTCGGCATGGCGGTCAAGGTAGTGGCGCAGAACGTCCTTGTGCTGCACGCGGCACTCAGTGCAGCGCCGGACGGAACGGCAGTTCGGCGACCAGGGCCGCTTCGATGCCGAGCAGCTCATCGAGGCGCGATGCAACGGACCCCGGTTGTGCGTAGCGTTGTGCAAGTTCGACAAACAGCGCCGCGTGCCGAGACTCTGACGCCGCGATGCGACGGTAGAACGCCGCCATTTCCGGGTCGGTCAACGCCTCACCCAGCAGCGCAAAGCGCTCGCAGCCCCGGGCTTCGACGACCGCTGCAATCAGTAGCCGGTCGAGCAGGTACTCCTCCGTGCCGCGGCGGGCGTGTTTGCTGAGTGCGTTAACGTACGCATCTTTCTCGTCGCGCCGGAAGGTGAGCCGACGCGCGAGCACGAGCTTCATGACCTCGCGGAAGTGGGCCAGCTCCTCGATCGCAAGGTCTGTCATCGCGGATACCAGGTGTGGCCTGTCGGGGTAGTGGACCACCAGCGACACCGCCATGGCGGACGCTTTGCGCTCGCACGCGGCGTGATCCAGCAGGAACTGGTCAAAGCTCTCAGTTACGGCCGCGGTCCAGCCGGCATCGGTGGCACGCAGTAGCGTCACGCGATCGGGCGGCGGCGAAACTCGACGCGGCTCACTCACGGCAGGCAGTCGGCAGGGCGGCGCAAACGGGGATTTGACAGCTTTCAGTCATGCCGCCGGAGTGTAGCACCGGTGATTGTCGGCACGCAGCGTGTGACGGCCATCACAAATTTGCAAAAGCGCACCTGCGATACTGCGAATTAGTGTGATGAATCCGGGACTTCCGAAAAAAAACTGCTAGAGTTCGAACGTGCATCCAGCGCCCATTCGCTGCCAAGCCGGGAACACCAACAAGCCGTGATCGACAACTCGACCATAACGCGTCTCTGCGCGCCTGCTGTGCTGCTCATGCTGGGCTGCGTCAGTGTCGTGTGCGTCCCGGCGACCGCCACCGAGGTTTCACAAAACCAGGGGGGCGATGCCGAACCGCTTCAGGCGCCGGTCTCCCTCAAACTGGACACAACGCTGTCAACGGACCGCATCGGGAGCGGCATCACGCCGCAGATGCCGGTGCCTGCGACGACGGGTCCCGAGCCGGCGTCGCCCGACGCGATACCTGAAGGGCCAACGGCCACTTTGTCACGGATCATGCCTTACGCTGCCGCGGGAGGATTACTCACGCTCCTGCTTGGCTTTGCGCTGGGCCGGGCGCTTGCCCCTTCCAGAGATGCCGCTCGGCAACCGGCACAGCCTGAGGCACCACGCGCCGAGGCGTCAGATCGTCTCCCCGGCGAGAGTGAGAGCCAGGCGGAGCAACTGGCGGCCCAGCTTGCCGATGAGCTGGCAGCCGAACGGGCGACGAGCGCGGAGCGTATCGAGAGCCTGGAAAAGGATCTGGCAGAACGCCTTGCCGCCGCGGAGCAGGACGACACGGCGCAGCGGCTGGAGAGCGCGCTGACGGCACTGGACAATGCCCAGTCTTCAGAGGCGCAGGCACAAACGGTGCTGACCGAGCTGCGCGAAGTCGTTGAGACGCTCGGCAGTGAGCTTTCGGAGCGTGACGCAGCTATCGAGGCGCTGCGCGAGCAGGTGTCGACGGCCGTGCTTGAGCGCGATGACGCGCAGCAGAGTACCGATCGCAAACTCACGGACTGGCACTCGACAGTGGCAACGCTGGAGTCGGAGCTGCGTCATCGCACCCGGCTGCTGGACGAACGCACGGACGAGCTGCATGAGAGCCACCAGGAATACTCGGAGGTTCGTGAGGACGTAGCTGCGCACGAGCGCGTCATTGCAACAATGGAGGAAACGCTCGCCCAACGCGCCATTGCGATTGAAGAGCTGGAACGGGCTGTTGCCTCGAACGGCGCCTCCGAACAGCAGTTGCAGGCGGCGCTGGAAGAAACGCGCGCCCGCATCGGCGACCTCGAAGCGGCGGCGGAGTCTTCGCAGGCCCTGCAGGCAGAGCTTCGCTCGGACCTGCAGACGGCCCGCGACGCCGGCGACAGGCTCGAAGCCGAGCTTGCCGACGCCAACGCCGGCACGCAGACGCTTGCGCAGCAGATTACCGAGCGCGAAGCCCACGGCGTGGAACTCGACGCCACAATTTCCCGCCTGCGACAGGAGCTGGGCGACGCGCAGGAAAGCCGCGCCGACGACGCTCGCCACATGGCAGCCCAGGCGGAAGAGCTTGAAGCGGCGCGTGAGATGGCGTCGGAGCTGGCCGAAAGCAAGGCGGCGCTGGAACTGGCGCGAGGCGCGCTCGAGGCCGCCGAGTCTGACGCTGCGCGCGTCGAGGAGCAGCACGCCGCGGAGGCGCAGGAACGCGAGTCCTTGCAGGCCCGGATTCAGGAACTCCTGAGTGCGCAGGGCGTGCTTGAACGCAGCGCGTCCGATAAGGAGCGGGCGCTGGCCGAGGCACTCGAGGCGGCGGAGGCCGATGCGAAACGGGTTGCCGAACTGACCGAGAAGACCGGGTCACTGGAAACTGCTGCCGCGCAGGCGCAAGAGGAACTTGAATCTGTACGTGCCGCGGAGGCCGCTGCCAGCGCGGCGGCGGCCGAGTCACAGGAGAGTCTCGCGGCCGTTCGTGCACAGCTTGCCGAGGCTGAGCGCAGCCTGGAGCACGAGCGAGGCAGGGCCGCCGACTCGGAGCGCGCCGTGGAGGCAGCGGCCGCGCTAAAGGAGCAGGTAGAGGAGCGCGACAGCCAGCTGGCGAGTCTCAGGGAGCAGCTGTCCAACTCACAGGAACGTGCGGTCGAGGCCGAAGCCGCCGCCGACCAGACGTCCGCGGAACTTGTCGCGGCGCGTAAAGGAATCGAGACCGGCACCTTCAAATTCAACGCGCGCCTTGAAGAGGCAGTACAGCTGACGGCAGCGCTGGAGCAGCGCAACGAGGAAGCCGAGGCAAAAATCACGGAACTGCAGGGTCAGCTGGAGGATGCCAGGCAGGCTGCGGAGGCACGCCTTACCGCGGCCACTCGTGAAAGCGCTGATCAGCTCTCTGCGATGACGGCTAAGGCGACCGAGCGCGAGGCGCAGGTGAAGCGCCTGTCCGACGACCTCGCCCAGTGGCAGCAGAAGTACGAACAGGCCCAGAGAGAAGCTGAACAAAGCGCAGCGGCGCAAGCGGCGGCAGACAAGGCCCTGGCGGATCAGGCCCAGGCGGATCAAGTCCAGGCGGATCAGGCCCTCGCGGATAAGGCCCTCGCGGATAAGGCCCTTGCGGATAAAGCAACAGCAGACGAGCGAATCGATGCGCTGTCAGAAGAGGTTGCCGCGCTTGAGAGCGAACGCGATCAGCTTCGCGGAGAACTCGAGGCGGCGGTTGCGGATGCCACGCAGGAAGCCGATACGCTGCGCGCCACCATTGCGGAACTCAGCAAGTCAGAACCCGCTCAGAGCGAGCCGGCCGACGACGCCACAGACGCGAACGAGGAACTTGCGCAGGAGGCAGAGCGCCTGCAGGCACAGCTTGCTGAAGCGCGCACGGCCGTGGAAACGCTACGCGAAACCGCGGAGAGCCAGGAGGCGCAGCTCAACAAGAACACGCTGCGCCTGAAGCAGGCCGAGGCGCGTCTCAACGAGGTGACAACGGAGCGCGAAGCGCAGGTGCACACGATTCGCACGTTGCGCAGCCGCAACCAGGCACTTGAAGACAAGTCCCGCGAAATTCAGGCCAACCTTGCGGCCAAGCCCGTGGACGAGATGCGGCCCAATGTGCCCGAGGCCACCGGGGACGAGGATCCCGCAGAACGGCTGGCGCAGATTGAGCCGCTGTTCCAGGAACTCACGTCAGCGAATCGCCTGCTCGTAACCAAGCAGGTGGCGATGCAGGCCACGATCAGTAATCACAGCGGCGAGCTGAAAAAACGTGCGGTGCTTATCGACCGCCTGAAACAGAAGCTCATCGCAGCAAAGAAGAAGGAAAAGGCCGCTGGCAACGACAGCCAGGCCAGCGATGCGGCGAAGAAGGAACTGCTGGAATACCGCAACCGCGTGCGCGACCTGGAGGGCAAGCTGAGCGATCACGGCGCTCGCTATCGCAGCCTCGAGCAGGCTCGCGACCAGTGGCAACAGCACGCCGCCGCGCTCAAGCGCGCCATGGAGGAACGCGACAAGGACCGCAAGCCGGCCGAGGCCACCGGCGCAGAAGTGCAGGAGCTTAACTCAGCGCTGGAGGATCGTGACAAGCAGATTGCGGAGTTTCAGGCCAGCCTGGCGGAGCGCGATGAAGCGCTGGCCAAGGTGCGCTCGCAGTCCAAGTCCTGGATGAGCCGGGTGACGCCGCTCGTTGCTGCGCTGAAGGAAAAGGAGGAAAAGATTGCGCTTCTGGAGGCAACCGTCAGCCCTGCGGATGCCGACTTTGAGTCCACGATGGTGCCGGGAACGCTGCTGGACGAGCGCGACGCTCGCATTGACGAACTGCAGTCACGCCTTGACGAGCAGGCTGGCGCCACCAGTGAGCTTGAGAGCCAGGTTGAGGCGCTGACGCAGGCAGCGGAGTCTGCCGATGCTCATCGCGCGGAGCTGGAGAAACTTCGGGAAGAACTTCAGGCACGTGGCGACCTCATCACGGCGCTGGAAGATGACACGCGCAGCCTTGCAGCTTTGAGCGAGGCGCTGGACGAGCGCAATGAACGTATTGCCCAGCTTGAAGCGCAGCTGGACAGCAGCGCTGCAAGCAACGGCGCCGGCGACAGCACGGCTGCCGAGCTCGAAACGACAATTGCCGAACTGCGTGCCGAAGCTGATGCCGGCCGGCAGCGCGTGGCTGATCTGGAGACCATTCTGCGTGACCGGGAAGGCACCGTGGACTACGCCGCGGAAACCGGCGAGCAGGAAGTGCTCGGCGAAGTGGCGCTCTTGCGCGACGAGGTAGCAGCCCAGACGGTGCTTATCGACAACCTGGAAGCCGACCTTGTCTTCTGGAAACGCCGTGCGCAGTCCCCCGAGGGCAGCGAGGCCTGAGATCCCCTAAAGCCCCGCCGGCGGTTCCGCCGCCAATTGAGTAATCAGAGCTTCCCCGAGGTCCAAATCGCGGTATGGTTGGACCCAAGCGGCCCGTCTGCGAAGGTCGCCCGTTGGCAAGGAAAGGCACAACGACTCGGAGAACGCGATGTTTGGGTTAAAGCAAGCAACTGTTATCTCGACGGTTTTGGCACCGATTTTTGCGCTTTTGGGCGCGCTGTCGGCGCCGTCCGTGGCGGTTGGGCAGGAGTCACGAGGGCCAGAGCAGTGGCCACTAACCGTGCTGATCGTGGACGAATCCGGTTCCATGAAGCATCGGGAAGCCCCGCAGTGGTTACAGCAGCATCTGACGGCGGATTCGGGCAGCGGCGAGGTGATGTACGGCCTTGTCGCCTTTGCGGAGAAGGCGCGCGTCATTGACAGCGGCGCTGGCACCCTGTGGCCGGCCAGTGGCCTGGCAGACGGCTTCGCCGGGCTGGCGCTGACCAACGGCATTGAAGACGGCCTGGTCGCGGCCCGTTTTGCCTGGCAGGAGTTTGGCGTATTTCCGGACGCCGCCCAGCATTACCTGCTTGTGACGGATGAAGACCGCGACGTTGTAGATCACAGTCTCGACGTGGAAGAGCTTGCGGCAGACCTGAGGGCCTCTGGCGCCGTTGTCGATGTGATGATCAGCATCAGTCTGCGTTGTGGCAGCAAACGGGCGATGGGGCTGACGCGCAGCGGGATGGCCTACGTGGCCGACGATGCCGGCGGTTTCACACTCTGCGAGGGCGGCTACGTGCACGGTCGTGCCCGTGTCCCGGTAAGCGAATACGTACACCTTGCGCTGGGTACCGGCGGCATGATCTGGGA
>JBCAXP010000139.1:0-10655 GCA_038533995.1 Pseudomonadota bacterium
CTGTCTCCTGCAGCGCAGAGGCCTCGACAGCCGCTTGTCCCTGCCGGCAGGAGCTGAAGACGAGGATGCGTATGCCGGACGTATCGAGTCCCTTGTAAGCAACTACCTGGCGCGCGGTCGCCTGTCGACGTCGCAAAGCGCGCCGGCGCTCGCGATCAGTGCCCGGCTGCATCCGATCGAGGGAAACCTGGCTCAACTGTGGGTAACCGCAACAACGGCCAGCGATGGCCAGGCGCTGCCCGCGGCGGCCGCCGACGTGTACGTGCTGACGGCGCCGGTCGCACTGCCGCCGACGCCGCTTCTCGAACGCGCCCGTATCGTGCGCTCCACGACCAGCCGACGCTGCACCGATCCGCGTGCGTGGCGGTCTCGTGACGACGTGCGGCCGGTCGTGTCCGGCTGGCCGGCGGAAGGCTGCGTGGCGCTCGAGGTCGAGACCGACCGGCCGGCTTACCTGTTTGCGCTTGCCCATGCCGGCGACGGTCGCCTGCAGTGGGTGTACCCGTCTGCGTGTTCGAGACGCAGCGAGCTCGAGGCCGTGGCTGGAGTCCGGCATTTCACACTGACCGAATTGCAGGGTGGCGCACCACCGAGCTTGTACGTGGTGGCTACACCGTCGCGCAGCGATGCCCGCGACCTCGAGCGCCACCTGCGCCGCCTTTGCGGGGAAGAGGTATCCGACAGCGGTGCGCTGGACCGGTGGCTCGCGGACTTCGACGCGATGCTGGGTGATCTCCAAAGCAACTCCAGGGGCAACTCCAGGGGCGACACCCAGTGGCGCGTGGTGCGTACGTCGCGTGACAACCCCGGGGAGCGCACGTGATGGCGCGCCTGTTGGGCTTTGTGCTTGGTGCGCTGCTGGTAATTGGCGTGCTGTCGCAGATGGACGGCCCGGCGCTCGTCGCCGAGCCGGCTGCGCAGCCGGCGGCAGCCGAACCGGAAGCAACGCTTGTTGCCACGGCGGCGCCAGTGGAACAGGAGCTGGCTGCGGCTCACGAAGAGCTTGCCGCCGTCGACGAGCCAGAGCCGGTCCTGGCCGAGCCGGCTCCGGTCGAGGCGGCGGAGCAGACGCCGTCGATGTCACCGGAACGCTCTGCAACTGCGCAGTCGCCAGCATTGCCACCATCGTTAGCGGAAGCGCCGCTGCAGGAACCGGCTTTCGAAGTCTATTCCAGCGAGTCAGCGCCGCTGCCGCCGGTCGCCGAGCGGGAAACTGCCGTCGAGACGGCCGGCGACAGCATCGGCTTCTTCGAAGAAGACGTGCCAACGGCCTTGCCGGCGCCGGAAACGGTCCCGTCGAGCGCCACAGCAAATCTGGATGGACCCCAGTGGGAGCCAGTGTGGCAGGCGTTCGCAGCGCGGCGCTCCGCCGAGGGTTTCTCGCAGCGCCTGGCCAGCCTGACCGGACTGGACTACCGCGTCGAAAAACTCGCACCGGGCCGCTACCAGGTTGAAGTTGGCTACGTCAGTGAACCTGAGCGAGCGCTGGCGCTGTCACGTATCGAGGAGGCCACCGGCCTCGTGCTTGCGAGGAGTGACGATGACAGCCCGTAGTCGCCTGCTGGCCGGCATGTCGGCGCTGTTGCTGGCGACCCTGATCGCGGTGACGGCAGACGCCCGCGTCTATCGCGGCGATGAGGATCTTGGTGAGGCGTGGCAGTCGTACATGCAGGTGCGCGATTCCACGGAGGCGGCGCTGCGTTTTCCGTTTCATCACTGCTTTCGCCGTGCCGCCGCCACGCACGGCATTCCGGAGACCCTGCTGCTGGCCGTCGCGCGCGGTGAAAGCGACTTCGATCCAGCGGCGCGCTCGCACGCCAATGCGTACGGCCTTATGCAGATTCTGTGGCCGACGACAGCGCGGCACTTAGGGATTACGCGCCTGGCGGACCTTTACGACCCGTGCACCAATGTGGACGCCGGTACCCGATACCTCAAGGAACTGCTCGACCGCTACGACGGCAACGCGCACCTTGCACTCGCCGCGTACAACTACGGTCCCGGCCGCATTGCAACGAACGGCCGTGCGATTCCCGACGGTGCCGAGTGGTACAGCGGGTACATCTACAATCACCTGGGCTACGTGCTCGGCACGCGCAATCCCGCCGGCACCGGTGGTCCACCTGCCGAGTACCGTGACGAAGGCAAGATGCCGCTAATCTACTTCGGCGGGCCTTACCGCGCGCAGGCCTTCATCAAGCAGCTTCAGGCCAGTTCACAGACGCTGCGGCTGGACTGGTTTCGCGTGGAGGCAGGCCGCTACGAGGTCGTGCTGCTGTTCAATGGCGACGACGACTACCGCCGCAGTGTCGCTGCTCTCAACCAGGCTGGATTCTCGCTATGACGAAATTGTACCGCCGACTGCTCGTGGCCACGCTGTTTGCGCTGGCCTTCCTCGCGCAGAGCGCGCTCGCTGACACGTACTACGACTATGCCGACGTGCTGAGCGCGACGCCGATAACGCAGACTGTCTACGGCGACACGCAGCGCGAAGTGTGCCGAACAGTGCACGGGACCAACGGCCTCCGGGCCGGCCGCCACGTGCCCGATGGCGTTTCGGGGAGCGGGCAGGGCTACTCGCTCGCCGACGTCATCCGGCAGGATATTGCAAGCACGCCGCAAACCAGCCGGACGTGCGAAACAGTCTCCGTGCGTGAACCCCAGACCCGGACAGTGGGCTACCGCGTCGCCTATCGTTACGGCAACAAGACCTACACCCGGACCCTTGAAAACCGCCCTGGAGACCGCATCCGGGTGCGGGTGAAAATCGACCGGCCGTGACCGCCTGCGCGGCGCCAGGCACCAGGGTGGTGCGCTGCAACGTACCAATGCTTGCTGCGGTGCACCGTCAGCTGGCGCGCAAGTGCCGGCTGCTTACGCAAGCCGTTGATTGGCGGAGCGCCGGCCGCTGGCACAGAACATGCTTTCTCCCAGGCTGTGGACATTACTCAAACCAGGGAGAGAACCATGAGCAGAGCTACTATCAGTGACGTCGCGGAACTGGCCGGCGTATCCATCAAGACCGTGTCCCGGGTAACCAACTGTGAGCCCAACGTGCGGCCGGCGACCCGGCACCGCGTCATCGTCGCGATTGAAGCACTGCACTACCAGCCGGATGAGCACGCGCGCCAGATGGCGTTTCGCCGCGCAGAGGGTAACGCAGCCTAAAGCAGCCCGGCGCGCTTGATCGCAAGGTAGCGATTGGTGATCAGGGCTGGCAGCGTCTCGCACACCGTGTCATGCACGTACACCCCGCTTGCGCTTAAGTCGGTGTGCGTCTTGCGGCGCGCATCGAGGTAGTTCAGGGCGGCTGAGTAGGTCAGCGCCGAGGGCAGGTCACTGACCGGCTCTGCCAGCGCGTCGTCCACGGCGCTTTCTCGCAACGAGGCGATGAGCACGAGGTGGCGGCGGCGCAGCAGCCGCACGGCGGCCTGCAGATCGTCGTTGTCCTCATCACGCACGTTGGTGAGCAGCACGACGAGCGCGCGCCGCTTCTGACGTACCGCAAGCTCGGTTGCAGCGGCGGCAAAATCGATGGCCCGCGGCGCGGGCTGCAGGTCGTAGATTTGACGCAGCAGCGGATTGATCGCCGCGACGCCTTTTCGGGGCACGATCCAGCGCGGCGAGTCCCCCGTCGCGTACACGCCGACTGCGTCACCCTGGCGCAGTGCGACGTACGACAGCAGCAGCATCGCGTTCAGCACGTGATCGAAATGGCTGAAGCGACCCTCTCGCGTCAGCATGCGCCGGCCTGTGTCGAGCAGGAACACAACGGCCTGGTCGCGCTCGTCCTGGTATTCCTTGGAGATGAGCTTGCGCGTGCGCGCG
This sequence comes from Pseudomonadota bacterium, assembly GCA_038533995.1. Classification (GTDB taxonomy): domain Bacteria; phylum Pseudomonadota; class Gammaproteobacteria; order Steroidobacterales; family JBCAXP01; genus JBCAXP01. The sequence goes on from JBCAXP010000139.1 coordinate 3,829, forward strand.
CTTGCCTTCCAGTCAATCTGCCGAAACGTATCGCCGTCGCGGTATTCGCGGAGCTGGTGAAATTCCAGTCCCTCGCCGCGCCGCCGCTGGCGCCGAATGCCGCCCTGGTTCAGCGGCGCCTCGCTTACCTGAAGGGCGTACTTGGTTACGGCCGCGAAGTTTGGGTACACGAAGATGCGGTCCGTAAGGGCCAGCCGCCTGCGTTTTGCAAACAGTCCCAGCGGTGACTGGATGCGCACGTCGCAGGCTGCAAAAGCATGGTCGCCGCGCTCGTTGGGACGCACATCGTAGTCCACAGTGCTTTGCCTGCCCGGAGTGGCGTCGACACGCAGCGGAAGGCCGCGCATATCGAAGCGCTGCGGGTGATGGTCAAAAAGGGTAAGGCGGCAGCGCCGGCTCGCCGTCACGGTCAGCGCAACGCGAGTCCAGGTTCCTAGCGAGAGGGTATGACTGACATGGCGTGAGACTTCCGGCGCCGGCAAACGCAGGAGCGCCAGCGCATCCAGCACGGCCAGCAACGCGGCGGCGGCACAGCATGCCAGCACGACGGTTTGCAGCAGCGGCACGAACGCGGCTGCAACGCCGGCGAGTGCCAGCGCCCCGGTGAGCCACAGTAGCGGGCGTCGCGGATACATCAGCGATTACGGTGCCGGGTCACGCGAGCTACTCCCGCGGTGCGTCCACTTTCTTGAGCACTTCCCCGATGATGTCATCCGGCCGGTAGGCCTCGATTTCCAGCTCGGGGGCAAGAATGATGCGGTGGCGAAGCGTGGGCAGCGCGACCTCGCGCACGTCGTCGGGTACGCAGAAGTCGCGCCCGGCAATCAGCGCGCTCGCGCGGGCGGCGCGTATCATCGCGATGGAGCCACGTGGGCCGGCGCCCACGCTTAAGCCTGGCCAGTCGCGGGTGGCGGCCGCTATGCGCACGGCGTAGTCGATAACGCGCTCGTCCACCGTGATTCGCGACACGGCCTGCTGAGCGGCCAGCAGGTCCTTGGCCGTCATCACTTGCGGCACGCTGCTCACGTTGAGCGACTCGCCCACCTGACCCCGGACAACGCTGGTGACCAGCGCGGTCTCGGTGTCGTGCTGCGGGTAGTCGATGCGAACGTTGAACAGGAACCGGTCAAGCTGCGCCTCCGGCAGAGGGTAGGTGCCCTCGTGCTCGATAGGGTTTTGCGTAGCCACGGTCATAAACGGTGGCGGCAGCGCGAACGACTTGCCCTCAATTGTTACCTGCAGTTCCTGCATAACCTCGAGGAGCGCGGCCTGCGTTTTGGCGGGCGCCCGGTTGATCTCGTCGGCGAGCAGAAGGTTGGTGAACACCGGGCCACGGCGGATGCGAAATTCCTCACGGCGGGGGTCATACAGCGCATGGCCGCTAACGTCGCTCGGCATCAGGTCCGGGGTGAACTGGATGCGGGCGAAGTTACCGTTGAAGGACTGCGCCAACGCGCGCACCAGCAGCGTTTTGCCCAGGCCGGGGACGCCTTCGAGCAGCACGTGGCCGCCGGCGAAGAGCGCGATCAGCACCTGGTCGATAACTTCCTGCTGGCCGATAAAGGCCTTGCCGATGGCAGCCCTGACGCTGGCGATACGCTCTGCGTGTTGCGCAAACTCATCGTGGCGCGGTTCAGCCTCCTGGACTTCGGCAGGGAGTTCAGAGGGGGCTTCGTCGTTCATAGTGCTTTCCACAGGCGCTGCAGCGCCACGATTTGTTGAGTAAATTCGCCAGGGTTTGCGGCTGTGCCGCTGTTGAAGAGTGCCGAGACCTCGTCGACGGGTTTGCCCGTATGGTCGGCGATCAATTGTACCTGCTCGTCGCGGTTGCTGTGACTGATGCCGGGATGTTGCCGCTCCAGGGTGAGCAGCACACGGCCCCGGGCGGCCTCGGCAAGGCGCTCCGGATTGTTCGTGGTCCACAGGAGCGATCCCGTTGACCGGATATGCTCGAGCACCGATCGGCTGCCCGGCGGTGGTCGCACGAGCATTGGTCCGAAGCGCCGGCTGACCCGCCACAGGAAGAAGGCGAGCACGAGCGCACAGGCGACAACAGCAATAGGGGCGTGTTTCCAGATTAACGCCGGTATTCCCGGATAGCTGTCGCCGTAGATAAACCAGATTTTGCCGATGCCGCCGGAATACTCTATGACGTTTACCAGCATGGCCGCGTTGTCTTCGTCTCCGATGAGGCGGTTGGTGGAGAACAGCGTGTCCGCAAGCAGCGTGATCTGCCCCTGCCCGTAAGCGAGGCGAACGTAGAATTCTCCCAGTTCATCGCCACCCGAGCCGAGCACGTCAAAACTCTCGACGTGCAGGCGGGGCTGTCTACGGTCAATGTGCACAGCCCTTCCATCGACCACGACGGTGGACCGCCGCAGCTTCGGAAACGGATTGTCCTTTGTGGCCTGTTGTTCGTCTGCGGTACCTGGTGAGTCTGTGCCTGATGACTCTGCACCTTGTGACTCTGTACCTTGTGACTCTGTACCTGGGGCGGTCGTGCAGGGTTCGACACAGCCGTCGTCCTGCGTTTCCTGGGCCCGTTCGTTGGCGTTTACAACCGCCACTTCCAATTCGTCGAACAGTAGGTTTACCGTTTCGTCGCCGCTGCGGAGCGGCGCCGCGACCAGGTTGCCGCCAGCACCGACCCACCGCAACAGCTGGTCGATATCGTCGTAGGACAGAGTTCGATGGTTGTCCGCGAGCACCACCGTGTCATCCAGCGGTGGCAGCCAGTCACCCGGGCTTAAGCCCGCCTGGCTGTCAGCCTCCAGCCCCAGCGCCTCGGTAAGGCGCTGCGCAGCGAGAAAATCGTTGTAGCGGGCCTCGCCGCGGTAGCCAACATACAGGTCACGCGTTACGCGGTTGTAGTTGTCGAAAAACCAGGCGCCGAACTGTGCAAACAGAACCAGCACGAGGCCGATGATGATCAGCCGCGCTCTCACGCCTTGTCACCGAATGCGTCGGGCCAGCGCGTGCAGAGCGCCATCAGCTTGTCCGCGCCCGGCGTTTGCCGTGCGTAGGCGGTGTACTGCCAGGTTCGGGTAATCGCGCCGAAAAAATCCGCGACCGACGCCGGTGCGTCGAGGCGAGCGGCAGACAGCCAGTCGCTCTCAGTTGCATCGTCGCCGAGGGTGATATGGTGACGCGCCTTCAGTTCGCGAATAGCACCGCGGTAAAGCAGGCTCACTGCTTCGCTCAGTTTGCCTTCGCGCCACAAGGCCTGCACGGCTGCCGGAATGTCGGCGGGAAGACTCGCCGCTTGCGGTACAGGGCTGTGCAGCGGCGACGCCTGCGGGGTTTCAGCACTGGTCGCTTCGGGCGGCTGGAAAAACGAGCGCAGCCAGTCACGGCGCACCCACAGGAAGAGCGCCAGGCCCACGACGGCAAGCCACACGAGCACCTCGCTTCCTCGCGCAATCGCGTTTAGCACCCACTCGGACTCTGCTGTTTCGTCGTCGGCTTCAGCGTCGTCCTCGCGATAGTGCGGGTCCCACTCCTTGATAGTTTCGTAGGCATCAAAATCGGGGTGCGCCAGCACTTCCGCGATTAACGCCTCTACGTCCGGTCCCCCGGGCCGCTCGGCGTTCTGCTCGTACTCTTGAGCATCGTCGGCCTCGGCAGCCAGTGAGCCTGCCGGCAAGTCGTTCTGTGCCTGCACCGGCGCCGGTGAAACCAGCAACGCTGGCAGGCAAAGCGCGGCGAGCAACGCGGCGGCGATGGGTGCGGGGGCGTAACGGGCGGCCAGCCGCCGGAAGGCCAGTTCAATGTCCCAGGCTTCAAGGATGGTGCGGCGGTTAAGGTAGAGTGCAAAACCGCCAGCGGCGAACAGCGGTTCCACCAGCCAGACGATGCCACCGTAAAGCGCAACGTAGAGCAGCATGAAGGCGACGGACTGGTCGCTGCCGGTGAAGAACTCGACCCAGTGAATCATGCCGATGTCAAGCTCGGGCGGAATCAGCAAGCCGATGCACGCAAACACGCCGACCAGCGCAACAATTTCGAGGTTGACGCAAAACGTCGTCAGGAGGGTTGCTACGCCCCAGGTGTCCCGATGAAGAATGCGAGCGCGCTGCCAGCGGCGGCGGCCGCGCAGTTGCTCCAGCTGCCAAACAGGCAGGTTCAGGGAGCGCGCCGGGTCGAGACGATACAGGGTCAGTGCCTGCACGAGGCCGGCGCCGAACATTGCACGTACCCCCACGCGCAGGCTCTCTTTGAGCCCTGGCTTGTCCCCAAAAAGAGAGCGGCTGACCAATGCAAGCACGATACGGTCGAACATCGGCTTGAGCCACCACAGAACAGGCATGGCGAACTCAATCTTGCCGGCAAACGCGGCGATCGCGGTGATCAGCGCATAGAGCGGCAGCATGATGAGCCCGACCACGGCGTACACGCGCCGCGCGTCCGCCAGCACCATGCGAAACCCTAAGTCCACCGCTTCCCACGGTCCGCGAGGGCGAATCACCGCGGTGACTCTCTCAAGATCCATGCAGGCGTCCCATGCGAGCGAAGTACAGTCCAACGAGTAACCAGAGCAGGGCGCCGACGGCGTACTTGGTGGCCGCCGGCAGCCACACTGTCGATGACCAGAACGCTTCGACAACCGCGGCCAGCACGAACATCAGCGCTGCGCCGAAGATGAGCGGGAGCACGGCGCGTGCGGCGTCTGTCAGCGCGTGCGAGCGCCGGCGCTGGCCCGGCGCCCACATGGCGTAGCCGAGGCGCAGGCCCGCGCCGCCCGAAATGACGATTGCAGTCAGCTCCAGGGACCCATGGCCAACAACGAACGGCCAGAAGTTGCCTCCAAGGCCTGCTTGCGTGAGGTGCCCTGCGACCGCGCCGATGTAAAAGCCGTTGAACAACAGGAAGAACAGTGAGCCGAGGCCGCCGAGAACGCCGCCGGCGATAGTGCGAAGGCCAATCGTCGTGTTGTTGAACAGGTAGTAGCCGAACATCTCGAAGTCACCGCCCGAGCCCCGCTCAATGCCGAAGTGCTCGGCGTCTTCCGCGTACATGGCTTCGATGTTATGCAGCGTGGGTGCGTCGAGCGCAGAGTAGGCCAGCGTTGGCTCGATCGCGATGGCGGCGGTCATGGCCGCGAGCGGTCCGAAAAAGAGCAGGGTGGACGCCAGCATGAACTGCCAGTGCGCCCGCGTGGCTGACGGAAAGCCGAAAGCGATGAATTGCACCACGGCACGCAGCGCACGAACGCGAGGCTGATACAGCTGCCGGTGGCCGCGAAGAGCGAGCCGGTTCAGGCGGTCCTCGAGGGCGGGGCTGTAGCCGCGCGATCGCGCCAGCGCGAGGTGCTGGCACACCTGCCGGTAGCGCTCGGGAAATTCCGCGGCGAGGCTTCGCCAGTCTGCGTCGCGTCGACTCTTTGTTCGGGACTCGGCGGTGTCCAGCCAGCGTTCCACGGATTCCCATTGCGCTCTGTAGCGCTCTTCGAAGGCTTCCTGTTTCATGAACGACCGGCCAGCCAGTTGCCGTGGGCGCTCAAGCGGTCAGCGGCTTCCTCGCCGCGTTTGCCGGTCACCGGCTCAAGCACCTCGGCCAGTTCAACGAGCCGCTCCTTGCTGAGTCGCGACCCGCGTTCGCTGTAGGCCAGTATCCAGCGTTGATCCGCAACCGACAGCGGCACCCTGAGCGGCTCGGCCGCCTCCGACGTCGCGGTGGCTGGCGGGGACGGTGGAGATTGGTAAACAACCACCGTGTTCGCCGCGATGTCGCCCAGGCGCTGGAAGCGCTGGTTGAGCAGCGTTGCCAGGATGCCGAAGCCGTAAAGTACCGGCAGCATGTCGACAAAGCGGACGAGGTTGCGCAGCACCGAGCCACCCCAACCTACCGGTGTGCCGTTCGTGTTGACCACGCGCAGGCCCATCAGCTTCTTGCCGGGGGTTGCGCCGTTGGTGAACATCTCAAACAGCACGTTGTAGAGCCACAGCACGGCGAAATACACGATGGCCTGCGCGGCGGAGCCGACGCCGCCAAGTCCCAGCAGCACCAACGACATCACGAGCAGCACGAGCTTGAGGACGAAGTCGATGCTCCACGCAATGGCGCGGGGCGCCGGGCCGGCGAGCTTGAGGCCAAGCTCGACGCCCTCGGGGGTTTCGAATGTCTGCAGTGTGTCCAGCATGAACTGCGAGCCTATCGCAACAGGCGCGCAGGCCGCTACAGCGCGGGTGAGCGCATCACCAGCATCTTGTCGACCTGCAGGTCGCGGATGGTGTGACCAATGCCGCCTGTGCCAAGGCCCGAGAGGCGCAGCCCTGCAAACGGCATGCCGTCAATACGAAACGCCGTGTGGTCGTTCACCATGATTGCCGAGCCGTCCAGGTTGCGCCATGCGTGCATCGCGGTGTCGAGACTGGCGGTGAACACGGCGGCCTGGAACGCAACGTCAAGCTGGTTGGCGCGGCGAATTGCTTCGTCCACATCGTCGTAACCGTACACGCACACCACGGGCCCGAAGATCTCCTGCTGGCTGACACGCACCTCGTCCGGCGGGTCGAGCAGCACCGTGCAAGCATAGGTGCTGTCGCTCAACACCTCGCCGCCGATGATCTTCGTTGCGCCGCTTTCCAGCGCCTCGCTTACCCATTCATGCACGCGCTGCGTTTCGGCATGTCGTATGAGCGGGCCCACGTCGGTATCTGCCTTGAGAGGATCGCCTACGGTAAGCCTGCCAGCGCTAGCGGCAAGCGCCTTCGCGAAGTCCGCTGCGCTGGCACGCGGTACAAATACGCGCTGCACCGACACGCAGACCTGCCCCGCGTGATAGAAACCGCCCTTTGTCAGTGCCTGGATGGCCAACTCGTGGTCGG
>JBCAXP010000140.1:0-10627 GCA_038533995.1 Pseudomonadota bacterium
ACGATTCCACGCTGCGCTTCGTGCACGTGAATCACGGGGCGCAGCGCAACCTCGGCTACAGCATGGAAGAGCTGGCGCAGATGACACCGCTGGATCTCAAGCCGGATTACACGCGCGAGTCTTTCCATGCGCTGCTGAGCGCGCTGCGCGACAGTGACGATTCCACGACAAACTTCCAGACGGTGCATCGGCGCAAGGACGGCAGCCGGTATCCGGTCGAGGTCCATCTGCAGCATGCGTGGTTTGATCGTCAGCCGGTGTTTGTTGCAATCGTGCTCGACATCACGAGCCGCCAGGAAACCGAGCGCTCACTGGCCGAAGCGCGGCTGCTCCTGGAACTTGCACCGGACGCTACCGTTATCGTCAATCCCGAAGGCACCATCGAGGTCTCCAACCTGCGCATGGCCGAGGAATTTGGCTACTCGCAGGGCGAGCTCAAGGGCATGGTGATTGAAGACCTGATTCCGGAGCGTTTCAAGCGCGGTCACATTGTCCATCGGCAGCGCTTTTCCGAGGCGCCGCGGTTTCGTGGCATGGGCACCGACGCGACCCTGTTTGGCCTCACGAAAGACGGCCGCGAAATTCCCATCGAGGTCAGTTTAAGCCCGATTGAGTTCGAGCACCGCACGATGGTTGCCGCCTCCATACGAAACGTCACCGCTCGCAAGCGCGTGGAAAGCGCGCTGCGCGCCAGCGAGGAGCGGTATCGCGACCTGTTCGACAACGCCAACGACCTTATTCAGAGCGTAGCGCCGGACGGCAGCTTCGTGTTCGTCAACGCGGCCTGGCGGCGGACGCTTGGTTACACCGAGGACGAGGTGAAGTCGCTTCGGCTGGACGACATACTGCATCCGGATGTCAGGGGGCACTGCCACGCTGTGCTGGAGCGAGTGCTGGCAGGCGATTCGGCTGAGGACGTCGAAGCGGTTTTTGTTACTCGCAGCGGCGAGCCGGTCTATGTCGAAGGCAGCATCAGCTGCGGCCGCCAGGACGGCGCGCCGGTTTCGACGCGCGCGATCTTTCACAACGTTACCCAGCGCAAGCGCGCGGAGCATGCACTCGAGGAGGCGAAGAACCTGGCCGAGAACGCCACCGCCGCCAAGTCACGCTTCCTCGCCGCCGCCAGCCATGATCTGCGCCAGCCGCTGCAGTCACTCGGGCTCTACCTGTCGGTGCTGAATCGCATGACGCAGGAAGACAGCGTGCTGGAAATCAGCGAGAAGATGCGCAACTCGTTGGATGTCATGGGCGAGTTGCTGGACGCACTGCTGGATATCTCGAAGCTGGACAGCGGCTCCATCACTCCGAGCAAGCAGGACTTTCCCATTCAGGAGATGTTCGACAAGCTCATGGCAGACAGCGAACCCGATGCGGCCAAGAAGGGCCTCACGCTGCGCTGCGAAGCCTCGAGTTGCGTGCTGCACACCGATCCCGCGCTGCTACAGCGCATTGTCGCCAACTTCGTTGGCAACGCCATCCGGTACACGGAGTCCGGTAGCGTCGAGGTGCGCTGTCGGGCTGACGGCGACGTTGCCCGCATCGAAGTCGCGGATACCGGTGTGGGAATTCCGCCCGAAGCCCTCGAGTCAATTTTCGAGGAGTACTTCCAGCTCGAAAACCCGGTACGCAATCGGCAAAAAGGTCTTGGCCTCGGTCTGTCTATCGTGCGCCACATTGCGCGTCTGCTCGAGCATCAGCTGCACGTGAGCTCGAATCCCGGCGCCGGCTCCACCTTTGCCGTCGATGTGCCGCTCGGCGAGGCGCGCTGCGAGGAGCCGGCCAGTGCCGCTCCGGCCCGTGAAGCGCGACCGGCCAACAGCAAGACCGTCGTGCTGTTCGTCGACGACGACACCGCCATCGTGGACGCAACGACCCTGCTGCTCAGCGTGTCGGGTTTCGAGGTGCACGCCGCCCTGGACGGCGATGCGGCGCTTGCTCACATTGCCAACGGTATCGAACCAGACATCGTCGTGTCCGATTACCGGTTGCCCGGCTACAACGGCATCGAGTTGATCCAGCGCGTGCGCAAGGCCACGCGGCCAGACTTGCCCTGCATTCTCATGACAGGCGATACGTCCGCCGGCGAAGTTGACGTGGACCAGGTTGAAGGCTGTGTGCTCCTGCACAAACCGGTCGACACGGACCGGCTCGTGAGCCTGGTAGGTAAGGCAAGGGCGTAGCCGGTTTGTCCGCCGGGTAGGTATTTGCCCCAGTTTTTCCACGCGGTGCGCCGAGTCTAGACTGCTGGCAAGAAGTCAGGACGTCAGGACTATGACAAAGACTATCGCGGTCATTGATGACGACGTCGCGATTCTCGATTCCATACAGTTGCTGTTGGAACTCCAGGGATGGCAGGTCAGAACGTACGACACCGGCGAGGAGTTCGTCGAAGGGCTTGTCGACGGCGACCTACCCGATTGCGCGATTCTCGATCCCAACCTGCCGGGCATCAGCGGCGCCGACGTGGCGCGCGCCATTGCCTGTCACTCCATTCCGATCATAGGCCTGACTGCGCGGCCAACCTGTCCCGCGGCGAAAGAGATGCTGCAGGAGGGAGCGCGCGCGATTCTCACCAAGCCGGTTACCGAAGGCGGCCTGCTGTTCCAGCTGCGCGCGGTGCTCGGCGCTCCGTAGGTCTTTCGATTCAGCCGCCGGCCGGCGGTGAGTCGTGTTCCACAAAAATGAGTTCGTCAACGGCGAACTCCAGTGACCGCGCGGTGCCCACCAGCGCATCGATTTGTGCGCCGTCCGGGTTGGTGGTGCGGCACAGTATCCACAGGTAGGACCGGTTGGGGCCGGCGACCATGGCGCACTCGGAAGGCGTCTGCTCGAGCGCAATGATGTTGTAGCCGCCGTAGAACGGTCCGAAGAACGACACCTTCAGTCGCCCGACCGAGGGCTCATCGACTGGATACGCTTTGCCCACCGCCTCGTTCCACTCGCCGTCGGTGGCGTTGAAGCCGCGGTTTACCACCTTGATGCCGCCGTCGTCGCGCAGCGAGTAGGTGGCGCTGACGTTGCTTAGGCCCCGTTCGAAACGGTGGTCCAGCCTCGCGATCTCGTACCAGGTGCCAAGATAGCCGTCCAGGCTGAAGTTTCGGACGGCCTGCATGCCGTCCGGAATGCCGGTGCAGTGCGTCAGCAAAGGAAGCAACAGCATGACCAGCGGCAGGAGATGCCGCGGTCGGCCAGTGTGGCCGGTTCGGCGAGGTCGCCGCGGCGGAAAGCTCAGCATGGTGTCGTCCAGGGTGGTGCGTTGGTGCCCAGCATAACCGGCGGCGAGCACGAGCGCAGGCGTCAGAGAGGTTCCGCGCGGTCGAGCAGCAGGGTAACGGCCGCAGCCGCATCGTCCGGGGCAAGTTCGCCAGTGGCTGCCAGTGACGCACAGACGTTCGCCATCGCCACGGGCCGGGTGCTGCGACGCTGGAACATTTCCAGCGCCGGCCCTCCGCCACGCAGCAGGTCGGCAACGACGAGCGGGCTCAGCATGCCGGCGCTTTCCGCCACGGGGCACAACGCAAGGTTGTGAACCGCGGTCAGGAATTTCGGGCCAATGAACTGCGGTACGCACGGCCCGTCCAGCGCGCGAAGCAGCCGGGTGGCGGCGCCGAGGTAGAAGTCGAGAAACGAGTTGTCACGGCGAAACAGCAGGAACGCGTTGTGTACCTTTACATAGGCGCGCAGTGCGTCGCCGGCGCCGCGCTGAATCCACACCTCGCGGCCGAGTGCAAAGTCGGTGTCAGGCAGGGCGAGCGCGCCGGGCGCGAAGCACACGGTGTCGGCATCGCACCACACGACCGTCTCGTAGCCTTCGTCGAGCGCTGCCCGCAGCGCGAGCAGGCGGGCAAGGTCCGTGCGGACCACCAGCGCCAGCTGAGGCTTGCCGGCGATGTCCGGCGGCAGGTTGTCGAAAAGTTCGTCGCTGATGAAGCGGTATTCGTAGCCCTGTGCCTGTGCCCAATGGCGCACCGAGGCCAGGCAGGGCGCCAGCCACGGAAAGGGGAGTGGCTGGCGATGTGATTGCAGGACGAGCGTTGCGCTCATTGCTCCTTAGCTTGCGCCGAACATGGCGAAAATTTCGGGCCCGGTCATCGTTTTTGTTTCATTGCCGAAATGATAGAAGCCGGGCTTCTCGTCGATGAACACCTGGTGTTCGAAGGCCACGCTGTCGCCGAGGTCAAACAGGCCCGCCGGCAGGTAATACTGCTCGTTCTGCCGAAGCCGGTAGTACAGGTGCGTGCCACACTGCTTGCAGAAACCGCGCTCGGCCCAGTCCGACGACACGAAGTTGCCGACGTTTGCCTCATCGCTGAAAGCGACGTTGCTGGGTGAATCCAGCGTCATCAATGGACCACCGCCCCAGCGCCTGCACATGCGGCAGTGACAGGCGCCAACGCTGGGTGCCTTCACGGTGGCGGTTACGGTAATGGCGCCGCACAGGCATTTGCCGTCGAGCTGCGTTGAGGCGGTCGTTGAATCGGACATGATCAGCTCCGGAAATTATGACTATTACTACCCCCAGACTAGCACCTGCCGGGCAATTCGGCGACGGCGTACCGGGTGCGTGAACCGGACAGCCGGGTCGCGTATAGTCGGCGACGGTCGGCCACGAGCAATGGCCGCTCACAGCACAGACAACCCGACCTGGAAGTAGCGAAACGATGACCGATAACCTGCAGGCTGCCAAACGCACCGTACTCGCGTTGCAGCAGGCCCTTGATAACGCGGACGTCAGCGACATGACCGGCGTGCTTGCTGCACGCTGCGCTGATGACTTCCACTGGCGCGGCATGCGTCCGTTCTACGAGCAGCACGGCGCGCAAGCCGTGGTCGAGACGTTCTGGAAACCGCTGCGCACGGCGTTTACCCGGCTGCAGCGGCGCCAGGATGTTTTTCTCGCCGGTCAAAACGACGTGACCGATGACGGCGCGGTATGGGTGGTCAGCATGGGCCACTTCATGGGCCTCTTCGACCAGCCCTGGCTCGGCATTCCGCCGACAGGCAAGATTGCGTTTCTTCGCTACGCCGAATTCAGCTGCGTGCGCGACGGGCTGGTTACGGAGTCGGCCCTGTTTTGCGACGTTCTGAGCGTGATGAGCCAGGCCGGCTGTTACCCGCTGCCACCGCAGACTGGCGCGGATTTCATTCACCCCGGCCCGCGAACAAACGATGGCCTGCTGTTCGATGACCAGCCCGCCGACGAGGGCCGCGAGACAATGGACCTTGTCAACCGCATGGTCAACGATCTTCATGAGCTGAACCAGCGTGAAGACAACCACTGCCCGCCGGAACTGCTGGCGCGCACCTGGCAGGATGACCTGGTGTGGTACGGGCCGGCGGGCATCGGCGCTACGTACACCATTGAGCGTTACCAGCAGCAGCACCAGATGCCGTTTCGCCGCGGCCTCAAGGACAAGCAGTTCAACGGCCACATCGCGCGCTTTGCGGAAGGGCACTACGCGGCCTTCTTTGGCTGGGCCAACCTGACCAATACGCCGACCGGTGGCTTCATGGGATTGCCGGGTTCGAACGTACGCGCCGACATGCGGGTCGTGGACGTGTACCGCCGCGAGGGCGACAAGCTCGCGGAGAACTGGATCTTCATCGACATGCTGCACTACCTGTCGATGCAGGGTCTCGACGTGCTCGAGCGCATGAAGGAGATGTTGCCTCCCGCGCGCTAGCGGTGCGGGCAAGGCAAGAGTCGAACGGTGAGCGACATCAAGACAGACCTGGGCAATCTGCGCGAGGAGTACATGTCCCGCCCGCTGTCGCGGGCCGATCTCGACCCCGATCCGGTGGTGCAGTTCAACACGTGGTTTGCCGAGGCGCGCGAGGCCGGCGAGCCGGACGTCAACGCCATGTGCCTGTCGACAGTTGCCGCATCAGGCCAGCCATCAGCGCGCACCGTGTTGCTGAAGTACTTCGACGATCTCGGCTTCGTCTTCTACACCAATTACGGCAGCCGAAAGGCGCGGGAAATCGAAGCGCAGCCGCGGGTGGCACTGCTCTTTCACTGGACGAGCGTGCACCGCCAGGTGTGCATTACTGGCCAGGCGAGCAGGATTCCGGCAGGTCAGTCGCTGAAGTACTTCATGTCACGCCCGCACGGCAGCCAGCTTGGCGCATGGGTGTCGGAGCAAAGCCAGGTGATTGCGTCACGCGCGGTGCTCGAGCACGCCCTCGACGACATCAAGTCCCGTTTCTCGGAAGGCAAGGTGCCGCTGCCGTCGTTCTGGGGTGGTTACCGCGTTGTGCCGGAGACTATCGAGTTCTGGCAGGGCCGCCGCAACCGGCTGCATGATCGCCTGCAATACCGCCGCGACGACGGCGGCTGGCTCATCGAGCGCCTGTCACCCTGACAGCGCCGCGCGAAGCGCGGTCAGGCAATGCTCGACGTTGCTGTCGTTGCACCCGTAGCCCATCAGGCCGATGCGCCACACCTTGCCGGCGAGCGGTCCAAGGCCCGCGCCGATTTCCAGGTTGAACTCGTCGAGCAGGCGCCGCCGCACCGCCGCCTCGTCGACGCCGTCGGGAACCTGCACGAGGTTGAGTTGGGGCGTGCGCTCCTCGAGCGGCACGACGAACGACAGCCCCAGGGCCTCAAGCCCGGCGCGCAATTTTTTGTGCGTCTCACGGTGTCGGGTCCACGCGGTTTCCAGACCTTCCTCGTGCAAGGCCAGCAGCGCTTCGTGCAGGCCGTAGAGCGCATTGACGGGCGCCGTGTGATGGTAGGAGCGCGCCGCGCCTTCCCCCCAATAGTCCATGACGAGGCTGACATCCATGAACCAGCTCTGCACCGGCGTCTTGCGCGCACTCACTCGCGCGGTCGCGCGCTCGCTGAAGGAAATCGGCGACAGCCCCGGCGCGCAGGACAGGCACTTCTGCGAGCCGGAGTACACCGCGTCGATGCCCCAGTCGTCGACGTAAAGCGGCGAGCCGCCGAGCGACGTAACCGTATCGACGAGGCTCAGGCAGTCATGTTCGTGGGCCAGAGCGGCGAGCGCGCGAGCGTCGGACAGAACGCCGGTGGAGGTCTCCGCCTGCACAAAGGCCAGCACGCTGGCTTCCGGGTGCGCGGCCAGCGCGGCGGCGGCCTTGTCGACACTGACCGCGCGCCCCCACGGGTCTTCGACGAGCACGACCGTGGCGCCGCAGCGCTCGGCCATGACCTTCATGCGGCCGCCGAAGACGCCGTTCTGACACACCACGATCGTGTCGCCGGGCTCCAGCAGGTTGGCAAAGCAGCTCTCCATGCCCGCAGTGCCAGGGCCGGACACCGGCATCGTGAGCTTGTTCTTCGTCTGGAAGGCGTACTGCAGCAGCCCCTTGATGTCGTCCATGAGCGCGACGAACTGCGGGTCCAGGTGGCCGATTGTCGGCCGCGCCATGGCCGCCAGCACGCGCGGCGAGACGTCCGAGGGTCCGGGGCCCATCAGTACGCGACTGGGGGCCTGAAAAGACGTGGCGTCGGCGCTCTTTGGCACCGTGGTCACTGGTTGCGTCATGGAATTTTTGCCTCGCGGATGGTGGCCGTTCAGATACCCCTATTGTGCCACCATCACGACCCGCCGATTGGATGATCAGCCAGGTCTTTCCTGGCGGCGAAGCTCAACGCCGCCACGGTAAGGCCCAATGCGATCGTGTTCAGAATCAGTAATTTGAAAACTATTTTCGTTCTTGATGAGGGAATCGGAGACGCAACAGCGCCTGATCTTGCAAGGACGGACAAAAGCCGCGCGCTCTAAAGACGCCGGCTTTGCCGTTTCTCTCAATGCTCATCAAGGAGGAGTCATGAGAAAACTAATCACCACAGCAGCGAGCGCCCTGGCAGCCCCGGCCCTGATGGCCGCGCTGGCGAGCCCGGCCAGCGCTCTCACTATCGTATTGAACGACGTCGGCGCCACGCCAATGTCCGCGGCACAGCTCAGCGCCTTTCAGCAGGCCGCGCAGGACTGGCAGGACACGTTCAGCGACCCGATCACCGTGTACATCGATATTGCGTTTGACGACCTGGATGACTTTATTCTCGGTTCGACACGCACCGCACGCACCACGCACCCCTTTACGACCGTGCGCAGCGCCATGGCGTCAGATGCCCAGACGGCGTCCGAGAACGCGGCGGTAGCGGCACTGCCCGGCTCGGCGTTGCCAGTGACGGTGTTCAACGGCGAGCGCAACGACAACAGCATTACGCTCAGCACCGCCAACGCAAAGGCGCTTGGCCTCGGCACCGGCCTCGACCCGGTCTACGGCAGCTTTCCCTTCGGCGTCGACGCCGAGATTACGTTCAGCACCGACTACGAGGACACGTTCGACTACGACCCCTCGGACGGCGTTGATTTCAACAAGACCGACTTCGTTACCGTTGCACGTCATGAGATTGGTCATGCGCTCGGCTTTTTCTCCGTTACCGACGTTCAGGATCTGAACCCTGGCTTCACACTTCGCGCCAACACGCTGGACCTGTGGCGCTTCGTCGAAAACGGCACGGCCCACAACCTCGGCAGCGAACCTCGCCTGCTGACGGCGGGCGACGCCGAGTACTACGACAGCACGCTAAACAACGTGCCGCTTTCTCATGGCTCCACGGTGGTGGACCCGGTGTGCGGGGCCAACGGCGGCGCCTGCCAGGCCAGCCACTGGAGTGACGACCAGGAGCATCTGATGGATCCCACGATCGGTGTCGGCATTGAGACCCACATCGAGCCGGAAGACCGCCATGCGCTCAACTACGTTGGCTACAACGAGGAGCCGCTGTACCTGATTTGCTGCATCTACCGGATTCCGCTGTGGGACTGGTGGTGGACCTGGTGGTTTGACGACCTGCCGTTCATTCCTGACGACTTCCCGATGCCCCAGTGGAATGAAGACCCACCGGAGTGGGCCAACGTCGGCTGGGCGACCGCGATGGACCTTGGCGACATTGGCCGCCGTACCGCCGTCGGCTTCGCCCGCTTCGAGGAAAGCCTCGACGTGTCTCCCGAGATCATCGAGCCAGCGGAAGGTATTCCCGGCGAGATGAACCTCAACCCGCCTGCCGAGCCCATGTTCGAGCAGCCGCCAGCGTTGTTTGAAATGACGTTCCGCTCGGACGAGGAGGGCGGTGTGCCGTTTCGCTTCGAGGCGCAGTGCGGCGAGTTCGGCTGCCAGTACGATCCGACGATCGGTGAGTTTGGCGGCTACCGGATTCCCGGGTTCATCGACGCCGAAGGCGACGGCAGGGAAGACGTGGACGCCCGCGTCACGTTGATCATGGCCGCCGACGAATCGGTAATTCCCAATCCGGACGAGCAAAACCAGTTCAAGCTGGACGAGCGCTCCACCGACAACATCATCGTTATCGATGACTTCGAGGCCTTCGGCCTTGAGCCGCCGGCCGACAGCGACGAGGACGGCGTGGCAGACAGCGCCGACAACTGCGTTGAGCGCAGCAACCCGTCGCAGCGCGACAGCGACAACGACGGCATCGGTAACGCCTGCGATGCAGACATTGCCCAGCCCAACGATTGCGTTGTGAACTTTGCCGACCTCGGCGCCTTAAAAGCGGCCTTCCTGTCGACGCCCGGCGTGGACAACTGGAATCCCGACGCCGACCTGGACGGAGATGACCGTGTGAACTTCAGCGACCTTGGAGTAATGAAGCAGGGCTTCCTGGCTGTGCCGGGCCCAAGCGGCATCGAGAACGCCTGCCAGTAGCAGACCGGCTTTTCTCGCAAACCTGGACCCGCCCCTGGCGGGTCCTTTTTTTAAATGGGGCCTCAGGCTTGGGTGGCCGGCTCCTTGGAGGGGACCTCGCCGTGGGCGCCCGGCTTGCCGGTGCCGTTGACGGAGCCGGCCGCGACCGGTTCATCGTCGGATTCCGGCATGTCGCGGAAGGTATTCTGGGCGGCCCGGACTGGCTCGCCATCCGCCTCCGCCTCAGGGCGTTCCTCGTCGGCGGCTGGTTCTGCTTCGGCAACGGCGGCCGGTTCTGCTTCGGCAACGGCGGCCGGTTCTGCTTCGGCAACGGCGGCCGGTTCTGCTTCGGCTTCGACCAGGTC
Source organism: Pseudomonadota bacterium (assembly GCA_038533995.1). Taxonomy (GTDB): domain Bacteria; phylum Pseudomonadota; class Gammaproteobacteria; order Steroidobacterales; family JBCAXP01; genus JBCAXP01. The sequence goes on from JBCAXP010000140.1 coordinate 10,044, forward strand.
GGCCAATTCGGACTCGTCCAGCGTGGAAGGATCAAAAGCGTCCTTTTCAGTTTCGTCGCCAGCCTCGGCAACGACGGCTTCCTCCGCCACGGCTTCGGCGGCCTCCACCGTCTCTTCTTCCGCTTCAGCCGGTGCGCTCACTGCGTCGGCAACAACCCCGGCGGCTTCCTCTGCCGCACCCGCGGCGTCTGCTTCGAGCTGCGCTGCCGGCTGCACGATTTCGAGCCGCGGCGGCGACGCCTCGCTGTCGCCGAACTGCTGGGCCCCGGCAGCGAGGTGGTTGTAGACGTCCCGGTACTTCTCGGTCATGCCCTGGAACAGTTCGGAGGTCTGCTCGAAGTGTTCGTTGACATTGGTACGGTAGTCGTCGAACTCCTCGCGAAGCGCGGCGAGGGCCTGCGCATCGTCCTTCTTGCCATCCAGAAGCCGCATGAGCAGCATGCCGACAAAGACGCCGGCGCCCATGCAGAGCGGGCCGATAATGAAGGGGTTGGTCCAGTCCATTGCAGAAGCATCCTCGAGCTTTCGTGGGAGAGGGAGAAGTGGTGTCTCAGGCGGCGGAAAATGCGCTAGCGACGCGCGCT
>JBCAXP010000141.1:0-10614 GCA_038533995.1 Pseudomonadota bacterium
GTAGGGTGAAACAGCAGGGGCAAGTCGCGGTCGTCTGCGCACTTTCCACCCCACCGTTAAGCACGCAGACACTATGAGCAAACACCCCGACTACTCGCTTCGCGAGGAATTTTTCCACGCGGCCACCCACGGCGCCGGCGTCATTCTCAGCATCGCCGGGCTATCGTGGATGCTGTACCTGTCGATTGCCTTGTCGGACCCGTGGCGAATAACCGCCAGTGCGATTTACGGCGTCAGCCTGATTGCCCTGTTCCTGGCCTCAACCGTGTACCACGGCCTGCCGCACTCGCCGCACAAGCCGCTGTTCAAGATTCTCGACCACTGCGCCATCTACCTGCTGATTGCGGGCACGTACACGCCCTTTATGCTGGTTGCGATGCGCACGAGTACCGGCTGGTGGATTTTTGGCGCAATCTGGGCACTGGCGACCGCCGGAATCCTGACCAAGCTCTGGTTTCAACATCGGTTCCCAACACTGCAACTCGCCAGCTACCTGCTGATGGGCTGGCTGGTCGTGGTTGCCGGACCGCAGCTTGCGGACGCTGTCGGCTCCGGTGGCATGGCGTGGCTAATTGCAGGCGGCCTCAGCTACACGATCGGCGCCGTTTTCTATGCTGTCCGGCGCATCAAATACAACCACGCTATCTGGCACCTGTTCGTGCTGTCGGGCGGAATCTGCCACTTCCTCGCGGTCGTCTGGTACGTATTGCCGGCGAAGACTGTCTAACTCCTTTTCCACCTGCCGCGTAGGAAACGGTGGATGGATGCAGCTCAGGCCACCCTGGCCGCGCATGAGGGAATTCACGTCCCGATGTCGCTTTTAAGCTTATAGGAGTCGTTTAAGGAGACGACGGGGACAGCTATGAACGACACACAGTACCGCCAGCAGGTAGCGGAGTTTAGGAACCGCCTGACCGACTTCGCGCAAGGCGATGTGCCTCAGGGCAAGAGGATTCACATCGACAAGGAAGGGCGCCGCTCAAGGTTCATGCCGTCCCCAACGGCGATCGAGCGCATGACGCTCTACGGGAAACGGCGCTTCAATTCGATCGTGCGCGTAATGGCTCTCTTCGAAGTCACCCGGGAACATGAGAACCTGGCTGCGAGAAGCACCCCTGTTACCGTGACGGCGGCCGGTGCGTACTGGCAGGCCTTTCAGGGCACGACGCTCGAGCCGGCCTGCCACACCTGCCCGGGGTTGCTCATGCTGGACGGTGAATTACCCACGCTCATCACGTCGAACATAGGCTTGCGACGCCACATCATCGTCGCGTTTGCTGACTGCATGATCATGCCTGTGTCGATCAACAAGGTAGACCGCTACTTTGACGACAGCCTCGGCTGGCCAGCTTTCGAGCATGCTGCCTCAATGGTGCTCAACAGCGGAAGGAGCTGGCGAGATGGAGTGTCAGCGTACGCAGAGGGAATGCGGCTAATCTTTGGCGATATGATCAGCATTCTCAATCGCGACTACTTCATCTCCGATCCTGAGCTGCGTGAACAGTTCGAAGCCTGCAAGGCCTTCTATGAGGGTTTGTTCCTGACGCCGATCAACCAGGCCGAAATGAACAACTACCTGTCGAGCGTGCGCGCGGAAATGAACATCGCGTAGAGGCACACTGGCGGGGGCCCTCGACGAGTAGCTGGAACAGCATCATTCTGGCCGGGCATCGTACAAAGGCTTGCCCAGCTCACGCTTGAACAGACGCAACAACTCTTCATTTCCCTGGAGGCTCGTGTTGCCCCAGTACCCTTCCGAGCACGACGCGGCCCTGGGCGCGCAGGCCCACCGTTGCTGTGCTTGCCAGTTGGTATTGATGTAGGCAAAGGCCCGGATGACATCTTCGTTTGCCTCGATCCAGTCGAAGTAATCCGCAAAGAAACTGTCCCACAACGCCTGGCCGCCCGGAAACGCGTGACCGTCCAGATGGTCCTGGCGCTGCGCGGTGCAGCTCCAGGTCAGCGCTCTGGAATCCGTGCCCTGCGGCGCGCTCTCGGCGATGAGCGCAGGCTTGCCGTACCGCCTCGCCATCGCCAGTAGCTGATCTTGCAGATAGCGCGGGCTGGTCTCGGGCACCGTCCACGGTTTCGAGGCATCCGGGCAGGACCACTGGTACTCGAGGTAGCGTTTTCCGGAGAAAAAACTTACCCCGATCCAGTCGACAACGTCTTCACCCGGAAACCAGTCTTCGTAGTGTTGTTGGGTATCGACGGACGCGGCGTAGTGGCGCGACGGGTCACCGTCGTCCGGGTAAGTTGCCGCTTGCCAGACGGTTGCGACGTTGGCGGCACCAATGGCATCAATGCGCGACTTTATGTATCGGAAGGCTGCCTTGTAGTGCTCACGGGAATAGCAGTTCCAAGGCCCGTCAAACTCGTAGCCGATACGCAGGAAAACCGGCCGTTGCTGCTTCGCGAACCAGTGGAGCATGCGATCCACGGCGTAGCGCCACTGATGAACCAGGGAGCGGCCGTCGCTGGCCACACCGACATCGCGGTCACCGCTGGCGACAAGCGCCCGCAAGGGTTGGTTGGCGCAGTCCTTCCAGGCGTCGGACAGATACAGACCGACGGCGATGGCGGTTTTGCGCTTACCGTTAAACTCATCGTACTCCGCCAGGGTTTTGCTGAAGTCGACGTTGCCGTTGCCATAGTCCGCAGGCGGACCTTCAATTCCAGAGACGTAGAGCGTCGCATCCTTGGGCGCCGTGTTGTCATGCAGGAACGTCGGCACCATCCCGGTGTAGAGGGTCACGCCGCCGGGAATGCGCATGTCCGCATGGGCCGGAACTTCCAGCACCTCCTTGCGGAAGCGCTCCAGCGTGTCGCTGTCCTGCCCGATGACGAACAGCACTTTTTGCTTCGCCGGCACGTTGCGAACGTTGGCCAGGGGATCACTGCTTGCGCGGCCCTCGACTTCCGCTGTCGCGGTATTCGCGGCCGGCTGAACCGGCGGCGCAGACGCACAGGAAGCGAGCACGCAGCAGGCAACCAACAGCGCGCCGATGCACAGTCGAGCAACTCTGGTCATTGCGGCTACGATTCCCCGGCGATTTCGCGCTGCGCCTTCTTGGTCAGCTTGCCGAACACCAGCTCGTGGGAGCGCCTCACCAATTGCCTGATCTCTGCAGTGGATAGCGCACAGTTCGCGGGGTCTACCTGCACCCACCTCGCACGCGCAAGATAGGGCGCCGGCGACACGCCCTCAAGGCTCGTGAGCTCAAGGAAACGGTCATCCTCAACCTTGAACGAGTACCGGCTGTCTTTCTCAGTGCCTGAGCAGACGAACATCTTGCCCCCGACTTTAAAAACGCGATCCTTGCCCCACTGAATCTGCTCTGTTGCACCGGGCAATGCCATGCATACCTTTCTGATCTGGCCAGCCTTCACACCGCTTCCTCCTGTAACAAGCCAGGGCGGACCTGGCGTGCAAGCAAAGACAATACTACACGGTCAATTGGAGAAGGCCTGGCGATAGCGAAACTCGTCTATATTCGCAACGGCGACCACGACGTGAGAAAGTGTGGTGACAAGCGATGCTGAAGCCAAGCACGGTGCCTCCCAATGATGGAACAGAGTCTGCACAACGGCACAGCGGCATCAGTCTCAGGCAGACGGGCAGTGATGCGGCGCCTGCTGCTGGGACTCGCTTTGCTGATTCACTCGTCCCTGGCTTACGGCGAGATCAAACCCGGGGACTACTTGATGCTGTTCGCTCGAATAGTCGACTGCGGCCCGCTACACCATCTCGTTGACTTCGCTGAGGTTCTCGAAAATGGGGAAGCAACGTTCTCCAACGATTTAGTCATCGCGGCAACGTCAATGGCGCCAGAGACAATCGCTGACACCATTGCTGATGCCGTGGCGGCCGAAACAGGCCAACGTCCAGAGTCATTCGTGGTGCAGGTATTGCCCGGGTATGACAAGCGGGGGATTGTTGTCGCACTTCGCCGACTGGTTAGACCCATAGAGTGTCCAAGAAGCGAACCGCGCGACAATCGGGACGGCCCGAAGCAGTGGGAGGGCTACAATCGCCGGGTGGCCGGCGTGAACGCAAACGGCGCTATTCGACGCGAATTGTCCCCAGGGGGATGAAACTGGGCTCCGTCGTCGCCCCTGGAAAAGAGGTTTCGTACTGCGACAGTGCCGCACCCGACGACAATTGCGGCGCCAACATGCCGTAAACGGTGTATTCGCCAATAGCGTTTGGGGCAACCACCGACCGTGTGATGCCACCGCTTTCTCCGGGAAAGGTTCCTGGTATCCCCACACCCAGCGTGCTTTGGCCATCACCATCGACGCCAAACACGATGTAATCCACACACGCCGGACAGCCTATTCTGCTCCAGATGGTGTAGGCAGCAGACACGGACACTGACGTTCCTGGCGCCACTGTCACTGACGTTGGCCCATTGTCGAATTCAACATTCGACAGACTGAGAAAGTATCCGTTGTTGTATTGAACGGTCGTGACGCCCACAACGCCGGACTCAGCATTCTTTGCAGAAATCGCCGTCGAGCCCTGTGTCAGAACAGTTGCCTCCCCCTCGCTGCCGTCGGCGTTCGAGACTGTCACGTTTGACTCGAGCGACGATGACCAGTCCACGAACTGAGTAACCATTTTCTCCGAACCGTCAGGCAGCGTCGCCGTTGCTTCAAATTGAATCGTGTCACCAGCAAGCGGTACAGGTCGGTCAGGACTCACGGTGATGGACGCGTAGCACGCCCCCGGCAGCGGGAATGAACTGGGCCCCGGTGAAGTGAAAAACTGCGCCTTCATAATCGCAAGGTCCGCGAAGTTGACGGCACTGTCGTTGTTGAAGTCTGCCGTTGGATCGGTCGAGAAAAACACCTCACGCAGCCGCGCCAGGTCCTCGAAGCTCACTACGCAATCGTCGTTCAAATCGGCATCGCAGGCATTCCCGAAGGTGTCGGCATCTGCATCGAACTGGTCGGTGTTTGGGACCTCGATGCAGTTGTCCGCAGCATCAGGCACCCCGTCGCCATCCGAGTCCTCCCCGTTGCCAGCCACCGCATGGCCCTGGAGCAGGAGAAACGCAAACGCGCCGAGGAGAGTTGCTGTCGTTGCGGCAGCCAGGCTACCGAAGGCGTTCTGGTGAGGGCTCCTGATTTTCACTTGATTCTCCTGTGGCTCGTACGTCTCGGGCCAGTCTTGTTATCGAATAACGGAGGAAGCGTTTCATCAAAGTCTAGGAGACAATCGAGCAACCTGCTACCTTGTTGCGAGCACTAGCAACGGGAGTCAACCGTGGAGTTTCACAGCAAAGAATATTTCGTCGGCGAGAAGGCCGCAGACCAACCGGTGCCGCAGGAGTTCGAGCCCGGTCCGTTTCGAAAATCCCGGCCGCCCGAGCCGCTACGCTTCGAAGTCAACCTGGTGGCCGAGGCGCACAGCATGCAGCAGAAAACCGGCACCGTTCAGGTGAACATTCCGGGCTTCAGCCCGGTGCGGCTTTACTGCGACGAGCAACCGCCGGTCGGCGGCGACGCAGCTCCGCCGCCGCTGGCGTTTTTTACCGCCGGCATCGGCTTTTGCCTGATGACCCATCTCACGGACATTCTCACCGCGCGGAAGATCGAGGTTACCTCACTGCGCCTGGAACAGCGCGTGCGCTTCATGACGAACCTCGGCACGATGCGCGAACTCGGCTACACCACGGAGGGTGCCTGCGAGATGGTCGAGACCCACGTCATCATCGACAGCCCCGAACCGCGCGACCGCATCCAGGCGCTGCTGGACGAAGCAGAGGGCTCGTGCATGGCGCATCACGCCCTCCGAAACCCCATTCCCTGGTCAACGCGCCTCGTTTACAACGGCGAGGAAGTGGACGCTCGAAGCGGGTAGAGGGGGCCTAAAAGGGATTCCAGCTGGCTTCCTCGGCAAACTGCATGTAGCCGAACGTCACGCCCTGGCGCCAGCCGACGCCGACCCGAATGGGCGCAATGCCAATGTCGCCGGCGTTGTTGTACGTGGCGCCGACGCCACCCACGAAATACAGGCTGCCTTCCACGCCGGAGAAGCGGCGATAGATGTCGTCGGCTTCCGGCAGGTCGTAAACAAGGATAAACACCTTGGAGGCGCTGCCACCCAATTCCAGACCGATTGACGGGCCGCGCCAGTACACCGGCCGGGTGGTGCCGTCTTTCATTTCAAGCGTACCGCGGCCGTAGCGTACGCCGACCGCAATGGCGCCGCCGGCCTCCTCGCCCTTGATAAACGCATTGGGCCGGCCTTTTTCGCTGAAGGTGCGGTTGAGCACGTCGGCCAGGCCGGCCGCGCCGGCGCCAAAGAACGCGTCGGCCTCCTCGTAGAGTGACTTTTCATCGTAGGTGGCACCGTCCGGGTCGGCGCCATCGCTTGCGGAACCGTCAGCCACCGGCGCCTCGTCCGGGGTCGGCTCGGCCGGTGGCGGCTCGTCTGCCCACGGGTCTGTGACGCCGGCGGTCTGCACGGGCGCCGGGTCCGCTTCCTCGGGCGTCGTGGACTGCGTTGGCGGCGACGACGCGCAAGCGCATAGCAACAGACTCAAGGCAATGGCCAGAAATCGAAACACGATGTGGATCTCCCGGTGTCGGACTCGCCGCGCAGCGTAGCGGGGCGGAGCTTAATGGCGGCTGAACGGTTCGCCACGGTTGGCGCAATAGTTTACCGTATCCGGATGACGGCGACTTCCCGCACACACTCCCCTGCCCGCAAGGTTCCATGCAGCAAAGCACCGTCATACTGATCACGCTCGTTGCCTACAAGCTGGTGCTCATCGGCATCGGCCTGTGGGCCTCACGGCGCATGCATGACGAAACCGACTTCTTCCTCGGCGGCCGCAAGCTCGGCGCGTGGGTCGCCGGCCTGTCTTACGCCGCCAGCACCTCGTCGGCCTGGGTGCTCCTTGGGTTCAGCGGCTTCGTTTTCACAAACGGTCTGTCTGCGCTGTGGATGCTGCCGGGCATCTGGGGCGGCTACGCCGTTGTGTGGCTATGGTTCGGACCTGCCCTGCGGCGGGAATCAAAAACGCTGGGCTGGGTTACGCCAACGGAATACTTAAGTGCCAATACACACGGCGGCGGCCGCGCAGCGATTAACGCGCTTGCCGCCGCGATGATTGTGTTCTGCTTTGTGTTCTACATCGCCGCGCAGTTCGACGCGGCGGCGAAGGCCTTCTCCAGCCAGTTCGCCATGGACTACACGGCGAGCATCACCCTTGGCGCCGCCATTATTCTCTTCTATAGCCTGCTGGGCGGGTTCTGGGCCGTGAGCGCCACGGACACGCTGCAGGGCGCCATCATGTTCGCCGCGGCGCTTCTGGTGCCGGCGTTTGCCCTCGTTGCCGCCGGCGGACCCGCTGACGTGTGGAGCAGCCTGGAGGCGCATTCACCGGACAACTTCCTGGACTGGACCGGCGGCCACGCGAGCCTGGTGTTTGCGGGGCTGGTCATTGGCCTTGCCTCCATCGGCCTTGGCACCCTGGGCCAGCCGCACCTCTTGAGCCGGCTGATGTCGGTACGCGGCGAGCGTGAACGCGTGCAGGGTTTTGCGATCGCCATCGGCTGGGGCATCACCGTGAACTCCGGCATGGTCGTGCTTGCGCTTTCCGGTCGGGCGCTGGGGTTGATGCCGGAGACCGGCGAAGGCCTCTTTTACCTCGCGGCAGCGGAGCTGTTGCCCACCGTGCTCGCAGGTATCGTCATCGCCGCCGTGTTATCGGCGGTAATGTCTACCGTCGATTCCATCCTGCTGTCGGCGTCGGCGGCAATCTCCCATGACCTTGGCCTGTCGCGCCGCTTTGCCACCAAACAGCTCACCGTGTCGCGCGCGGTAATGGTGGGCATCACGCTGTTCGCCCTGCTGCTCGCGATCAGTCTGCCCGATACGATCTTCAACCGCGTGCTGTTCGCCTGGTCGGCGCTGGGGGCGGCGTTTGGCCCGGTGGTCGCCGCGCGCGTTGCGGGCCGCGAGCCGTCAGCACGCGCCCGCATCGCAGCCATCGTTACCGGCTTTTCGCTTACAGCGTTGTTCTACCTGTGCGGTGGCATTTCTGCCCCGCAGGATGGGCCACTCGGCTGGCTGGTGGAGCTTGCGCACTTGCCCGGGGATCCGTTCGAGCGCTTTGTGCCATGGCTGCCGGCACTCGCCATTCTGTTTATGTCGCGCCAGGAGCAGCCGGAGTCCTAGCAGGCACCGAGACGAAGGCGGCGACGATCTCGCTGTCGGTCGCAAACGACCCCTGCGTAGCGAACACAAGCGCGTCCTTCTGCCGGTCGATACTCGCCGTGAAGATTCCCCCGCGGGCATCCAGCAGAACCTCCGCGTCCTGGAAACCAAAGAATACGCCGCACAGCGGGTAGTGCGCCTTGTAGATGGCTTCCTTGATGCTGAAGATCACCTTGGCCCAGGACAGCGGCTTTTCAACCCCGCTCAACGCCTTGCGCTCGGTCGGCGTGCAGATCATGTGCAGCACGTCTTCCTTCAGCGGCGTCGCCTGCTCGATGTCGATGCCCATCGCGCGGTAATCCTCGCCGCGGCCTGCCACTGCGACGCAGTGTCCGCGAGTGTGGCTGATGCTCCCGCAGTAGCCCGGTGGCCACAGCGGCTGCCGCCGCTCGCCAACGCCAATCACCGCGTCTGCCGGGCCGCCCAGCGCCCCGAGCGCGGCCTTTGCGCAGTGGCGGCCGGCACGGAAATCACGCTTGCGCTTGTCGCCAGCCGTGGCGATGAACTGTTCCTCGTCCGGGCCGAGCGGCGTCTCCCACATGGGCGGTCGAGCAACGGCGGCAGACACCGTGTCGGGCAGCAGGTTTTCGAAAAGGCGCACGGCAGTTCCACGCGGGCGGCTGGCAGCAGTCCGCAGTATAAAACACCCGCCGGTCAACGATTTCGCACGCGGTCCGTTTTATCCAGATATCGGCTCAGTACGGGACGCACACCAGTGCCCGGGCAGCGTTCTTTTATGGAAACGGATTGAACAAGCAAACCATCATCGCGGTAAACCGCTTCGGACTCGGCGCCCGGCCCGGCGAGCTCTCGCAGGCAGGAGATGACTATCGCCGCTGGTTGATGCAGCAGGTAGAAATCCCGGCACCCGCGGCAGTGTCCGGCGCGCCAGTCTCGGCCAGCACACTGCGCGAGGTGGAGTCGTTGCGCATGGCGATGCGCGGCGCGCGCAAAGACAAAGCCCAAAGCGCCAACCGCGACACCGCACAGGCCTACGGCAAGCTCGTGCGCAGCCACTACCTCGACCAGGTGCACGCCCGTTACTCGCGGGCCGCCACCACCGACCGACCGTTTTTCGAACGGCTCGCGCTGTTCTGGAGCAACCACTTCGCTATCTCCACGGACAAACAGCCACTGCCGGCCATTGCCGGCGCCTTCGAAAACGAAACCGTGCGCCAGCATGTGGGCGGTAATTTCTACGACATGCTGGTGTCCGTCGAGCAGCATCCGGCGATGCTTCTGTATCTCGACAACCGCGCTTCCATCGGGCCCAACTCCCGCTTTGGCAAGCGCTCCAGCAAGCGCGCCGATTCCCGCTTCAAGGGACTTAACGAGAACCTGGCCCGCGAGATTCTCGAACTGCACACGCTCGGTGTCGATGGTGGCTACACGCAGGAAGACGTCACCAGTCTTGCCCGGGTAATTACCGGCTGGTCTGTCGGCACAAAGCGCTTCGATGCGGACGCCGGGTCCTTCGTCTATCGCGACGCCGCGCATGAACCTGGAAAGCACGAGGTACTTGGCAGGCGGTACGCGCAAACGGGCGTCAGGCAAGGCGAAGCGGTACTGCAGGATCTGGCGATGCACCCGTCAACGGCTCGCCACGTCTCCTTCAAGCTGGCACGCCATTTCATTGCGGACGATCCGCCGGCCGACGTCGTCGACAACATGACGCGAGCGTGGTTAGCCACGGACGGTCGCCTGCTCCCGGTTTACGCGGCCATGATCGACGGCATCGAGGCGTGCAAGCAGGTCACGGCAAAATACAAGTCGCCGCAGGATTTCGTGATTTCCACACTGCGAGCGCTGGAACAAAGCCCTCGCAACGGTCAGTGGACGGTCAACGCGCTCGACCTGCTCGGCCAGCGGCCGTTTCAGCCGGGGTCGCCGGCCGGCTGGCCGGACACCGCCGACCACTGGGGAGGCGCCGACGCGTTGTACAAGCGCATTGAATGGGCTGACGCCGTGGCTCGGCAAAATAGCGGTAAAACAAACCCCGTCCAGCTCGCCGACGCTGTGCTCGGCAGCGCCTTTGCCGATCACTCACGCACCGTTGTCTCGCGGGCCGAAAGCGCGAGCGAGGGCCTTACGCTACTGCTCGCCTCGCCGGGTTTCCAAAGGAGATAGCGATGCCAGACAGACGACAGGTACTCAAACTGCTCGGCGGGGCAACGCTTGCGGCGGGCGCGCCGCGGCTGTCTCTGGCCAGCGCCGACACCGACGCTCGCCTGGTGCTGGTGATCCTGCGCGGCGCGACGGACGGCCTGGCCTTTGCGCCACCTTACGGCGAACCGCACTACGCGTCGCTGCGCGGTGAGCTCGCCCTGCCCTCACCTGGGCAAAACGGCGGCGTACTCGCACTCGACGGACTGTTCGGCCTGCAC
>JBCAXP010000142.1:0-10606 GCA_038533995.1 Pseudomonadota bacterium
TGGTTTGGAGCTCTGCGAACGCATCGAGCGCACCTTGATAGTTCTTGCCCCGCAATCGCCCTATAGCAAGGTAGTACCCAGCCTCAAGGTCTATTGGATACTTATCGATGCGTGCATCGCAGAGCCTGGCTAGACCCTCAAAATCCCCGCGGTCCTCAAGACCTTTTGCCTCGGACGAGAACAGGTCTCGCATCAGCGTTTCTTTGACTTGTAGATTTCGCCCAATCACCCCCAAAACCAGTATTACTGCGCAAGCAACCGAAACGGCCAAAATGACCCACAGTAAAGCTTGGATCGTCTTGAGCTGGCTGAGTATGTCTGCTTCCATCGTTAGGCGTTACCCGCGACTTAATCTGAGTGGTGATAGTCCTTAACCGCCTCATAAACCTCTGCGACAGCGGTTGGAAGCAACTCCTGCGCCCAACTCCTACTTACCTTCCCATCGTCAAAGCGCAGGTGTTCAAGGTACGATACTGCAAACGCATTCTGCATGGCAGAGTTTCCATCACATACAAACCGGTCAGCGATCTGGAAGCACTTTATGGCCTTGGTGCGATCGCCAGAATCGATGATTTCCTGAGTAAAGTCGCAGAAGGCGTGCATCTCGAGGTGCAACAGTCCGTATTCTCGATTCAATGGACCCCGCATTTCGGGGAATGCGGCCTTCACTTCTCTCAGGAAATCACTGCGGTGAAGCCTACTCACATCGGACTCGAACGTACTGATTAACCATCGCCTAACTACCTGGATCAGCCGCCGCGCGCCCACGCAGGGAAAATGGCACTTTATGCTTCACGGTCTGCTGAATCCATTTTCTTGGGCGGCACAGTGAATCCACTGGATCGACAGGATATCGCGTGTAAGTCCAGCAGCTCACTTGGCTCGTGAAGCACCGACACTGTGTAGTCCTAGCATAAATAATGCGCCCCCGGTTCCCAGCGCCAAATCGCGCAGGACATTTCTGGCGTCATGCTGAATATTGGTTCCGAGTACAAGATCTGACCCTAACTCCCCGAGTTCCCAGGTAACCGCGGTGGTTACTGCCAGTCCGAATGCCATGAGAATCGCCACCACTCGCGGCGCTGCGCCCACGCCTGGTACTAGCGCCACAACCGCGTGAAAAAGAAAGTAGCTAATCGCAACTCCGCCGAGGAAGTGTGAAATCGGATCTACGTAGGGCTCATGACCAAAGACTGCGGCAGCACCTGAGTGGAAGACCAGCACCGCGAGTGGAGCCCAAGCCGTAGCTCTAAACAAAGCCCAGAGCTTCTTCCTCGTGGTAGCTGCCACGTTTCCGCCTAACAACAAGGCTCAGGTGCGCTCGACACGCGACGTGCGGAGCGAAGTCGAATTTCGTGTCAATGCGTCCATCTGCAGCCGCGAGTTAGGCGGCACTGAGCGTCTACCAAAGTCGCTAGTCGCCGCCAAGATGGAAGTGAAGGTACTCAACCGCCTGTTTACCTGGGCCATTCGACCAGATCCGGTAGTTCTTTACTTGCTTCGTTTGTATCACAGACGCGATTGCCACGAACATGTCTTGGATGTACGCTGCATCGCCTTCCCCAAGGTCGCCCACCGCCCTAATGTCGCGTTTCGGCACGAAAACGTACTGCTTCCCGTAGTTCGGCGCCGGATGTTCGAACCCAATGGTGAACTCCGTTTCGATTACCTTGTTTGGTATCAACCCAGGCGTCTTCTGCACGGCAACCGAAGCAGCAAGACCGAGGAACGCGGCGGGGCTAAGGCACTCGCTGCAACCTGGTGCAGTGAGTAGTGAACGCGGCTGAGAGTCCGAGAATAGCGTACCCCCTACAATCACCCCCACTACGAAAGTTGCCGTGCACATTACTGCGATTCGGATCATATCGGGTCACTTGAATAGTTGAATATCAACGCCAAGGTAGCGACCTGTGGAGGCAGCTCATCCACTCGCCGCCTGACAACCAAGCTCAGCTGCGCTTGAAGTTGATGGGCGGATTGGCGTAGCCAAACGGCCTGCAACTGCAAGTGTCAGTTGCAGAACATCGTTAGGCGTCACCCAACACTCAACCGACATCGCGAAACACATCTCAGTTACGTCTCACGCAGGCTGACCATTTGCCATGTCTAATTGACGCCACATCCAATTTAGCGGAATACTCACTCGACCATTTTCTTGAGTTCGTGAAACAGGCTGATGCGAAAATTGTCGCGGTCGCTCTGGAAATTATCCTGGAAACGACCGACTGCTTCACGGGCACCCAACAAATAGCTCTTCGTTTCTTCAGGAAGCTGCAAGTCTGGCTCTACTGCATCCAGCCTCGTGTTGACAGCCGCCCGAAGAGTTGTGCAGTAGTTCTTCGTATCGTGCCATACCTCGCGAATGTGCCGCGGATACTTGCTTCCGTGATGCTCGAAATGAACGATGAGACTGTCTGTTGCCTCGCTAAGGCTTTCTAACGCATGTCGGGTCTCGGGCCGCCCAGGAACTAACAGCATATCAATGGCATGCTTGATGCGCTGGAGATCTGCCCATGCTGCCGAGATATATTCCAATAGCGGTTTCGCCTCATCAGCTGACGCTTGAAGTGCAGCAAGGACGCTTTGTTGTCTGCCAACCCGGATGGCTTGCCAGAGCGCCACTAGTGCCACTGCCAGACTAGCGAATGCGGAAACTAATGCAACAGCAATTTCATTAGACACGTGATTCGGCCCTTCTCAATCGCCCCGACCTTCTTTCTGCGCCGCCTAACACCCTCGTTGAGTTGCGGCGCGATGCCACAACTGGAATAGCACTTTATGCCCGGCCGTCAACTCGAACGAACTGTTAGGCAGATCCATCATTGCTGAGGTACCTCGGTTGATACTCACCATCAAGTAGCACTAACTTAACCCAGTCAGGCAAGGCCTGGTGCTCTATTGCACTGGCAAATACCTCGACAACCTGCCGCCCGAGAAACCATTCGTGCCTGTTCATCGAGACTTCGCCTCCACTGAACACCAACGAGGTCCCATCGTCGAATGGAACAACTACCTCTTCCTGCGAAGCACGATAATGCCTGCCCTGGTCATCTCTGTACTCAAGCAGAAAAAGGCCAGGGCCACCTGCCACCTGGAAATACGAATCGTCATCCATCGTCAGTGACGCGAACGAGGACTTCATCTGACCGAGACTTCGTTGCAACTGCTTGAGAGTCGGGTTCGCGATCGGCTTGCAACCATCGCGCTGAAAAACCATGCGAAATCTGCCTAACAAAAATTATCTTGCTGCATGGATAAAAAGATTATCCCGCAGCAGGAATAAAAAATAGGGCTGCGGCAGGGTATTTCGGTCGGAAGTCTCGACCATTGAAGCCCAGGCACCGCCTTGAGGAGCGCGAAACCCCTGAATTTATTTGAGTTAGCCAAGGATTAGTTTGCGAACAACCAGGCGGGTTATGCCGGGCATACTATGCCGATCTGGCCGGCTATTGCTGTTGAAGTATGTGCTGCTCGCTCGCGGCAAGGCCAGGGAAAGACTGCTGACTGCCGTCAGGCCACGTCACCGAAACATCGACCGGCCCTGCGGATTCGTCGAGACCAAACGTGAGCGGCGCTTCCACCTGGCTAAGGTAGCTACGTGCGGGCCGCACTGTGCGGTACTGCGAAAGACCGCCGGCCGTGACCTCCACCTTCGCGCCGACAGCGTCGCGATTCGCACCGGCACCGACCAGCCGCAACCGGATCCAGTTGCCGTCGCCTTGCAGTTCGTTTCGCAACAGAACCGGCGGTTCGTTCACCTGGGTCAGCACCACATCGAGGTCACCGTCACCGTCGATGTCACCATACGCGGCTCCGCGTCCCACTACCGGCTTCGCAAGGTCGCCAAGCACCTCGGCGGCAACCGGGATGTAGTTGCGCTGACACTCGATACCGCAGTTCCAGAAGATCTGTGAGGGCTGAGCGTACTGCTGACTCGGCTGCACCACGTTGATCTCGTCCTCCACGTGGCCGTTGGTTTGCAACACGTCGAGCCGACCGTCGAGATCGTAATCAAAGAAAAACAACCCAAAGCTCAGCGCGCGGCGACTTTGCGGGCCGATGCCGGACACGGTGCTTTCATCCGTGAACTGGCCGTCACCGCTTTGAGCCACGTAGAACGACGTCATCTCGTTCGCAAAGTTGCCGATAGCGATGGCCACGTTGTCGTCATTGTTGTAGCGCGCGGCATCAATGCCCATGGCGCCGGTCGCGCTGCCGGTGCTGTCGTACGCAAGACCAACAACAGAGCCGGTTTCCTCGAAGCGCCCGCCGCCGAGGTTGTGGAAGAAAAAGTTGCGCACCGTGTCGTTGGCGACCAGCACGTCCAGAAGGCCGTCGTCGTCCACATCCACCGGAGTCACCGCAAGGCCCTTGCCGGCCGGCGCGCCCGTCGCGGGGTTGCTCACCTGGATGCCGGCCTCCGCGGAAACGTCCATGAAGGCGCCGCCGTCGTTGCGGTACAGGTACGAGTGCGTGCCCTCGTAGTTGGTCGGCGGACCGTAGGCGCGGCCGATGCCGGTCATGCGGTAGTCCACCTCCAGGTCGATGTCCTTGGACCACTTCACGTAGTTGGCGACGAACAGGTCGAGGTCACCGTCCGCGTCGTAATCGAAGAACGCGGCGCTCGTACTCCAGGCGTCGTCTGCGCCTGCCGGGCCATCGGATACAAGTTCGAAGCGCCCGTCGCCAACGTTGCGGTACAACCGGTTTTCGCCGACCGCGGCGAGGAACACGTCGACCAGTCCGTCCGCGTCATAGTCCGCAACCGCGACGCCGGTACCGTACAGCGGCACATCCAGGCCAGACCCGGCGGTGACGTCCTCGAACGTGCCGTCACCCCGATTGCGGTACAGCGCCGGCGTTGCCTCCAGTTCTTCCGTGCGCCAGGGCCACCGTGTGCCGTTGGAAAACAGAAGGTCCTGGTCGCCGTCGTTATCGAAGTCGAGGAACGCAACGCCGCTGCCCATGGTCTCCGGCAGAAGGCTCTCACCGTAGGCCCCGTTTACCTGGGTCATGGTGATTCCGGCCTGCGCGGTGATATCCGTAAACGACACGGCCGGCGGTTCAGGGTCTTCGAGATCTGCAAGATCCATAGGCGCCGCGACCTCGGCTTCGTCAACCACGGTCTCCTCGGGAGCCTCGCGCAGCAGCAGCAGCGCCACCGCGACTACTCCCGCGACAGCGGCAAACACAATCAGCGACCAGCGGAACGCGGTGCCGATTACGGCGTCGTCCTGTTCCTCGGTTTCAGGCGTGGGTGCGTCGTGCTGTGAGGTCATAGGGCCGCTGGAAACTGCGCGTCATTCGAACGCCGGGCCGACATCGTATATCACCACGGCGTTCGCAGCATGGTCCGCCGCCGGATTGGCGCGCCGGGCGTTGGCAACGGCGCGGTCGCGGCCGTTGTCATCCACGCGGTATTTTTCGTGCAGGGCGCGGTGTTCGGCCGCCATCTCGGGCTGTTCCTGCAGCGTGTACACCTGCGACAGACCGTAGTGGGCGGTGGTGTTTTCCGGGTCCTGCACGAGCGCCCGCTGATACCAGTCAGCTGACTGGGCCAGGAAATCCGCGCGGCGCTCGGAGCGCCGCTCACCGCGCTCCAGCTTCGCACGGTCAAACAGCGTGGTCGCCACGGTGTTCAGCAGCCGGTAGTCGCGGCTGAAGTCAAAGCCGCGGTCGCGGGCCTCGGCAAACTGCGTGTCTGCGACGGCGGTGAAGTTCTCGAGCGCTTCATCGAGGTAACCGTTCTGGCGGTTCACCTCGCCGGTGAGCCAGGCCACGGTCCAAGGCGGCGCCGGCGGATCGAAGCTGCTGGCGCGGGCCAGGGCATCGGCGGCCTCGTCCAGGCGCCCTTCGCGCAGGAACACACGCGCCAGGTTCACTGCACCGTCAGCCCGGCCCAGCGCCTCGACCCGCGCAAACGCGGCCTCGGCCTGACGCAGCTCACCGGTGCCGCCCTTGCGCAGCAGGCCAATGCCGTAATCGTTCCAGCGCTGCCACTCCGGAATCTCCGGCGCTGTTGCGCCCGCAACGGCGCCGTCCAGCGGGAACTCGATGCGATCACTTGCGATGGTAGTAATCGGCAGGTCGTTGCGCTCGAAGCCCTCCCCGATGACAAAGCTCATGATCTCGGTATCAAACTTGCGGTAGTGCAGCTGCACTTCCACGGCCACCGGATCGATGACGTCTTCCGGCACCATGAATCGGTAGTGCACGGTGTCGGCGCCACCTGGTGGAATCTGGTTGTTGTACAGCACCGTGAAGATGTCTTCAGCGTTGCGCCGGTTGATGCGGTTGCCTTCGGAATCGAGCACGTACGCATTGATAAAGTGCGCCCACGGGTCGACCGTGCCGTCGCTGTTGCGCCGCGCACCGCTGTGACCGAGCACGCGATCGCCGCTCGTCACCTTCACTTCCACCCACACCTCGTTGGAGTCGGCGGTGCCCTGCGTGAAGTGGTGACCCAGCGTCAGCGTACGCACCACCGTTTCGAGCAGGTACGACTCACCCGGCACGAGCGCCGGAATCGACGGGCGCAGCGGCGCGGTCAGCTCGCCGTCAATGGCGCCGTCTGCCTTGAGCCCGAAGATGTCTACGCGCAGCGACCCCTGCAGGATGTCGCGATGCGCCTGCTGCACCCATTCCGGCGCGCCCTTCATCTGCGCCATCGCGGTGTTGGCGCTCGGGAACAGGTGGTCATGAACCTGCAGCGTGCCGTTGCCGTCAATGTCGCGAGCACCGAAGTCGTCGGACTCCAGCGCTTCCATATGGCACTGGTTACAGTTGCTGTGGGCCTTCGGTGGGTAGTAGAAGCTGCGGCTTCCGTGCCCCGACACGCCGCTCAGCAAAAACGAATCGTAGTGGTTCTGGCCGCGCAGCCACTTGTAGTTGTTGAGCTCCTCGGGCAGATGCACCTTGTGGCAGGTGCCGCAGAACTCCGTGCTCTCGTGCAGGGGCTTCAGGAACGTCTTCTTGTGGAAATCCGGCTTGGCTTTCACGAGCGTGCGGTTCACCCACTGCAACGCCTCGCTGTCGCTGAACGCAAACGGGTAATGCTGCGGCTCTTCGATAGTGTAGTCGGCGTTGCCGCGCACGCTGTTCACGTGCGTGATCGCGTGGCAGCCAGTGCACGTGATGCCGGCTTGCGAGGTCGGGTGATTCACGTCATCGAAGTTCGGATCGTCAAACGCCCCTGAGAAGAACGGCACGAGATCGTGACAGCCAGCGCAGAACCGCGCTGCCTGCACGTTTCCGTCGCGCTCCAGCGCGACCTGCCGCGTGTTGCGCACCGACATCAGGTACACGGGGTTATTGAACGAGGCGATATGGTGCGAACTGTGCTCCCAGCGCTCGTGCACGTCGTTGTGACACTCGGCGCAGTACTCATCGTTCATCAGGCTGCGCGCCGGAATGAAATTGCCAGTGGACGTGCGCGCCAGCGACGGGAAGAAGTACTGCTCGCCGGATTCGGGGCCGGCTTCATTCCAGCGGCGCGGGTCCTGCGTCTGGAAAGCCAGCGCGACGCCGGCCAGCACGAGCGCAAAGGCCGCGACCGCACCACCCGCGCGCCAGTTGATGCGCTTGCCGGCGAGCCGGTGCAGCACGAAGAGCCAAGCGGCCACCAGCGGCGTAATCACGTGCAGCCAGTACGCCACCTGGCGCATGTCGGCATCGCGAATCTCCACGAGCGGGATACCGCGCGTAAGCACCAGGCCGCTCGCAAGCAGCAGCAACGCGGTTGTAAAGAGAGCGTAGCCCACTTTGATCGCGCGCTTGTTCACCCGGTTGCGTGTATTGCTCATGTGGATGATGCCGTAAATCACCACAGGCAGGATGATGATGAGGCCAAGCACCAGGTGGCCTAAGAACATGTACTGGTAGAAATAGTCCTGATACACGCGGCCCGTGTACCACTCCAGCATCGTCACCGACGACAGGTAAAACGCGTTCACCGCAAGCAGGGCGAACAGGCCAAACACCACGTACAGCAGTTTGCGCAGCTTCGGCCCGACGGCGGGCACATACTTTCGGCGAGGTTTCGTGCTCATCTTTTTCTTATCGTGTCCTGCTACGAATCTCGCTAGTAACCCGACTCGTAGCGTGTATTAAAGCGTTCATGCAGCGCGTCCCTGGCGCTCGTCGCCGACTCCTCGCGGAGCGGCAGCGGCGCTACCGTGCCGCCGTCTCGCGTGTACAGGTCCATATCCTTGGCCCAGCCACGAAACTCCAGCACGTACACAGGCGACAGGCCCTCCCCTGCCGGTGCCACCGGAAAACTGAACTCCACTTCTTCGCCCGGCCCGATAATGGCCAGGGCATCGTCCGTGGCGCTCACCAGCGGCGTCACATCGCCGGCCTCCGTGTAGAAGCCCGACGGGTAACGCGTGTCCCAGTACGGTGTGCGCTTATCGTAATCATACCCGGGACGACGCTGCGGGCCATTCGTGCGCAGCGGGAAACCGGTTTTCGCTAGGGTGGCGACTTCTACGTCAGCAACCGACCGGCGCGTTCCTGCCGGCACCGGCTCGGCAAACACGACGCGCAGCCGGTCCCAGTACACCTCGAGGCTGGTGGACAGCCGCAGCGCCGTGGTGCCCGGCGGCAGGTTGTCCAGCGGCAGCGCCATCTCGCGCGGCATGCCAGCGGGGTAACCGAAATTGGGATAAACGGCGTACCACTCGCCATCGGCGCCGCGCGCCTCCAGCGTCGGCGGCGTGTACATCGCGCCGGCCTGCCAGGCCGCGAACACGGTTTGTGAATACGGGTACTCAACCCAACCGTCCGCCACGAGCACTGGCCGCTTACCGGTACCGTCGAGCGGCGCTTCGAACTCAAGCGTAAGCACGTGCGGGTTCGCGACGCGGCCAATGAACCGGTGATCCAGCGGCCCTTCCGGCGCCGCCACGGCGTCGACGTCGAGCACGGTCGCGGTTACGTCGTCGCCGCGATCGTTGAACGCGCGCGTGGGCGCCACGGCGTCCCGATAAAACAGCGGTTCGCCGGTCGGCATCGGCGCGGCGGTACCCATGCGCTCGTCCAGCACCACGTGCCAGCCGTCCGGCACCTCGATCGTGTGCAGGCGCAGGCCGTCAACGTACGCAATCTCTTCCATCGGCTCAGTGAGCTTGAAGGTGAGCCTGCCGTCGCGCGGCACGACCGAGCCTTCCGGCATCCGGAAGTACTCCCACGGCCGCGGCGTTGCTACCTCACCCGGTGCGGTCATGAAGCCGAGGCCGCCGACGCCGAGCACGTCGCTCACGAATCCGAACGATTCTCCGTTCCACGCAAACAACACCGGGCAGCTCGACAGCTGCCGCTGGGTTTCAGCAATCGTAATCAGACCGGGCTCCAGGTTGAGCTCCGTCTGGAACACGCCATCGGACCAGTTCACGGCGACGTAGTCAGCGTTGGACGCACCGCCGAGACCGAACACCAGCGGCATCGCGCTTTGCCCCGGACCGCTGTGCGACGCAAAGTTGCTGCCCAGGCTCCAGCGGCTGCCCACGCGCAGCGCGGCGTGGGTGCCGATGCCGCTGCGGTTGGAGCGCAGGGAGTCCGACTGGTCTTCCTTGCCGGTAAAGTTCAGCGCGACAAAGCTGTGGCGCCCCGGGCCCGGCAGCCATTTCAGCAGCGCCGCCGACGAGGTCGGCAGGCGCGCCAGGTTGCGCGTCGGGTCTTCAGGACCTGCGCCGAGCTTCAGCCCGAGCAGGCCCGGTCCCTGCTCCGGCGTCCACAGCCAGGGCACGACGGAGCCGAACGCGCCGGCCTCCTCGAAGATCGGCGCTGCGGCGCCAGCGTCGTCGAACGCGTGAATCGCGAGCGCGCGATCATTCACGACGAGCAGGTCGGGCCGGCCGTTGCCGTCGAAGTCGGTCAGACCGAGCTGGGGTTCTCCGGTCAGCTCGGCGCTGCCGGCAGCCGGAGCTGCGAGAACCTGTTCGGCGGCCCACCCGTCTCCGGGCGACCAGCGCGTCACGCCGAAGGCCGGGTCCATGGCGTAAAGTTCCACCTCACCGTCGGCGTCCACGTCACCGGCGACCGCAGCGACGATGTCTGCGGTGGCGAATTCACCGAGGCCATCGGCCGCGTGGTACTGCCATAGCCGGTCGTTCAGCCACACGTTGTTTGGCGCGGCGTCGTTGATCACCACGATGTCGACGTCCCGGTCGCCGTCCAGATCTGCCGTCAGCAGCTGGCGGCCGCTGCCGCTGCCTTCGAGACCGCTGGACTCGGCCAGCGAGCGAAAGGTGCCGTCCATGTTGTTGCTGAGCAGCTCATTGGGACCGTTGGCGTTGACGACAAAAATGTCCAGGTCGCCGTCGTGGTCAGCGTCAAACATGGCCGTGTCAGCACAGTCGAGTTCGCCGTTGCTCGTTGACGTTTCCGCGGAAACGTCCTGCCACTCGTCGTCACCCACTTGGCGCCACAGCTGGTTCGCGCCGTTGCGGCACAGGTACGCATCGAGCCGCCCGTCATTGTCGTAGTCGCCCCACGCCACCGCGGTAACACCGTCGACTTTTGCCAGGGGATTTTTCGACTGCAGCACGAGTTCGCCGTCTTCGCGGCCGAAGATCAGCGCGTTGTGCAGACCAGCGGGCTTGAGCGC
>JBCAXP010000143.1:0-10572 GCA_038533995.1 Pseudomonadota bacterium
GTTATGCTTTCGGGTCGTTGACTAAAAAATACCGGCGTCAAACCTGAGCAAAGGATGGTGGGCCCGCCAGGGCGAGCATGCGAGCGCTGCGTCAGCAGCCGGAATAGTCCTGGTGTCGCAAAGCTGTCGGATGACAAGTCGGTGAGGTGGCATAAAACTCGAGCAAAGAGTGGTGGGCCCGCCAGGACTCGAACCTGGGACCAAGGGATTATGAGTCCCCTGCTCTAACCAACTGAGCTACAGGCCCGCATGAGGGAGCCAGAGTATAGCGAGCCGCTTCCCGGCAGTCATCCCTGCCACGGCCCGGCAGCCCGATTGCGTTAATATCTCCGGCCCGGGCCGCCTACTGGTCCGCAGGCACCGCAAGACGCGCGCTGCATGGATTTGCACTCGCCAATGAAAAACGCCAACGAACACTCCCTGGTCGGCAAGCTCACGCTGCTTGACGTGCTGCCGGTGCTGCTGCTGGCAAGCACCGCCAGCATCATGGCGACGGACCTCTACGCGCCCAGCCTGCCGGACCTGCCGGCGTTGCTGGACACCACGCCGCTGTGGGTGAAGCTCACGCTCAGCCTCAACGTGCTCGCGCTTGGCGTTACCCAGCTCATACACGGTCCGTTGTCAGACCGGTACGGACGCCGCAAAGCCATGCTGGTGGGCATGGTGGTGTTTTCCTTAGCAAGCCTGGGTTGCTCGCTCGCCACGAGCATCGAGCAGCTCTTGTTCTTTCGCGTGCTGCAGGGCACGGCGGCGGCTGTGGAAGCGGTAGTGGGCCTCGCCGTCATTCGTGAGGTGTTCACTCCGCAGGACCAGGTGCGCGCGTTCGCCTGGTTCGGCATCGTGATTGCCATGGTGCCGGCGGCTGCGCCGATTCTTGGCGGCTACGTGCACGTTTGGCTTGGCTGGCGCGCCAACTTCTGGATCATGACGATTGCCGGGGCTTTAAGCGTGCTACTGGTTTGGTGGAAGCTGCCCGAATCCGCGCCGCCTGACCGCCAGCCGCTCATCCCCCGCGACGTTGTGAAAGAGAACTTCGCGCTCCTGAAAAACAACCAGTTCTTTGGCTTTGCACTGCTCGAAGCGATGGCGCTCGCGGTGATCTTTGCGTTCATCACCGCCTCGCCATTCATCCTGATAGGGCGCTTTGGCGTGCCGACCGAGCAGTTCGGCTACTACCAGATGGTTATCGTTGCGGCTTACGCCGTCGGTAGCGTTCTCGCCGAGAGGCTGGCCAAACACTTCGATCCCATGCGCATTCTCCACCTGGGCCTGGTGGTGTTTGGCGTCGGCATTGTAAGCGTGGTGGCGGTCGTCGCGTCGGGCCTGCTGTCCCCGGTCAGTCTTACCATCACCATGTCAGTGGTGCTGTTTGGGGCCGGTCCCCTGTTCGCAACCTGTCCGGTGTTGGCGCTCAATGCGGCCGAGGGCAGGGGAGGAGTCGCCGCAGCGCTGCTAGGCGCCACCGAGATGGGCATTGGTGGCCTGGCGTCGGCCACTGTCGGTGTTTTGCCCTGGCGCAGCTCCGTGTCTCTGGCCGTCGTGTTGGTGACGCTCCTGACGGGCGCTGTGCTGGCCTACGGGATGGGTCGGAAAGGTCAGCGTAGTTAGCGCCGTCAGCTACTCACTGGCCTGTCCCGGAGCGCTGTAATCCGAGTAGCGAATCGTGGTGTTCTGGTTGATCTTCTTGAAGCCCGCCATTTTGCCCTCCAGCACCGTGGTGTTCGACATCGGCACCCAGGGTCCGCCGTCAGAGGCCGGACCAAACTGTATGTCGATGGTTAGGCTGTGGATGCGAACCATGGGCGCGGGCTTCAGCTTGCCACTGTTGTTCATCTGCAGCGATTCGACATACGGACCGGCCTTGTTGATCTTCATCAAGCCGCGCAGCATGCTCATAATCTTCTCGTCGTCGTCGCTGTCGGGCGCTGGCTGGAAGCTGAACACCGCGTGGGTATCGGTTTCCTCGATTAACTCAAAGCTGTCGTCAACCGCGATCGTGTCAAAGCCGTTGCCGCCGCGCTCCCGACGCTTTTGCGTCTCCTTCGCCTTGCGTTCCCGGTACTCCCGCTGCGCCTCGTCCGCGGGCGTTTCACCGTCGAGAGTTACCAGGGTCCAGTCACTCTCGCCGCCGCTTGCCACGTGCTGCTCGATCCGGCTGCTTTCCAGCGTGTCGGTGGCAACCGTGAAGGACCAGTCCAGCTTGTTGCCCATGTTGGCAAAAGCCTCTTCGACCAGTGGCGGATTTGCCCACGCACACGAGGCAACAAGGCAGGTAGCGGTGATGACAGTCGCCGGAATGGCTCGGGTAGTCATGGCGGGTTCCCTCTGCAGGCTACGTCGACGGCGCGGATCATACCGCGGGATTCATGGAGTGGACACTGGCGGCAGCGGGCGGTTCCCCGCTGGTCGGGGCCCATGGCTTCGGTTATCGTGACGGGCAGTTGTCACGGTGCCCAACCATGTCGCCAGTATCCCGTTCCAAAGCTGACTCTACCCTGAATGCCATCCGCGAGGCGGTGGGTCCCGAGGGCGTCATCGACGACCCGGAGGTTCGCGCACCGCTGCTTGTGGATCATCGCGCGCTGTACCACGGCGACGCCGCGCTAGTGGTGCGGCCTGCCAACACGGCAGAGGCCGCCCGTGTGGTCGCGCTGTGTGCCGATGCCGGCATTGCGATAGTGCCCCAGGGCGGTAACACCGGTTACTGCGGCGGCGCCACGCCGGACGCCAGCGGCACGCAGGTGTTGTTGAACCTGTCGCGCATGAACGCCGTGCGGTCGGTTGATCCTGTGAATTACTCGATGGAGCTGGAAGCCGGCGTGGTGCTCGCGACCGCACAGCAGGCGGCGGCGGATGCCAGTCTGCTGTTTCCGCTCAGCCTTGGCTCCGAGGGTAGCTGCCAGGTGGGCGGCAACCTCGCGAGCAACGCCGGTGGCACCGCCGTGCTTCGCTACGGCAATGTGCGCGACATGGTGATGGGGCTGGAGGTCGTATTGCCGGACGGGCGGGTGTGGAACGGGCTGCGGCAGCTGCGCAAGGACAACGCTGGCTATGACCTCAAGCAGCTGTTCGTCGGCTCCGAAGGGACGCTTGGCATCATTACCGCGGCGGTGCTCAAGCTGTTTCCGCGGCCAGCTGCGTCGGCCACCGCCTTCGTTGCGGTGCCCACGCCGCAAGCGGCCTGCGAGCTGCTGGCCCGCGCGCGCGCCTTAAGCGGTGACGCGGTGACGTCCTTCGAATACCTGCCGGCGCTGGCACTGGATCTCGTGGTGCAAAACATCGACGACACGCGGATGCCCCTGGACGCCCGTGCCGCACACTACGCACTGATTGAGCTGTCGACAGCCTCTGATGCGGAGGCCGTGGGCGAGCTTGTGCAGCGGCTGCTGGCCAGCGCCATGGAGGCAGGGGAGGTGGAAGACGGCGTCGTTGCCCAGTCAGGGCAGCAAGCCGACGCGTTGTGGCGCCTGCGGGAAAACGTGCCGGCCGCGCAGCGTGCCGTCGGCAACAGCCTCAAGCACGACATCTCAGTGCCGGTCAGTCGCATTGCCGGATTTCTGGAGGAGAGTTCAGACGCAGTGCGGGCGATCGTGCCTGACGTTCGCCTTTGCACCTACGGCCATATCGGCGACGGCAACCTGCACTTCAACCTGCTGCCGCCCGAGGGCGAATCGCTGGAACGCTTCATTGCCAGTCACGGTGAGGCACTGTCGGATGCAGTATATGACCTCGTGCAGCGCTACCAGGGCAGTGTGTGCGCGGAGCACGGCGTTGGGCAGCTCAAGCGGGACTTGCTGGCCACGCACGCCGATCCGGTCGCGCTCGAGCTCATGCGCTCGGTGAAGAAAGCCATCGACCCGCAGGGCATCATGAATCCTGGCAAGGTGCTCTAACCGGAATCGCGGCAGGATGCCGCTCCTACAGCATCTCGTAGCGGCGCACATGCTCGCGCGTGCCGACGTAAAACAAACCGTCGCTGTGGTTCCACTGAGCCGGATCAGGGTCCGGTGCCTCGTTGGAATCGGCGTCTTCCGTTGCGCGCGTCAAGGTCTCGTACTCGTCGATGGCAAGGCGCACCCTGTTGTCGAGCTCGGCCTGCGGGTCGAGCAGGGGGGCGCTCTCGTGCGCGCTGTCGCCCACATGGCCAAGCGCAAACGCGGCGCCGCAGCCGCTGCCGTAGGAGAACAGGCTGACCTGCTTTCCGGCGCGGGCGGCGTCGCCGCTTCTGAGGTAATCCATGAGTGCGAGGAACAGCGAACCAGTGTAAATGTTGCCGACGACGGCGTTCAGGCTAAGCCAGGGTGCGACCAGCTGTTCGAACGACTCGGCGATGGCCGGCAGCTGCGCTTCGCCGATTTCGCCAAGCTGCGCTTCCCAATGGCGGTGGTGGGCCTTTCGCGCCATCTTCACGAACGGCACGTGGTAGAACGCCGCGTCGAGCTGGTCGAGCGCAAAGCGCTGCGGGTCGTCCACCTTGCTGCAGGCGTCCTCGAACGCGCCGGTGAACGCATCGAGATAGCACTGGATGGAATAGTGGCCGTCAGCAAACGCGTACTTGGAATACAGCGGCCGCCAGAAGTCCATGACCTGCCGCGTGTAATCGCCCATCACGTCGGCATCGAAGCGCAGCAGTGATGGCGTGTCCGATACCACCATCGCAACCGCCCCGGCGCCCTGCGTGGGTTCCCCGGCGGTGCGCAACCCGTAGCGCGCGATGTCGGAGGCGACAATCAGCGCTTTCCGGCCGCGTGCGCGGCCTGCCATGATCCAGTCGGTGGCGGAGGTGAGTCCGGCCATCGCGCCGTAACAGGCGTGCTTGGTCTCAAAGGTGCGGCAATTGCTTTTCAGGCCGAGCAGCTCGTGCACGTAGACGGCGACGGGCTTGCTGTGATCGACGCCGGTTTCCGTGCCGACAATCAGCGTGCCGATGTCGGCGGGGTCAATGTCAAACGCGTGCAGCGCCTTGCGCGCTGCCATCGTGGCCATCGTGACGGTGTCTTCGCAGGGCGTTGCGACCGCCATCTGCGTCTGCCCGATACCCTTTGTGTACTTCGCCGGTTCAACGTCTCGTGCGACAGCAAGCTCCGCCATGTCCACGTAGTGTGTCGGGCCATGAAAGCCCATTGCTTCAATGCCTGCCGCGCTCGCTGTTGCCATGATCTCTCCCATTGCCTGGCCCCTCGTTTGGCCCGTCGTTTGGCCACCTGATTGGCAAGCGAGAATAACAAAAATGCCCAGTCAGGACCGCAGTCGGCGATAGTTGTTTGTGGCCTCGATGCCGATCTGTTCGAGATAGTGCGCAAAGCGGCGGTGGCGCCGCAGCGGAGCGAAGTACGGAGAGAAGGTAATTTCGACCACGCCCGGGTCACGATGCTTGCAACCGCGGTCGAGCCAGGCGAATGCGTTTTTCCAGTCGCCAGCCTGTACATACACCTGCGCAATCTGGGCCGGGGCAACGTGCGAGAAGCCGTCGATCAGTGCGCGCAGCGCCGAGGCTGCTTTTCGGCCGTGACCCAGCTTGCCATGTGCCATCGCGGCACCGGTGAGCCGCAGTCCGTCGCGCGGATCCAGGTTGAACTCGTCCAGCGCCTTCCGGTAACGGCCCTGGTAGTAGTACAGGCTTCCGTAGCCGTAGTGCGCGGGGTAGGCAGGGTCGAGTTCAAACAGCCGTTCAAAAGCCGCGGTGGCGTCGGCGTACCGGCCGGCAACTGACAACGTCAGCGCATGTCCGGCGGCTACCGGTGCCCACAGCGGTTCGAGCAGCGATGCCTGCTCGCGTTCCTCGATGGCATCGTCGAGCCTGCCCTGCGTTTCAAAGTAGCCCGCGCAGCAACTGTGGATGTCGGCTTTGCCGGCGCCAAGTTCGCGGGCCCTGGCACAGTTTTGCGCTACGGCCGCCCAGTCCCAGTCGAATTCCATGCCGATGAGCGCCAGGGAACGGTAGGCCTCGGCAAGCTCCGAGTTGAGCTCGAGGGCGCGGCTGGCGGCTTTCTTCGCGCGACGGTACCCCTCGTGGGTTGGCCAAGCGCCGCTCAGCGACAGCAGGCGGCAGGCGTCGGCGAGTCCGACGTGGGGCAGCGCGAACTCCGGATCGACGCGAATAGCGTGTTCGTAGTGCTTGATCGCCTTAAGCGCACCGGCGTCGGTTCGTTTGTTCCAGAAGAAGCGCCCCTGCAGCCACGCGTTGACGGCCGCCTCGTGGCCTGACGCAGGTTCCCGGGTGCCGCGATCATGTTCGCCGAGAAGCGCGACCTGCAGCGCGTCGATGACTGCCTGGCAAATCTCGTCCTGCACCGTCAGCACGTCGCCCAGGCTGCGGTCGTAGCGCTGTGACCACAGGGTCAGCCCGTCGTCAGGGTTCACAAGCTGCGCCGTGATGCGCGCACGCTGCCCGGCGACGCGTACGCTGCCCTCGACGATATGGTCGACGCCAAGGCGGCTGGCAATCGTCGCGGGGTCCTCTGTGGTTTTCTTGAAAGAGAAGGACGACGTGTGACCAGCCACGCGCAACCCCGGCACCCGGGCCAGGCCGTTTAGCAGTTCCTCGGTCAGGCCGTCACAGAAGTAATCGGTGGAGTCGTCCCGACTGAGGTTAAGAAACGGCAGCACCGCAATGGCTTTTGCCGTTGGCTGTGTAACGGCGGGCGGGGCTGGATCCTTGCTCGTGAGATACAGCGTGTGCGCCTCGACGCCAAGCGCAACAGCAACACGCTCCAGCGACAGCGAGTCCACGGGCAGTTCGCGAAAGGCTCTGCTCACCAGGTCGCGGGGCGGCGTCGTTGACTGTTCCAGGTCGGCAATGCGTTCGGCGAGGGCGGCCTGTGTTTTGAGGCCCGCCGCGGCGAGAGCGCGGCTGAGTTTTTCGCGTGAAGCGCGAATGCCACGCTTGCGAGTTCGGCGCCGACCTTTCATGGCACGATGCGCCGTGTCAGCGGAGCGTTTTGTCTTCGGCGTCGTCCCCGGCCTCTTCGGGAGCCGGCGCGTCACGCAGCTTTTCGAGATACGCCTTCAGCCGCGACGGATTGGGGTCGAGCAGCGCGAGCTGCTGCAGGTAATACTCCACGTCCTTGTCATCCTGTGGCAGTCGCACCTGTTCGCCATGGTGCAGCGTGTAGATTTCGTCGCCCTCGATGACAAGGCACGCCAGTCCCGATCCGTAGTGCGCTGACAGGCCCACGTCGATCGCGATGACCTTGGCGTCAAAGCGTGGAAGTACCGCACCGGTCAGCGGCGTATGGCCGATCACAATGCGCTTTACGCTCTGCGCGGTAAGGGTCAAGTCAATCTGCGTCCGCGCCTCGGGCTCGGCGGTGTCGGCGTAGGCAAGGCCGCGATACCACAGCGGACCGTCATCTGCATTGATGAGCGCGTCCGCGGGCTGGCTCTCGGCATCCTTGAGCTCCTTGCGAACCTTTGCGTTGATCTCGTCGAGCGACCAGTTGGCATACTTCGGACTCAGGCCGCCGTGTACGAACAACGTGTCATTGATTCTGATCGCCGTATTGTTTTCGGCAACCCAGCGGCCGTACTTGCCGTCAGGCGCCCAGGCAAAGCGGTGCTCCACGAAGCCCAGCGGATGTTCTGCGTACCATTGATTGCGAAAGTCGCCCTCGAAGTCGGGCCGTTCCGCCTTGGGCGTGTTCTTCTTGAGCCAGTCCACTACGTGCCCATAGTAGGTGTCCAGCCGCTTCTGCGAACTGCGTTCAGCGAATGCTGCGTACTCGCCGGGGTGCACGTACCGCAGGTCGCCGGTCATGTTCATGGCTTCGTGGTTGCCAACGAGCGCATGCACCGCGCCGCCCGCGCGCTTTGCCTGCTTCTCCAGCTTCATCAGCAGATCCATCGCCTTGCGCGTGTCCGGTCCGCGGTCGGGAATGTCTCCCACCTGCACCAGGTGCGTTTCGCCGCCGGTCCACTTGTCGCGCTTGCCGATCAGGCCTGCGGCCGTGAGCAGCGCGTGGAACTGGTTGTAGTCACCGTGCACGTCGCCAATCGCCACGATGCGTTCCACACCGTCCCAGCTGTTCTGCCGCTCGCTGGCTGTTGCTGCGGGGATGGCCGACTGGAGGGCAAGCGCGCCTGCCAACAGCGCGGTAACGAGAATGGATTTGAGTTTCATGGCGTGTTGTCCGTGGTCGCGTCGGGCTTCGGCCGGGAATTGTCTTTCTTCTTCTTCTTTTTGACCTTGTCCTTCTTGCGAATCTTGTGGTGGGACTCAAGGCCATCGCCAAAGGCACAGACGCCGAGCGTGGCGTAATTGAAGAACACTGACATTACCGCGGCCACGTCAAGCGCCTCGATACCTGCGGCGATGCCAACGCCGATCGCGACAAAAATAAACAGCGTGTCAAAAGTATCCTGCAGCGCTCGTCGAAATCGCACGCCGGCCACGATACCCGCAAGGCTGAAAGCGAGCGCCAGACTGTGCTGCACGACGGCGACGATGCCCGCAACGACGGACGGCAGTATGAAGGCCGTTTCGTCCAGCGAGTGGTCGTGCTCGCCAGTGTAGTGAATGCACTTGTACACCCAGGCCACCGGCAGCATCAGAATCACGGTGCCGATCATCGCGAACAGGAGGCGGCGCGCATCGGAAAAATGACCGTGACTGCTGTCGCGCGACTCGATGCCGCCGGTCAGCGCGGTTTCCGGATGGCCCTCGCGATACGACTGGTCAAGTTCGCGCACCGCGCTCAGCGTCGGATCGACTATTTTCTCGATACCGCCCACTGGCACATACTCCAGCGCCCACGGGGCAAGCATCAGTATCAGGGCAAACAGGACCGCGAGGCCACCGTAATACACAGTGATTCGGCCCATCATGGCGACCAATAACATGCGCTCTTCGCGGGTGCGCCTGTCAGCGCTGTGTGGTGTTATTTTTTCGCCCAAGGGCGTTTACTCCCGGGAGGTTTTAGGGTCAGCCGCTGCTAACGGTGTAGTCACTGATTGAGAAGCGGCGGGTGCGGCGCCGGAACTGCCAGGTGAAGCCTGGCCACAGCGTTACGTTCTTGCCGCTCGGGTGCAGGTACCAGCTGCGGCAGCCGCCCGTCAGCCAGACGGTCTTCTTCAGCTTCTTCTGTATGTCCTCATTGTACCGCTGCTGCACCGTCGGTTTAAGCTCCAGGGATCGCGCGCCGGCATTCTGCAGCGACGCGACCGCTTCGGCAATGTAAGCGACCTGGGACTCGATCATGAAGATCATCGAGCTGTGGCCCAGTCCAGTATTTGGCCCGATGATGAAGAAAAGGTTCGGAAAACCGCTGACCGCGGTGCCGAGATAGGCCTCTGGACCGTTCTCCCACGCATCGACAATGTCGCGCTTGCCGCTGCCGAAGATCAGTCCGCGGGGAACAGGGTCGGTGGCCTTGAAACCGGTGCCGTAAATGATGACGTCGACGTCGTGGTGACGGCCATCCTCCGTGACAATGCCCGTCGGCGTGATCTCGGTCACCGCGTCGGTAACAACCTCGACGCCCGGCTTTGTGAGAGACGGGTAATAGTCGTTGGAGAACAAAATTCGCTTGCATCCGAGACGGTATGAGGGCTGCAGTTTTTCGCGCAAGGTGGAGTCCGGCACCTGGCGGCGCATGTGCCACTTGCCGATGCGTTCGAACATCCGCATCGCCTTCGGACGCCGAATGAACGGAATCGCCAGGCACTCGAGCGCCCAGTAGATGCCGCCGCGTATCGCCCGCTGGACGGCCGGCACGTGGCGGAACAGCCAGTGCTCGAAGCCGGTCACCGGCCGGTCCGGTTTCGGCAGCACCCATGGCGGGGTGCGCTGGAAGACGGTCATCGTGCCGACCTTCGGCGCAATCTGAGGAACGAACTGGATGGCGCTCGCACCTGTGCCGATGACCGCCACGCGCTTGCCGGTGAGATCGCAGTCTTCGTTCCAGTATCGGGAGTGAAAACTCGTGCCCTCAAAACTGTCGCGCCCGGGAATTTCGGGAATCGCTGGCAGGTTCAGAAAGCCCAGCGCGCCAACCAGCGTGCGGGCGGTCAACGAGTCGCCGTTCGCGGTCTTGAGGCGCCAGACGCCCGCGGCCTCGTCAAACTGCGCCTGCTTGAGCTCGGTGTTGAAGCGAATGTGCGGCGCAAGGTCGTACTTGTCGACGCACCGCTGCACGTAGGCCTGGATTTCCGGCTGCGGCGAGTACGCCCGCGACCAGTTGGAATTGAGTTCGAAAGAGTAGGAGTACAGGTGTGACGGCACGTCGCAGGCACAGCCCGGGTAGCGGTTCACCAGCCAGGTGCCGCCGGCATCCGCCTCTTTCTCGAGTATGACAAAGGACCGGCGCCCTGATTTCTTGAGCGCGATAGCCATGCAAAGGCCGCCGAAGCCGGCGCCAATTATCGCGGTCTCGACGTCCGGTTTGGCCGGCCCCTCTGTGGAATTCGAAGCTGTCACATGCTCGTGTTTACGCCGCGCGGCGCCGGCTTGTCAAATTCAGCCATGTTCTGGCAATTGCGCTTTATGGGCGCTGTGCGCATCATGAGCGGCTGTTGCCTGAACAGGATGGAAAGTAATGGCGGAATTGCTGGCAGGCCTTGCGCTGCTGATCGTGC
>JBCAXP010000144.1:0-10569 GCA_038533995.1 Pseudomonadota bacterium
GAAGTGCACCACGGCGTTGGCGCCAAGCCGCGAGCGCGCGCCAATCTTGATTGCGAACGCGTTGTTATCTTCACCGGGCAGGTCGGTGAAGCCGGCCACCGCATCGGCGGTGAGGTCAAGCACGTAGCTGTTCCATGCGCCCGGCGTAAAAGCGAGCGGTACGAAGTAGTCACCGCCTTCCATGTGCGGCGCCGCACCTGGGCTGTTGTCCAGGTAGTAGTGAAGCGCAAGGTCCACCACCGGGTTTTCGCGATGGCGGGAAAGTTCGACGCTCACCATCGCCGTCGCGTCTTCGCCTACCTGGTCAGCGTAGATAGAAATCTCGATAGTTGTGCCGGCGGCCAGCGTCCGCGCTCGGTTCACGGCGCTGCGATCAGTGTCGAAGCGGTAGTAGAGATACGCGAAGTCGGTCTCGCTGCTGGTTGCGTCAATGCGCAGGCTGCGTTCCCCCGCGACCGCCTGTGCATCCGTGAAGGTGGCCTCGTAGCTGGTCATGCCCGCATCGGAGTCGAGCTGCCAGTACTTGATCTTGTTCATCGTGGCCGATGACGGCGTCCAGTCCTCGCCTTCCCACTCGAATTCCGTCCAGTCTTCGAAGCCAAAGGTGCGCGCAGTTTTGTTGTGGTGAAATCCGTAGGCATGGTCAGACCACCAGAGCACGTCGATACCGAGATTGCGCGCTTCGACGGTGCCGCCGGTCATGCTGCCCTGGCCCTCGCTGAACGAGCCGTGCATGTGCATCTGGGTGGAATACGCCGCTTTCTGGCGCACAGGTGCTTCCGCGGCGTCGTGTGCCGCGGCGACGTCAACGCAAAGCGCGAGCAGCAGGCAGGCCGGCGCGTTGAAACGCATCATGTAAACATCCCCCAACGAGTTGCGGCGAGATTCTTCATGATCTCGTTGCCACACAGACCCTCAAGTTTGCCGCAAAAGCGATGGGGCATCCACGCGGACTGTGCGTTATGCCAAGTGCGGCAATCAACAATGGTAGGAGCCGCTCCCACAGGGAAAGCCGCTCCCACAGGCAAAGCCGGTCCCACAGGTTATGAGTAGGTTTCTAGCAGGCGGTTCAGCAAAGCGTAAAAGCCGTCTGCATCCACGCCGTGGGCCCAGCGGGCGTTGTGCTCAAGGCCGGTGACGTGCCAGAAGTCCACGGCGGTGTGGCCCATGGTGATGGCAGACTCGGTTTCGATGCGAAGGTTGACGTGGCGAAACTCGAACAAATCTGGCTGCAGCAGGTAGGCCACGGTGCACGGGTCGTGCAGGGGCGCGCCGGTTGTGCCGTACTTGGCCGAGTCGAAGCGGCTGTAGAACGACAGCATGGCGTGCACCGCGCTCGCTACCGGGTTGCCGATCGCGTTGATCTGCTCGAGGCGGGCGGGTGTTGTCGGTACCTGGTGGGTGACGTCCAGGCCGAACACGGTTAGGGGCCGTCCGCACTCGAACACAACCCGCGCGGCATGGGGGTCGACCAGCATGTTGAACTCGGCAGACGGTGAGTGGTTTCCACCCTCGCGCATTGCGCCGCCCATGATGACGATCTCGCGAATCTTCGGCGCAATGTCTGGTGCTTTGATCAGCGCGTGCGCAACGTTTGTGAGCGGGCCGGTTGGCACCAGCGTTGTGGAGTCGTCCGCCGCTGCGCGCAGCGTGTCGACGATGAAGTCGGTGGCGTGTGTTGCTTGCAGCGGCACCGATGGCGTGTGGATATCCACACCGTCAATACCGGTGTTGCCATGTACGTTTTCGGCGGTGACCAGGCTGCGCACGAGCGGGCGCTCACCGCCGGCGAACACCGGCACGTCATGGCGCCCCGCGAGCTCGCACATCAGGCGCGCGTTGCGTTCGGTGAGTGGCAAGGGCACGTTGCCGGCCACCGCGGTGATGCCGAGCACGTCGAGTTCTTTCGGGACGGCCAGGGCCATGAGAAGGTTGACAGCGTCATCCTGCCCGGGGTCGCAGTCGATGATGATGGGACGCGTCACGCCCGGTGCTCCGACATGGTGTGGTGCATGCGGGTAACCTCGCTGCTTGCTGGTGCCAAATTCACCGCCGAAGTATGGCAGGCGAACACGGCGCGTGTCACAGTCGGCGGACTGGTCACTTAGCGTTGCGCAAAAACCAAAATCGTGATTTTTGCGCAATCCGCGTCCAGTTATGTCGCATCTGCGACCCTTCTGAAAATCCCTTTTTTCAATACGAATTTCTACGTATGACGGCCCGCTGTCCAGCTTTGCCTTATCTGCGACCGCTGGATCCCTTCGGAATAAACGTCACTTTACCCCGGTATTTCCAGTGCGAACTGTACGAGGCTCGTGTTGCGGTGCGTGAGTGAGTGGCAGTGCAGGACAGGCCGTGTGTGTCGTGACCTGAGGCGCGCACGCAACACTTGAGAGTATTGTCACTACATCGTCGGTGAATTTAGGGGTACGCTTTGTGGCGTGCAAAAAACAACAGGACCCTGCGAAGGGCCTGGCACATGGACAGCGAGCGCGTCTGCCGATCACCGGACCGCTCAATGTCGCTTGCGACTCATCAAACAATAGGGGATTCGTGATGAAGCAAACTTTCTATCCAAGAGCGGCCGCGGTTGGCCTGCTCGTCTTGCCGGCGTTTGTTGTATTACCGCAACAGGTGCTCGCGCAGGGTCAGGGAATCGTCGTCGAGGAAGTGATTGCAACGGGTACCCGCAGCAAGGCCCGTTCCGTGAACGACTCGCCCGCGCCGGTGGACGTTATCAACGCCTCCGAGTTCACGAACCAGGGCGACACCGACATCAGCAACCTGATTCGGAACTCCGTGCCCTCGTACAACGTCAACGACCAGCCGATTAGTGACGCCGCCACGCTGGTGCGTCCCGCTAACCTGCGCGGCCTGGCTCCTGACCACACGCTTATCCTGGTGAACGGCAAGCGTCGTCACCGCGCGTCGGTAATCACCTGGCTGGGTAACGGCATTTCCAACGGCGCACAGGGACCGGACGCCGCGGCGATCCCGGCGCTTGCACTTAAGAGCGTGGAAATCCTGCGCGACGGCGCCGCCGCCCAGTATGGCTCTGACGCCATCGCCGGCGTAATGAACTTCATCCTCAAGGACAGCGCCGAAGGCGGCAGCGTCGAGGCACGCTACGGTGAGACCGGTGACGGCGACGGCGCCCAGTGGGCGTTTGCCGGCAACGTTGGTTTGCCGCTCGGCCCCAACGGTTTTGCGAACCTCACGCTGGAATACGGCGAGTCGGACCCGACCAGCCGCTCGACGCAGCGCACCGACGCACAGACCCTCATTGACAATGGCTACCCAGGTGTTCCGGTTCCGGCCATGATCTGGGGCCGCCCGATTGTGGAAGACGACATCAAGCTGTTCGTAAACTACGGTTTTGACATCAGTGACAACGCTGAGATCTACGGTCACGGTAACTACAACAGCAAGACGGTCGACGGCGGCTTCTTCTACCGCAACCCGACCAACCGTGGTGCTGTGTACAGCAATGACGGTGGCGCGACTATGCTGGTCGGTGACCTGCGTGCCGACATGAACGACGGCAACCCGTGCCCGGTCGTGGCGTTCGGCGGCGACGACGGCGTAACGCCGGATCCTGTCGCGTTCGCCGAAGTGGTCGCTCGCGACGACTGCTTTGCCTGGCAGGAGCGTATCGAAGGTGGCTTCACGCCCCGCTTCGGTGGTGACGTTACCGATACTTCGTTCCTGATCGGTGTTCGTGGCGAGACCGCCAACGAGTTCTCCTGGGACTTCAGCGCGTACTACGGCAACAACGAAGCCGACTTCTTCATCAACAACACGGTGAACGCCAGTCTGCCCGACAGCCCGCGCGACTTTGATCCGGGTACCTACGAGCAGGAAGACACCTCACTGACGGCCGACTTCGGTATGCCGCTCAGCGACAGCCTGTTCCTTGGCTTCGGCGCTGAGTACCGCGTTGAAGAATTCACGATTGTCCCCGGCCAGGTGGAGTCATTCACCGCCGGTCCGCTCGCCGAGCAGGGCTTCAGCACCTCGTCCAACGGCTTCCCGGGCTTCCCGGATGTGACGTCGGGTTCGTGGGACCGCTCCAACGTCGCCGCATACGTGGACGCCGAGTGGGAAGCGACAGACAACCTGCTGCTGCAGGCCGCCGTACGCTTCGAGGACTTCGAAGACTTCGGTACCACCACCAACTACAAGGTGGGCGGTAACTGGCGTTTCACTGACAACTTCGGCGCTCGCATGACCGTCAGCACGGGCTTCAAGGCACCGACGCCTGGTCAGTCCAACGCCTCCAACACGTCTACCGAACTCACCGGTGGCGTACTCGTGAACAACGGTACTATTCCGCCGACCAACCCGGTCGCCCTTGAGTTCGGCGGCAAGCCGCTCGAGCCGGAAGAGTCCACCAACTTCACCGCTGGTATCTACTTCAGTGCCGGTCCCATCGATGTAACGGTTGACTACTTCTACATCGAAGTGGACGACCGGCTGAACCTGTCGTCGGAAGTTGTCCTGACGCCGGAGCAAATCCAGGAGCTCATCGACGCGGGTGTTCCCGGCGCCGCTGACCTGACCCAGTTCCGCTTCTTCACAAACGACTTCGACACCGAGACCAGCGGTTTTGATGTTGTGGCGAGCACCTCCTTCGACTGGCTGAACGGAACGACAGACGTAAACTTCGCGTTCAACCATACGCAGACCGACGTGGTTTCTTTCAACGAGGAAACCATCCAGGCGCCACGTATTCGCCAGATCGAAGAGACCACGCCGGAAAATCGCTTCACGCTGACCGGCAACCACAACATGGGCAACTGGCGCTTCCTGGGCCGGGTGAGCTACTTCGACGAGTGGTACGACAGCTTCGAGTTCGACGTTTTCGGCACCGATGCAGTGTTTGATTCGGAGTTCCTGTTCGACATCGAAGTTGCCTACAACTTCAACGACCGGGCCTCGATCCTGCTTGGCGGCAACAACGTTTTCGACAACAAGGGCCAGACGACCACCGAGGTGAACGGCCTCGGCTTCGACACGTCCACGGTGCTGGGTAACCAGTACAGCCAGTACACGCCGTTTGGTATCAGCGGCGCCTACTGGTACGGCCGTTTCTCGTACGCCTACTAGGCAACGCTGCTTTTGTAACTTTAAAGCCCCGCTCCGGCGGGGCTTTTTTTTGTCACCGCGATCGCTGTATCGTGGTCGTTCATCCACAACAAGGAGTGTCCGATGCTTGACGTAATGACCGACCTCCCCGACCACGTACTCGGCGTGCGCGCATCCGGCGAGGTTTCGCAAGTCGACTACACAGAAACCCTTGTTCCCGCACTCGAAGAGAAACTCACCCGCTTTCGGAAAGCACGCCTCCTCTACGTTGCCGGAGAGACCTTTGAAGGGTATTCCGGCGGTGCCGCCTGGGAGGATGCGAAGATCGGCATGAAGCACCTCACGGCTTTTGAGCGCGTCGCGTTGGTCTCGGACATTGATTGGATCACTGGCGCAGTGCGCGCCTTCGGGTTCGTATTTCCTGGTGAGGTTCGCGTGTTCGACGATGACCAGCTCGAGGACGCGCGGGCCTGGATTTGCGAGCCTCCTTCAGAAGGCGACCTTGAGTTTACCTTCATGAAGGACGAGCGCGTTCTCATCCTGGAACCACGTGGTGAGCTCGAGGCTGCCGATTTCGCACGCGTCAGCGAGGCGATTGATCCAACGATTGCTGAAACCGGTGCATTGAATGGGCTCGTGGTGGTCGCCGAGCATTTCCCGGGGTGGGATGACCTGGCCGCCCTGAGTTCGCACGTCCGTTTCGTTCGCGCACATCACTCGGCGGTCAAGCGTGTCGCACTGGTAACCGAGGATCGGGTGCTTTCCGCGCTGCCACGCGTGGCGACTCACTTTGTCGATGCCGAGGTCCGTCGGTTTCCGATGTCTGAACGTGACGCTGCGTTGACCTGGGCCGCGCAGGGCTAGACAGTGCCATGTCCGTAACGCTTATTCTCGGTGGTGCGCGATCAGGCAAGAGCAGTCGTGCACAGCAGCTCGCTGAAGCCGCGTCACCCACCCGAACGTTTGTGGCAACGGCTGAGCCGCTTGATGACGAGATGGCGTCGAGAATCGCGAGGCACCAGGCGGACCGGGGTGAGGGATGGACGACGCGCGAAGCGCCCATGGACCTGGCGGGCGCGTTACACGAAACCATGAGGCCAGGGCACGTCGTGCTTGTCGACTGCCTGACTCTGTGGCTCTCCAATCTCGTATTTCGGGAGCGGGACGTTTCCGCGGAAACGCAGCGGCTGCTTGAGGCGCTGGCGCTGCCCGGCGAACTTATCCTCGTCTCCAACGAGATCGGTTTGGGACTTGTGCCGGAAACGCCGCTGGGGCGCAGCTTTCGCGATCAGCAAGGGTGGCTGAACCAGGCGGTTGCCGAGGCGAGTGATCGTGTCGAGTTCGTTGCCGCCGGCTTGCCGCTGTTGCTTAAGTGACCATGGCTTAAGTGACTAGCGCTGAAGTGAACTAGCGCGCGAGTGACAGCGCGTTCGCCAGCAGGGCTTCGGCCTCCGGTGTTGCCGGCAGACCCATCCGCAAATGCGTACGCGTCCACTCGAAGCGGCGCGTGTAAACGCCGTGTTCGCAGAGCCGGTGCCAGGTTGCGTGCGCGTCGTCGATCGCGACATAGCGAAACAGGTCCGTGCCACCGGCGACCCGTGCGCCGGCACCTTTGATCAGCGTGTCGAGCCGCATCCGCGCCGACGCGAGGCGCCTGCGCGTGGCAGCCTGCCAATCGACATCCGCGTAAGCCTGCGCGCCGAGCGTCAATGCGGGACCGGCGATGCGCCACACGCCCAGCAGTCGCTCAAGCGCGGCAGCCAGTTCAGGTGGTCCCAGCACCGCGCCGAGGCGAAGGCCTGGGAGACCGAAGAACTTGCCGGTCGAGCGAAGTACGACGAGGCCGGGTGCTCCT
Organism: Pseudomonadota bacterium; assembly: GCA_038533995.1. GTDB lineage: Bacteria > Pseudomonadota > Gammaproteobacteria > Steroidobacterales > JBCAXP01 > JBCAXP01. The sequence goes on from JBCAXP010000144.1 coordinate 6,941, forward strand.
GCCAGCGGTGCAACGCTGCGCGCGGGATCGAGATCGGCATACGCTTCATCGACGATGAGCCAGCCGCCGCGCTGCGCAAGGCGAGCGCTCGCTGCCGACAGTTCCTCGACGGTGAAGCGTCGGCCGTCCGGATTATTGGGATTGCACAGCACCACGGCGTCAACGTTGTCTGAATGGGAAAGCGGGTCAGCCGTCTCGACCACTTCCGCGCCCGCGTTGTTCCAGCTCTCGGCGTGATCGCCGTACGTCGGGGACAGCACAGCCACGCGGCGTGCACCCAGGGCCTGTGGCAGCAGGCGAATAGCAATTTCGGTGCCGGGTACCAGCGTGATCGTGGACGGCGTCGCCGCAAAGGCCTGCGCCATGGCTTCACGGCAGTGGTTCATGTCCCGGTGGGTCGGCAGGCGGTGCAGGGAGTCGTGCTCGATTTCGCCCGCAGGCCAGGGCCAGGGGTTGATGCCGGTAGACAGGTCCACCCACGGGGTAGGCGCGTTTGAAAACCTTGCCGCCACCCGGTCAAGCGCGCCGCCGTGCTGCAAATCTCCGCTCACAAAAACGCCTGCGTAGCAGCTTCGAACGCAAGCAAAAGGGCTAACAGCAGCATCGCCCGGACGTAGAGCGCCAGGCCGGCGTCCACAGCGGCCGCATCCGGGTCGGGGGCATCTTCGTTCAACCACGGCTCGTCAGCGATCGTCTTGCCGTAGCGGCGTGGACCGGAAAGCCGAACGCCGAGCGCGCCTGCCATGGCGGCCTCGGGCCAGCCAGCGTTTACGGACCGGTGGCGACGCGCATCGCGCCACATTACACGCCCAGCGTCGTCGCGATTACTGCCGGTCACGGCCAACAGAAAGCCGGTGAGCCGTGCCGGTGCCCAGTTCGCAGCATCGTCGATGCGCGCGGCAAATTTGCCAAAGTGCTCGTAGCGTGCGTTACGGTGACCAATCATCGAATCAAGCGTGTTGATTGCCTTGTAGGCGGCCATGCCCGGAAGGCCCAGCAGCAAGCCCCAGCAGAGCGGAGCGTAGACGCCGTCTGACGTATTTTCCGCCAGGCTCTCCAGCGCCGCGCGGGCAATGCCTGCCTGGTCCAGCTCTTCGGGATCGCGCCCCACGATGTGAGCGACCGCTTCTCGCGCGCCGGCAAGAGAATCTGCCGCAAGCGCTTTTGACACCGCTGCGACGTGCTCGTACAGGCTGCGCGAGGCTAACAGACTGGCAGCGATAAGCGCCTCGACGGCTACGCCAGTTGCGCCGTTCGGCAGCAGCAGCGTAACTGCGGTTGCCACAGCGTACGTGACGAGTATGACGGTGATGGCAGCCAACGCACCGGCCAGCGTTCGCCGGCGGTTGCTGTCGCCTTCGCGATTGAGTGCGTTGTCCAGCCACGTCACCAGCCAGCCGATCCACACCACCGGGTGGCGAATTCGCCGATACACGCTGTCCGGCCAGCCGACGGCAGCTTCAATAGCCAAGGCGAGCAGCATCGTGGTGGGGGTCACGTACCGACGTCGGCGAGCCTGGGCCTCCGCGCGGTCGCAAGGAGCGCATCGACATCAACCGCCTGCTCTACGTGGTCGGCGAGCGCATCCAGCGCAGCTTCGACTGAGGCAGCGTAGTCATAATCCTCCAGCGATTTTGACCCTGCGCTGCGCAGCCAGGCGTGACGGAAAGCATCGTTGGCGAACATGCCGTGCAGGTAGGTGCCGGCGATGCGGCCGTTAGCGCTGACGGCGCCGTCGCGATGACCGGCTATCTCGAACATCGGGCGCTCGCAGTCCGCGCCGGCGGTTTCTCCGACGTGAATCTCGTACCCGGTCACGGGCGTGCGGCTGTCGATACAGACGCCGTCAACGGCGCGAACGGTTTTCTCCGGATGCATCGTTGTCTCGACGTCAAGGAGGCCCAGGGCGTCTGCGCTGCCGCCCGGCCCGTCGATGCCGTCGGGATCGTGGATGAGTCGCCCGAGCAGCTGGTAGCCGCCGCAGATACCAAGCACGCGCCCGCCGTTTCGGGCATGCGCGTGGATATCGTGATCCCAGCCCTGCTCTCGCAGAAAGGCGAGGTCGCCGAGCGTCGACTTCGTGCCGAACAGCATGACGACGTCACAGTCTCGTGGAAGCGGTTGCCCGGGAGGTATCCAGGCAAAGTCAACGCCGGGCTGCTGGCGAAGCGGGTCGGCGTCGTCGAAGTTGGCCATGCGCGAGAGCATTGGCGCGGCGATGCGAAGCGAGTCGTTTTTCGAACGGGCGGCCGGCGCGATGCCCACCGCGTCTTCCGCCGGTAGTCGTGCAGTCGTGGGCAGCCAGGGCACGACGCCGAAGGAGCGCCACCCGGTGTGCGCGGTAATCGCGTCGACGCCGGCGTCGAACAGGCGCGGGTCGCCGCGAAACTTGTTGACGATGAAGCCTTCGATCATCGCTGCGTCGTCGGCGTCGAGAACGGCCTGCGTGCCAACGAGGCTTGCGATGACGCCGCCGCGTTCGATGTCGGCAATGAGGCAAACCGGCACATCGGCCGCGCGCGCGAAGCCCATATTGGCGATGTCGCCGCGCCGCAAGTTGACCTCAGCCGGACTGCCCGCGCCTTCGACAACGAGAAGTTCGAATTCGTCGGAAAGGCGCCGGAAGCTCTGCATCACCGGTTCGAGCAGCGCGCCGCGTTCACGTATGTAGTCGGACGCCTCGCGCGTCGAGACGGCGCGGCCGTGAACAACGACTTGGGATGCGCGGTCCGTTTGCGGTTTAAGAAGCACCGGGTTGAAATCGACGCGCGGTGAGAGCCCTGCGGCCTGTGCCTGCAGCGCCTGGGCGCGCCCAATCTCACCTTCACCATTCGGACACGCGGCCGCATTGTTGGACATGTTCTGCGGCTTGAAGGGCGCGACGGCAAAGCCGCGTCGCCGCGCGATGCGCACCACTGCCGCCGTAAGCACCGACTTGCCGACGTCCGAGCCCGTGCCCTGGAGCATCAGCACGCGAGCCGTCACAGTGCGCCTTCGATCAGTACGTTAAGGCCTTCAACGCTCGCCTTGATGCCGTAGACGTCGGCGAGCTGTGCGGCCGACAGCGTGTCCGTCGGCGAGCCGTCAGCGACGATGCGTCCGTCCCGCATCCACAGCAGCCGGCCTGCAAAACGGGCGGCAAGCGCGATGTCGTGCAGCACGATGAGCGCGCCACCGCCCTGGTCCACGAAAGCGCGCACGAGTTCCATGAGGCGATGCTGGTGGCGTGGGTCGAGGGCGGCCACCGGTTCGTCTGCGATCAGCAGGGGCGCTTCCGCGGCAAACGCCCGGGCAAAGTGCACGCGGGCAAGCTCGCCGCCCGACAGGGTGTCCGTGGCGCGATCGGCCATCTGCATAAGATCGCAGGCGTCGAGGGCACGCGCCACCGCCTGCTGGTCGGCATCGCCCAGCCGGCCAAGCGCAGCGCCGTGAGCGAAGCGGCCGAGTGAGACAACGTCGCGCACCGGGCTCGGCCACGCCAGCGGTCGCTGCTGCGGCAGGTAGCTTGCGCGGCGTGCCCGTTGCTGCGGGGACAGGCTCGCGGTGTCGTCGCCGCCGAGTGTCGCGCCGCCGGCGGTGGGTGGCACGAGACCGAGTGCCGCGGGCAAGACGACGCTGCTGCGCGCGGC
>JBCAXP010000145.1:0-10550 GCA_038533995.1 Pseudomonadota bacterium
GCGGTGGTGCTGCTGACTGTCGGCCTTCGTCCGCGCCACCTTCTGATGGCTGGCCCCGCGGCCTCTGCACCGGGCTCGTAAGTAAAAAGACGCTGACCTCATGGAACTGATTCGGGGAAAAAACAACCTGCGCTCACGGCACCGCCCGACGGCCGTGACCATTGGCAATTTCGACGGCGTGCATCGCGGGCACCAGGCGATTCTTCGGCAGCTGCGCGAGCTTGCCGATGCTAACGATTTGCTGGCGACGGTGATGGCCTTCGAGCCCATGCCCCGTGAGTTTTTTGCACCTGACAGCGCGCCGGCACGCCTGAGCCGGCTGCGCGAAAAGCTGCAGGCCCTGCGCGACCATGGCGCCGACCAGTTTTTCTGCCTGCCCTTCAACGCGCAGGTAGCCGGCATGGCGCCGGAGACGTTTGTGGGTGAACTGCTCGTGAACGGCCTGGGTGCCAGGCACGTCATCGTCGGTGATGACTTTCGCTTTGGCGCAAAGCGCAGCGGCGACTACGCGATGCTCAAACGGCTGGGCGACGAGGCCGGCTTCAGCGTGACGCCGATGGCCACGGTCGAGGTCGACGGCGAGCGGGTTAGCAGCACCGCGGTACGCGCCGCCCTGGCCGCTGGCAACATGGACAAGGCCTGCCGCCTGCTGGGACGACGCTATTCAATGACGGGTCACGTTACGTACGGCAATGCCCTTGGGCGGACGCTGGGTTTCCCGACCGCCAACATCCGGCCGGGCAGGCACGTAACGCCGCTGTCTGGCATCTTTGCCGTCTGGGCACACGGCATCGGTGACGAAGCGTTGCCGGCCGTCGCGAGCGTCGGAACCAGGCCCACGGTAGCCGGGTCCGATGCGCTGCTCGAGGTGCACGTGTTCGACTTCTCCGGTGACCTTTACGGTCGTTTACTGCGCGTCGAGTTCGTGGAGTACCTGCGGCCGGAAGAGAAGTTTCCCGATCTTGAAACCATGCGCGTGCAGATGCTCGATGATGCCGCGAGCGCCCGTCGAATACTGGCCGCAAGGCCCGCGAAACTCTAACCCCCGCCGTGATACATTTAGCGCCTTTACCTGACCACACAGGACTTTCAAGCGTGGCTGAAGAAACGCCGACAACGAGACCGAACGCGTGAGTAAGGCATTGCCGTCAATCGGCCGCTGGCTGGCGGGGGTGCGCGGAGGCGCGAGCTTCTGGCTGTGGCTGTCGGCTGTGGTCATTGGCGTTGACCAGTTCACGAAGTACCTGGTGGACAGCAGCTTCGAGTACGGTCGGCCGCTCACGCTGCACCCGATGCTGGACTTCACGCTGCTTTATAACACCGGTGCTGCATTCAGCTTCCTGAGCACCGCCGGCGGCTGGCAGCGCTGGTTCTTTATCGCGCTGGGCGTTGCCGTGAGTGCGCTAATCCTGGTGTGGCTGGCGCGCCTGCCTGCCCGGGGCCATTCAATGCTGGCTGCAGGCCTTGCGCTCATTCTTGGTGGGGCGCTAGGTAACGTTATCGACCGGGCCCTCTACGGGCACGTCATCGACTTTATTTCGGTGCACTACGAGACGTGGTACTTCCCGGCATTCAATGTCGCCGATTCGGCGATTACCGTTGGTGCAGCGCTGCTGATAATCGACAGCGTGTTCGGAAAGGATCCTTCAGCGGAGTAGGGAATCGCGGCGAGACGCCGCTCCCACGGAGGAGGGGTCCTGGGTTGCCCTGCTTTTTTCGCTCGCCACCCATTCACCAACGATGTCGGCGGTGCGCCGGCTGCGACTGCCGGGCGCACAGGCCCGGCTTGCATACTTGGGCGACAGCCCGGGCAGGCGATGTCCGCTCGACAAAGCCCTGACGAGCTGAGTCAGTGAGTGCTGTTGTTCGCTGTGTCGTCCCATGGCCGGGACGATACGAGCATCAGGCATGAAGCTCTGTGACACAGTTCACACTACGCAAGCTGGCCCCTGGCTGGCGACTATCGCCAGCAGACCGATGCGTCGTCCGCTGCGCCTGCGTAGCCGCGGGCACCGGTTTCATCCAGGGTGAACGCCGTGCAATCTTCGTCGTCTGCCTGGGAGCCACCATTGGCTCCAGTTGCGCGGACTGCCGCTTCGGCCTCGTAGCCTGCACCGTTGTCCGTCAGCGTGATGCTGAGATCGTAGTACCCGTTGGCGCTCGTCGTTTTGTCCATGCCGAGGCCGCCGTCACCGATCACATCGGTGTAAGCGTTGTTTTGCAAGAAGAATTTCTCCTGCTCGCCGGCGATGTTCAGCAGCGCAGAGGTCGCGTCAGTGCGGTTGGAGCGCTTCATATGCTGCCGGTAGCTGGGTATTGCCACCGAGGCGATGATGCCAACAATGGCCACGGTGACGAGCAATTCCATCAGTGACACGCCGCGCTGGTGTGCCCTGCGAGTGTGGCTATTATGTTTCATCGATGTCCTCCTGAGTCCAGTATGTCCGACGTGGCTCGTTACAAATGTTGGGGTTCACCACGTCAGTACCGATGATCATCGTCACGATACTAAAGGGATCATCGCAGCCCGTCGCGGAACCAGGTGGCAAATTTTGATTGCCATCGTCATCCTGGCCGCAGTCGTCGCACTCTGGCTCGGTGAACACCAGCACCGGCTGCGGAGGAATGCCCGAGCCGTCCAGATCCTGCCATCGGTCGTCCGGTTCGGGCCCGAGCTCGGTATTGAAGTTGGTGGGTGCACCGTTCAGGATGCTAATCGAGTACAGCCGGCCGCTGCCGAGGGCCGCTGATGGCGAACAGGTCGGGGGCGCATCCGACGGCAGGAAGCTCGAGAAGAATATCTGGTTGTCGGCGGCAATCGCGCTGGAAAGCACCTTTTCACCTGCCGCCTCCATGCGAATGAACCAGCCATTTCTGTCCACGATCTGACCGACGTCCGGCGAAACGTCGTCAGTTACGTCCAGCATGCCGGCCTCGGTGGGCGGCGACGGTGGATACACCGGCGGGGTGAACACGTCGGTGTCGCGGTACACATAGAAGCGATCGTTGATCGCGGTGTCCAGTGGGCTTGCCTGGAAGCCAGAGCCGAGCGACACCGCCAGGAACGAGCCGTAGCGGTCGTCGATAATCCGGGAAACGCTTGGCGGGTGGTAAAAGCGGCGGTTGTCAGCTTGCGTCTCGCCGCCGAAGTCGGCCAGAACGCCACCGGTAATCGTCGGCTGGATTCCTGCCTCTGCGTTGGCATTGATGACGTCGAAGCGCCACAGCTGGCCGGCGGTATCGCCGACGTACACGCGGTCGGCCAGGCCGTCCTGGTTGACGTCCAGCACTCGCGGTGAGGACGGGATGCTGTTCGTCATGCGCGGCAAGGCGAGGTGGTTCGCGCCGCCAGCGCCCGGCGCGTCCGGACTACTCGCCCACCAGAGCCGGGTGCCCGACTTGGCGTCGACAATGTACAGCGCGCGGCCCATGGTGTCTTCGACCGGCGTTGTTGCGTCGTCCTGCTTGACGTCGTACCCGCCGGAAATGAACAGCACGCGCTGCACACCGCTACCGAGGTTGACGTCCGCTGGCACGGCGGCTGACCAGGTGAAGCCCAGCTCTTCAAAGGCCCCGTTTGCCTGGCCACCAAGAATCTTCCACTGACGCGTTGGCAAGTTGCGATTGCTGACGTCCAGTGAGTAGTAGTTGCGCCCGCCGCGGCGCATGCCGACGTACACGTAGGCAGGCTCGCCGGCGTCAATTACGCCGTTTGTATCATTTTCGATCCAGGTGGTAATCGGGCCATCGAGACCGTAGTTCTTGTCGAAGTTGATTGGCAGCGCAGGGGCGTTCTCGCGCAGGCGCGCGAGGTTGCCGAGCAGTTCGCTTGGAATGTAGGCGAACTCCTCCAGGTCCTCGTTGCCACGCGCCGAGTTTGGAGTGGTGTCAATCAGGTGCAGGTAGCCGTCATTCGTGCCAATGACCAGCGCCTGGTCAGGATTGGCCTCGGAACCACCCGCGTACGTGAGGATGACCGGCTGCGAGTGCAGCGGGTCGCCCATGACGCGACGCACGGTGCCATCGGGATTGACGCCGCGAGCCCACTCCAGCAGTTCCTGGCGCTCTTCCTCGATTTCGTCGGGATCCCGATCGCCGGCTTCGATGCCGAGAATCTGTGCCAGCAGGAAGTCGTTGTCTTCCTCGATTCGGTTGTTATCCGCGGTCAGGGTGCCGCCCACAATGTCTGTGTATACATTGCGCTCGGTGGAGAAGCGGCTGACCATTCCGCCCAGCGTGATGCTCTCGCCATCGACGTCCGGTGACCAGAAGCTCTGCGAGGAGGCGAGAAAACGCCCGTCATCATCGACCGCAACGCGGTTGTTGGAGTCGAGGATCGCGAGGCTGCTGCTGTTTGGCGCGGAACCCAGGCGATACTTCTTCACGTTGCCGTCCCAGTGTGGCTGACTCTGCCCACTGGGCTCGAACAGAGCGAAGAAGAGGTCGTCGCGGTTGGTCAGGCGGTTGAACGCGTTCACGCTGACCGCCGGTGCGGTGAGCGTTTCGCCGACGGTTTGCACACTCTCGATAATGGTCGAGAACGCGGCCGTAAGCTGCATCGAACTGTTGGCGACAAAGTAGCCCGGGCGCGTGAGCGGCGTTACACCGTCTTCCTCATAAAGCAGGTCGCCGTTGTCGTCGCGCAGCAGAATTCGTCCGGTTGCCGAGTCTTCCAGGAGTTGCTGGTCGGTGTTGAAGCCGATCGTGAAGGTCTTGATACTCTGCTTGCCCTCGAAGCCGGGGCCGATCATGAGATCGTCCGCGTCCAGGTGGCCGGTCAGTTCATCGAGGCAGTTGCCGCTGCACAACATGCCGGCGTCCTGCGCGATGAAGCCATCCGCGCCGGTGTCGTTGGTGGGCAGGCCATCGGTCAGCAGCACGATGTAGTTTTCCTGGCACTCACCGAGGAACGGCGTCTGGTAGTTCGGCGGGTCGTTTTCCAGGTCGTAGGGCGGATCACCCTGGAAGCTGCTCTCCACACTGGTCGCCGGGCTGGAAGAGGCGCCATAAAACACCGTTTGCCCTTTGAAGTAGCGACTGGCCTCGTACATGGTTTCGGCCAGGGGGGTATTGCCACCGGCTGTGAGCTGCTCAACGGTTTCAACAAGGTCGTCTGCGTTGTCATCGACGTCCGAGATCGGCGCCATCACGTAGCCGCCCTCGGCGTTTGACGAGAACCGCATGATGCCGAGGTTGATGCCGGCAACGGAGGTCACCAGGGCCGCCGCCACGTCCTTCAACACTTCCATGCGAGTGGACACCGTTTCCTGTGTGTCGGTACGCAGGTAGTTGAGGAAGTTGGCGGTGTAAAACGTGTACGTGTCGCCGGTGCCGCTCCAGTCGATGGCGCTGTTGAGGTCGTCGGTGAAGGGACCGACCAGGCCGTTGGCCGGGTAAACCTCTGCTTCGCTCGTGCCAGGACCCAGCGCGCCCTGGGTGCCGAAGTCGGCGGCGCATTCCACCATGCGCTCGGCGCCGGGCGGGTTGCCACCGGCCAGGGCCGGGCTCACCGTGCCCCAGGTCAGGTTTCCGCCGGTCGGATCGAACTGCGCGTAGCGGTCCATGAAATAGCCCGCCGTGTCGAAGGCGAGGCGCGCAGCGGCGCATTCGAATACGTTGAACGCGTCAAGCGGATCCGGGTTGTAGTTTACGTAGGAGTCGAACGCGCAGTTGGGCAGCACGAAGGTGCCGCTTGTGTTGCGCGCATAGAAGACCTTTTCGGCGTCGCAGGAGCAGGATTGAAACTCGGCACAGTAGTCGATAGACGAGTCGTAGTCTTCGCCGATAACCACCTCACTGTTCATACTGCCGGAGGTGTCCAGCACCAGCATGACGTTCGGAGGTCCGGGATTGGTTGTCCGGCCGGTAAGCACCTCGGTGTCATCGGCAAGCGCGGCAGAGCCGGCCGCCAGCGTAACGACAAGCGATGTGAAAAAGGCGAGAGCTGTGGATCGGGTATTTGTCATGACCGTTTACTGCCAGTAAAGAATGCGGGTAACTTCCAGTGTTTTGGGGTCGAACAGGACCGTGGCGCCGGCCTTGATGATGCCCGCCGCCTCCTGCAGGGTCATCCGCTGCGCACCGCGTCGAATCTCGGTCCGTTCCGAAACCTGAAGGCTTAACAGTTCACACTGGTCGCAAATTCTCGCGTAAACCGTCGCGGTGTTGTTCGACAGAATACTGAGCGACAGGTCGCTGACTTCGGCGGCTTCTTCGAGGTTGATCAATTCGCCGCGGCCGGCCTGAGCCAGCGAAGGCAGCGCGAGGCACAGTGCAAGCAACAGGTTGCCAGCGATGCCGGCCAGTCTTCGGGTTGCGTGGTTCATGGGAGTCGTTTCCTTAATGTTTGTCGCGTCGTCGCCCTACAGGCCGGGCGCCAGGACGTAGAAGCCGCCGGTCTGGTTTGACCGTGCATCGCCGGCGGGCGTCGTGGCAGCTGCTCTTACCTCAAAGTGGAAAGCGCGCTGACCGCCGTCAAATTCGAAGCCCGTCGGAGCGGCCATCACGTCCCGAAAGACGGTGTCCACCGACACTGTAGCCAGCGGCTGGTCGCTGTTGGCTTCTGGCGGGTTGTAGGCGTAAGCGTTGTTCTGTCGGACAATGTCGTCCCGAACCTCTGTGCCGGTCAGCGCGAGGCGCTGGCCCTCGAAAATCTCGGCACGTATCGCCGAGTCGGCGGCCTCGAAGGCCTGCTGTGAACGTGCGGAGTTGTCCGCCATGCGCAGGTCCATCGTGGAAACCGTCATGCCGGATACGGCAAACAGCGTCAGGGCCATTAGCAGCACAAGGCCGATAACCAGGGCGGCGCCGGACTGGCGCGCCGCGATTGGGAAATTGTGAGAGTGTTGGATTGTCATGTCGCTTCGTCCCGGTTAGGCAGGTTGCGCAGGAAAATGGTTCTGGACACAAGCAGGCGGCGAAACTCCGCGTCGGCACCCTCAGGCGTAAACTCGCGGTCGCCGTAGACGTAGGTCCGGTCGTCCGTGAAGCCAAGCTCCGGCGTATCGGATCGCATCAACAGCCAGATGCGAACGGCAATGATGCGGTTGTCCGGATTGAAGGCCGGGTCGGCCGGGTCCAGCAGCGGGTTGTCGGCGTTGACGTAGCGGTTGACGGAGTGCCGCCCCGGCGCTCCGCGAACGTCCGTGTCGATGCCGAACTGAATCTGCATATCCTCGACGCCGTTGATGATCTCGCGGTTCTCCACGATGGGGGCATTACCGTTGTCGGTCAGCACGAGCTGCCGAAGGGACGGCACCGTATCCTGGCCGGCAAACGTGGAAGGGCTCACAAAGTACGCGTGCGTCTCGAGCTGATGGTTCTCGGCATTCGTCGAGAAGCTGGCCGGCTGTGCGTCACCGATGAAGAGCTCACCGCGTGGCAGTTCGTCAGAGCGGATGTAAATGCGGCCCGGCTGCAGGTTCGCTGGCACGGAACGGCGAGCGTGGCGCACTGCGAGCAGGTCGGTGTTGTCCTGGTGGTCCGCATCGCCGATGCAGTCATTCCACGGCGGCACCCATGGCGGCGCCCCGGCATTGAAACCCTCGATCGGAACATCCAGGTTCATCGCCCAGCCGATGCCGCAAGAGTCCATCGGGGCAATTTCACCGGCGGCATTGGTGCGGCCGACGATCTGGCTGGACTCGTTGTGCAGGCCCCAGAAGCCAGCCATGCGAATGTCCGGTTCAATAGTGTTGAGGGCAAAGCGCGCGTTCTCCTGCATGCGGCTCAGGGAATCGCTCACCTGCATGGCCGCGCGGCTTTCCGTAAACACGTACAGCGCGCCGCCGATGAGAACAACGCCGATCGCCATGGCGACCATCAGCTCGATCAGGGTTACACCCCGTTGTGATTTCTGCGACCTCATGGCTGGATGGCCAGCGCGTAAGTGTTGGTCTGGTCGCGCTCGTTCCAGCGCACGTTGATGTACATTGTTGCTGGCATCGTGCCCTCGTCGAGCACGATGGACCCGACGCCGCCGGGCAGGCCGGAGCCGGCGTTGCCGCCGAGCTGATTGCGCCACAGCCACACGTCGTACGCGGCCATTGCGGGCGCGTCGCAGATTTGCTCGGCGCTGGTCACGTCCGGGTTGTCCGCGCAGCCGTTCTCGGGCTCGGCCCCGGCCGCCTCGAAGCTGCTGAACTCGCCGTAGGCCGCAATGCCGGCCTCGTTGGCGCGCACGCGGTCGGCCATGTCCGACGCGAGGTTGACAGCCTTGGTGTAGGCCAGCGCGTTTTGACCGAGCTGCAGGCCTTCAACCTGTAGCGCGGCGATGCCGAGCAGTCCGATGGAGAGCACGACGAGGGCCACGAGCGTTTCCAACAGCGAAAAGCCGGCGGTCGAACGATGTGAATAGTGAAGCGGTTTGTTTGGCATGGTGTCTGGATCTGTCAGCCGGTGCTGCAGCTCAGGTTAGGGAAAGGAGACTCGTCCAGGGGCCGGACGTTTGGCCGGCCGGTTGGCGAGATGAGAAGTGCCCGGCCGGCGGCGTCGAGTTGGCGGTCGTCGCAAAACACGAGCGCGCTGCCGCCTGCGCCGATGTTGCCAACCACTGGAAAGCCGTTCGGGTCATAGGCAATTTCGTCGGCTACCGTGCCGCCGCCTACGATGGTGACGAATACCGTCGGCGTTTCACGGTTGCCTTCGAACGCATCGGTGCGACGCACGATGGTGTCGGCGCCGTCGTCAAACGCGCCGTCACCGCCGGTGTCCACATAGACAATCCAGCCCGACTCCCAGCCGTTGCCGCTGCCGCATTCCGGCACCGCGTCGTTGGCCTGGTCGGTGCGGCACACCCGTACGATGGCGCGTCTTTTCACCGCCTCGCTGCGAGCGAGCTGCAGCCCGGCGACGAGGTTGTTGGCATTCGAGGTGATGCGAGCGCTGCGAACCACCGAGGACAGCATAGGGAACGCGACGCTAGCCAGTATCCCCACGACAACGACGGTGACCATCAATTCCAGGATGTTGAATCCCTTGCTTGGCAGTTTTTTCATAACCGGCAGTATAGGACCTGCCTTGCGGGGGGATACAGCGCACCTGACAACCGGCACCGGATGACCGACAAGCGGCAAGACATAATGTCGGGCCGGTCAGGGTGGCGGGCACTCGAGAATGCCACCACTGGCCGTTCGGCTGGACGTTCTCGGCCGGCCCGTGCTGCTGACAATGACCGCGCGCGCCGCACTCGATCCGCGCCTGTCACAAAACGTTAACGTACCGTTGGTGCTGCTGACGCCGTAGGCCCGAAACACGAAGGCGTCCCGGTTGGCCGTTGCCGAGCCATGGCCAAGGGGCGCGGTGCGCCGCAGAATGCGCTCGCCCTCATCAACGCGCGGCGGGCGGTCCCGGTCGGTATTTACAAACACGATCCAGCCATCGCCCCACGTTGCTCCGCTCTCGCAATTTTGCGCATTTGGCGCCTTGCAGATCACCACATTGGCGTGCTGTTTGTGTGCTTCGCTCTTGGCCAGGTGCACTGCGGTAACGAATTCGTTGACCCGCGTGGTGCGCCGCGCGTCAAGCACGAGCCCTTGAAACGACGGTATCGCAACGGCCAGCAGCACCGACGCGACGGTGATTCCTACCAATAAGTCGAACAGCGTAACGCCGTTGTGCAATTGAAAGCGCAACATTCCTTGTACACATCACCGGATCACATCCTGTGTCCGTCCGCCTTGAGGCGGTGGCTTTTGAGTGTGGTTTAGTAGAGCGCAGACTTGGTTTCGAAGTCATTGCGTTAGTCAGGACGATGCGCTGGCATTCGCTCTTGAAATACACCGCAAAAGCAAAGCGGCAGGCCGTAGTCATGCGCGCAGGATGGTCTATACTTTCCGCCATGGAAGTGCAACAACAAACCAGCGAGATGCTGCGCAGACAGGTGCTCAACCTGCTGCTGACGAAAAAGGTGATGGCCACGCCGCAACGGCTCGATGTTGGCGAAGTGCTTTTTGCAAAACGCCAGCACTTGTCCGCCGAGCAGATACTCGATGCCCTGCATGCTCACGGCAAGTCGGTGTCGAAGGCGACGGTGTACAACACGCTTGGCCTGTTCGTGGAGCGTGGGTTGCTCAACACCGTGCATGTCGATCCGACGCGCGTGGTGTACGACACAACCTGCGAACCGCACCACCACATTTTCAACGTCGCTACCGGTGAGCTGACCGATGTGGCCTTCGGCGAACTCGACGTTCGGGAATTGCCGCCGCTGCCGCCCGGTACGGTGGTTGACGGTGTCGAGGTGCTGATCAGGGTGCGGCCCACGGCCTGAGATCGAGGCCGCGCGACCGGCTTTTTCCGCGGCTCCGGCGCGATTGCGCCCGGGGCACCCCTTCTTTATACTGCTGCGCCTTGATTGCCGGAGTAGCTCAGCTGGTAGAGCAACTGATTCGTAATCAGTAGGTCGGGTGTTCGAGTCACCTCTCCGGCACCATTAAAACAACAACTTAGCTTTTTCCCTTCTCAGAACTTGCTACCCTTTCGAAAAACTTGCTACCCGTCTACTTGACCGGGGTGAGTTTCTTCGCACGCTGATACCTGCTCAGCAGACC
>JBCAXP010000146.1:0-10509 GCA_038533995.1 Pseudomonadota bacterium
CCACCGCACGCTCGGCGTTGCCGTACAGCAGCAGGTCGGCAGCCGAGTCCAGCAGAATGGAACGGCGAACGCTGTCCTGCCAGTAGTCGTAGTGCGCGATGCGGCGCAGAGACGCTTCGATGCCACCAAGCACGACCGGCACGTCGGGCCAGGCCTCGCGGCAGCGCTGGGAATAAACGATCGAGCAGCGGTCCGGGCGTGCGCCACCCTTGCCGCCGGGCGTGTACGCATCGTCCGAGCGTGGCTTGCGATCCGCCGTGTAGCGGTTAATCATCGAATCCATGTTGCCGGCGGCAACGCCGAAGAACAGGTTGGGCTTGCCCAGCGCCTCGAACGCCGCCTTCGAGCGCCAGTCGGGCTGCGCGATGATGCCTACGCGAAAGCCCTGCGACTCGAGCAACCGCCCGACGATGGCCATGCCGAACGACGGGTGGTCGACGTACGCATCACCCGTCACGATAATGATGTCGCAGGAATCCCAGCCGAGCGTGTCCATTTCCGCCCGGCTCATTGGCAGAAATGGCGCCGGGCCGAAGCACTCGGCCCAGTAACGCGGGTAGTCGAATAGCGCGGAGCGCGGTTTGGGCATCGCCACGGCGGTGATCCAAGGTGATTAATTCGTTGTAGTATAAGGGCTTGCTTGCTGCTGGCGCCACCATCGCCGGCCGCGCCCGTAGCACCGTTGTCACGCTCTTTTACCCGTTGGAGCAAACTCGATGCCGAGAACCGCCACCGCCGCACTGCTCGCCCTGCTCGCCGTATCCTGCGCAGCGCCGCCCGCCGTTGAACCGGTCCCTGTACTGCCGACCAGCACAGCAGCGCCGCAACGGGCGGCCCTGGCCATGCCGGACCGCTTCAGCGCCGATGTCGTGGAGGCGGTTCTGCGGGAAGGTGGCAACGCCGTTGACGCAGCTGTCGCCGGGGCGTTCGCCCTTGCCGTCACTTACCCGGAGGCGGGGAACATCGGCGGCGGCGGCTTCATGCTGGTGACAATGCAAGGCCAGCCCTACTTCCTGGACTACCGCGAAACCGCGCCGGCCGGCGCCAGCCGCGACATGTACCTGGACGAGAACGGCGACGTTGTCCCGGATCAGAGCATCGTCGGCGCACTGGCGGTAGCAACACCCGCAACCGTTGCCGGCCTGTGGGAGGCGCATCGCCGCTTCGGCACGCAGCCGTGGGCGCGATTGGTGCAGCCAGCCATCATGCTGGCACGCGAGGGCTTTGTGGCGCCGGCCCAGCTTGCCGAGCGCATCCAGGAAGAATCCGCCGGCTTCGGAGGACGCACAAACTTCGACGCGCACTTCGGTTCGCTGCGCGGGGGTGAGCGTTTCGTGCAGGCTGACCTCGCCCAATCGTTGCAGCGGATCGCCGACGCGGGCCGCGACGGTTTCTATGCAGGGCCAACTGCGGAGGCCCTCGTCGCGCAGATGCAGCGCAGCGGCGGCATCATCTCCGCCGCTGACCTTCGTGACTACGAGCCAAAGTGGCGCGAGCCGCTGGACAGCCAGTGGCGTGGCTACCGCCTGCTGAGCGCGCCTCTGCCCAGCTCCGGTGGCTTCGCAGTGATCCAGTTGCTCAAGATGAAGGACGAACTCGCCAGTGAGTTCGCCGGCCTTGGCCACAACTCGCCGAAGTACATTCACCTGGTGGCGGAAATGGAGAAACGCGTGTTTGCCGACCGCGCCGAGTACCTGGGCGACCCCGACGTCGTCGATGTGCCCATTGACCGACTCATCGACGACGCCTACATCGCCTCACGCGCAAGGGAAGTCAATCCGACCGCAATTTCGACGCTCGAAGCAGCACAGCCTGGCCTCGAGGGCCGACACACGACGCACCTCTCGATCGTTGACGGCAAGGGCAACGCCGTGGCCAACACCTACACCCTGAACACGTGGTTCGGCAGCGGGCTGGTCGTTGAAGGCGCGGGTTTCCTGCTAAACAACGAGATGGACGACTTCAGCATAAAGCCCGGCACCCCGAACTACTATGGCGTCGTCGGCAAGGACGCCAACGCAATCGCACCAGGCAAGCGCATGCTGTCGTCGATGTCGCCCACTATCCTGCTGGATGGTTCAAAGCCAGTCATGGTGCTCGGTTCGCCGGGCGGAAGCACCATCTTCACCTCCGTTTTCCAGAGCGTGGTCAACGTGCTCGACTTCGACATGACGCCGTCCGAGGCCGTGGCGGCGACGCGCTTTCATCATCAGCTGCTGCCTCCGGACCTGGTCACCTTTAGCGTCGGTAATCCGCTGCCCGACGACACCGTCCGGGCCCTGTCCGATTTCGGCTACCGCGCCGAGCCCCATCCCTGGGTGTTCGGCGACGTGCAGCTCATCTGGTGGAATGGCGAGTCCTTCGAAACCGGCTCCGACCCTCGCGGGCGCGGGGTTTCCCGGCAAATTATGTTGAAAACAACCCGCTGAGAGCAGGATTTTCCCCACGGTCTATACTTAGGGTGCGCGCTACGGGCCTGATTCGAATAATAATTCTCCGCAAGTAGCTGAACGGGAAAAAAATAAGGCACGCGTGAGGGAATCCCGGCCGCAGCGTCGCTAATACGAGCAGGCTCCCGGGATTCGACTTAAAAAAGTCTCCGGGATACCCGCAACCAACAGGGGATATTCATGAAGACTTTCAAGAACGGTCTGGCCAGGACTCTGGCCTACCTGCTTGCAGTGCAGCCGATTCTGACCACCGGCGCAGGGCTGCAGGCAGCCACCAATACCGCACCCGCGGCCAGCGCAACGACAGACGTTGGCCCGGTAAAACTCGAACCCCGGGAACTCACCGGCTACTTTGAAGACACCACGGCAGACATGGCCGATCGCGGTGAAGACGGCCTGGCGGAAGATGGGACGCCCGCTACCGTTTCGCCTATCGCCAGCCTGCCGATTGTTGACGACGCGCTGTCCGAGCGCCTCCGCAGCGCCGACAAGGACACACCGCTGCGCATCATCGTGCATCTTGACTACCTGCCGCACGCAGAGCAGTTCCAGCGCGTCATGGCCAACCACGGCAAGGACATTGAGAAGCTGGAGGCCGATCGCTCTGCCTTCGCAGAGCGACAGAAGGCACTGCGCGCCACTGACGGCTCCGTGGACGCCGAAAACTATCGCGGCGTTCACGCCATGAGCGCAGAAGACACGCAGACCCTGCGTGCTATCAAGGAGCGCCACGAAGCGCTCAGCCTGACAGTTAAAGAGGAAGCCGTAACGGCCATTCGTGCGCTGGTTGAGCCGTCGCAGGGACCGGTGAAGGCCGCGATCATGAGCCTGGGCGGCAACGTGGAATTCACCACAATTGCCGGCAACATGATCATCGCAACCATCGCCCCGGACGCGATCGCAGAGCTTGCCAACGAGCCCGGCATTCTGCGCATCGTCGAAGACTCCGAAATGGAAAGCCACCTGCGCGAAGCCGCGGCGGCCAGCATGGTCGACCCGGAAGACACCAGCCTCCTGGGCCTCTGGGACAACGGCGCCGACGGCGGCATCTACGACCCCGCCATTATCGACAGCGGCATGGACCTCACCCACCCCGGCATGCAGGACAACGCCGGCCGCGCCAACTTCAGTTCGTGGTACGTGGTAGCAGGCGTTGGCAGCTCAAGCTACGACGAGACCTGCTGCAGCATTGACGACTGGCAGGGCCACGGCACTCACGTTGCCGGCATCGTTGGCAGCTACGGCACTGGCGCCTACCCGCAGGAACTGGGCATGGCCTTTGGCGCCGAGAAAGTTGTACACCTGAAAGCCGGCTGGCTGAACACCTCCGGCCGCGCCAGCATGTTCTGGTCCGACAAGTACAACCTCGTGGACCGCGCGCTCTACAACGCCGACGCGCTTAGCCCGGCGAACTCGTTCCTTGACGACGTCGACGGCATGAACCTGAGCTACGGCGGCAGCACGACGCTCGACGACACCGACGGCGGCCGCTTCTGGGATTCGGTGGTTTCAACGTACCCCGACCTGCCCGTGACGATTTCCGCCGGTAACTCCGGTCCGTCCAACACGATCTTCAACGATCCCGCCGTGTCATACAACGCCATCGCGGTGGCCGCTGCAGACGACCGCGACACACTGGGCCGCACCGATGACATCATCGCTTCCTACAGCACCCGCGGGCCAACGGCCAGCGGCCGCAAGAAGCCTGACATCGCGGCGCCGGGCACCGATATCTTCGCACCCAACACGTTCTGGGAGTCGCAGGCTGACTACGTCGACAAGGATGGCACCAGCATGGCTGCCCCCATGGTCCTCGGCGTCATCATGGACCTGATGGACGCTGGCGTATTCGACGAGAAGGCCCTCAAGGCCGTACTCATCAACACCGCGCAGAAAAACCTGTCCAGCATGAACATCGAGTCTGACTCCGACGGCTGGGACGAAGCCATTGGCTGGGGCTACATGAACGCGTACGCCGCGTACTTCCACCGCTTTGACTACTTCCTGGACAGCGTGGAACCCCGCCTGAGCGGCGGTACGGAGTACCAGCTCTACAAAGGCAGCATGCAGGACGAAGGCAGCTCCGGCGAAGGCCGTGACCGCGCTACGATGGTATGGAACCGCGCAGCCACCTACGACACCGCGGCAGCGCCCACTGACTACTACAACCTGACTGACCTCAACCTGCGCCTGTACCGCGAGGAAGACAACTTCCTGATTGACGACGACCTGGACGGCAACGACAACGTGCAGCAGGTGCGCATCAACTCCGGTGCGGCCGCCACGGACGTGGTCATCAACGCCTATGCATGGTCCAGCGTGTTCGACAACGGCCTGACGGCCGAACCGTTTGCCCTGGCAACGGAAGAAGGCTTCACCCGCGTCGATCACCCGGCTACCTTCCAGGGTATCGCGATCTGGCCGACCAGCGTCGAGCCCAACGAGATCTTCGACATCGAGTTCTGGCTGCGCAACGACTCCGAGCTTGCAAGTCACAACAACAACTTCAACCTCGAACTGCCGGCTGGCTGGACCCTGATCTCCGGTATCGACACGCAGAACGTAGGTAGCGCCGCTGGCGGCGGTGGCAACACGGCACACGTAACTTACACCATTCAGGCCGGCCCGACGCTGGCTGCGGAAACGGTGCGCGTGGCCCACACCCACAACTCGTACAACCAGAACTACGGCAGCTTCAACTGGAACATGGGTATCACCGTGGAATGGGACAACGTTGCCCCGACCCCGAACCCGATGTCGTTCTCGACGCTGCCGTTCAACGTGAGCACCAGCAGCATCAGCATGACGGCGTCGTCTGCCTTTGACGACCGCCACAACCCGGTGGAGTACTACCTGGACTACATCAACTCCCCGACCGGCGGCTTCGGCGGTAATGACAGCGGCTGGCAGTCTTCGCGCACGTACCAGGACGACGGCTTGTCGGCCAACCACGAGTACTGTTACCAGTCATGGGCGCAGGACAGCTCGACGTTCCCGAACCTGACGTCACCGTCCACTCCCCAGTGCACGTACTCGTCGATTGAGACGCCCGCGGGTGTTGATATTGGCGCAATCACCACGACGTCGATACAGGTGAAGTCGAGCTCCACGCCGTCCAACCTGAATTTTGGTATCTCAGGCCTGCAGCTGACCAACACCATCACCAACGATGTGAGTGGCTACGTGCAGGGCGTGCAATCCTGGACCAACGGCGGCCTGACCCCGGCCACGAGCTACGTCTTCAACGCTCGTGCCCGCAACGGTGACGGCGATGTGTCCGGCTTCTCGCCGAGTGCGCAGGCGTACACGCTCGCCAACCCGCCAGCGGTTGATGGCCTGTTCGTTGATTCGGATACCTCGATCAAGGTGTCGCTCAACCCGAACGGCAACGGTAACGCCGCGGAGTACTTCATCCAGAACACCACGAACGGTACCAACTCTGGCTGGACCAACCAGCTGTCCTGGCTGGACAGCGGCCTGACCTGCGGCACGTCGTACAACTACCAGGCGCGGGCACGCAACGGTGCTGGCATCGAAACCATCATCGTGCCTCTCGGTCAGCAGACCACGCCTGACTGTTCTGCAGACACCGACGGCGATGGCGTTGTCGATGCCGACGATAACTGCACGCTGGTCATCAACCCGGCACAGCGTGACACCGACGGCGACGGCTACGGCAACTACTGCGATCCTGACCTTAACCAGGATCTGCAGATCAACTTCACTGACCTTGGCATGATGAAGTCTGTGTTCTTCACCCCGGACCCCGATGCGGATCTGGATGGCGACGGCGCAGTCAGCTTCTCTGACCTCAGCATCCTGAAGCAGATGTTCTTCACGGTCCCCGGACCGAGTGGTCAGAACCCGTAAGCACGCCTAGCTAAACTCCGCTAACTGCGGAACAGCCAGCCCCTCCCGCCAGCCGGCGGGAGGGGCTTTTCTTTTCGCGGTACACTCGTTGCATCACCGCCAGGAGTACCGCTATGGACCAGTTTCTTGACGCCGCCATCGAGGAAGCCCGCGAGGGTCTGAACGAGGGCGGCATTCCCATCGGCTCCGTGCTCGTGCACGACGGCGAGATCATCGGCCGTGGCCATAACAGGCGCGTGCAGCGCGGCAGCGCGATACTGCACGGTGAAATGGACGCCCTGGAAAACGCTGGCCGCCTGAGCGCCCGCGTTTACAAGAACAGCACCCTCTACACGACGCTGTCCCCCTGTGCGATGTGCAGCGGGGCGATTCTCCTGTATGGCATACCGCGGGTCATCATCGGTGAGAACCGCACGTTTCTCGGTGAGGAAGAGCTGCTTCAGTCGCGTGGCGTTAAGCTCGCCGTGCTGAACGATCCACGCTGCATCATGATGATGGAGTCGTTTATCGAAAACCGCCCCGAGCTGTGGAACGAGGATATCGGCGAGTAGCCGCGCAGGATGCCAGCGCACTTGGCCCGGGTGCGCTGAAAAACTGCGCCCGCATGGCGCCAAGGTCGGCGAAGTTAACCGTTCCGTTGCCGTCGAGGTCTGCCTCCGGTCCGCTGGAAAAGAACTGCGCTTTCATCAGCGACAGGTCAGAGAAGTTAACGAGGCAATCATCGTCGATGTCCGCATCGCACGCGTCGCCGAAGCCGTCACCGTTTTGGTCCCGCTGCCAATCGTTCGCAATTTCCACGCAGTTGTCACAGGCATCGCCAACGCCGTCCTCGTCCGCATCTGCCTGACTGGCGTTTGCGATGAAGGGGCAGTTGTCCGCCGGGCTGTCGATTCCGTCGCCATCGGCATCGCCACAGTGCGGTGCCATTGCGTGAGTCTGGCGAACCGCCTCGTCGAAGCCAAAGCTCGCCGCCAGGTCACCGTCAAAGCCGTCCGAGAACACGTAGAACACCGAGCCATTGGGCATCAGTGCCACCGTTATGCCACCGAAGCCCTTCATGTGCGGCACGTCGGCCACGCAGTCCGGTTGCTCAAGTGCGACGCGCCGATTCCAGAAGCCGTTGTTGTATTCATCGCTTGTCGGATCATCGACAACGGGATACCTCGTGGCCTCCGTCTGCATCAGCGAGTCTGCAAGCGAAGCCGGATGCAGCACTTGCTCGTCCCCGATGCGACCGTGTCGGGGTCCGAGGAACTCACCGAAGCGCACGATACTGTCCTGCGTCCAGAACATGCCATAGCCACCGAAAGGCGGGCCGTTGTTGCGCCCAGCGGGATCCGCCGGCACGGCAAAGGAACCCCGCCGGCTTCGCAGCGTGAAGCGGCTCTCCGGCGGCAGCGCCAGCGGTGCGTAGACACGCTCATCCAGCCAGTCCCAGATATCGAGGGAAGAGTCACCGGTCTGCTGCTGCAAGAACGTAGACAGCGACCCTGTCAGCACATAGGTATCGCTGGTGTGGTACACCCAGCGGCTGCCGGGCGGTTCACGCGGGGGAAAGGTGAAGGCACGCGACAACTTGTCCTCGTCGTACAGGAAGGTGAAGAAGTCCTGCATGATGGCGCCGGACTCGTCTTCGAACAAGCCAGGCCTCACGTAGTGACCGGTAGCCATGTCGAGCGCGTGTTCAAAACTCACCTGTGACCAGCTGCCTGGCACCCGGCGGCCCGTGGTTGGCGGGAAACTCTCAATGAACGCGCCATAGACCACTGCCGCGCCGTACTCCTGTGCAAGCGCCGCCATGGCCACCCCGGCAAAGGCGCTTTTCGCCGTTGAGAACGACGGCAGCAGCATCGATGCGCAGAACGGAAAGTCCTCACCCGCGCGCGTCTGGCAGGCGTCAGCGTAGTTGGTGCCGCGAAACAGCAGCCCGCTGGCGGTCACGGATGGCACACCGGCGGTGAACAACGCGGGCTCCACCGCCGGGTAGTCCTCCGCAAGCGCCGCGAAGTCCACCGCGGTCCGGCGGGCAGCCAGTTCCTCCCGATAGCGGGCTCGAACGTCATTCGCCGGACTGATGCCCGGTGACCGGCCGGCTGGCGTCTGTCCCCACAGGTTAAAGGCATGGTAGCTGCACGTTTCCTGGGTCACCTGGAAGTGTACGTTGGAAACTTCGGTTGCGTTGAAGAGAAACGCGACCAGGCCGTTGTGCACGCAGTTGGCGCCCTTCTCGATCAGCGCAAACGGCAACGCCGCACGCGACCAGCCGCCGTCACCGACCTCCGACCATGCTTCCCCGACGCCAACCGCGTAGTTCCAGCCGGTCTCCGGCAGGTTGCCATGCTCTGTGATGATTACACCCCGCTCGACGGGCAAAAGCGCGGTTCCGTCGACCACGAGTTCCACGGTCAAGGGTGGAAGGCTCCGCAGGTACGGAAAGGTGTCCGCCAGGTCGGGATCGCTCAAAGCCTGGTAGCCACCTTGTGCGTGGTTGCCTTCAAACGAAAAAACCGCATGCAGCGCGTGCAGCGGGACTCCGGCCCCGGCCGGCCGGACGAAGGCACTTTCCGCCACGGGCTCGGGCGGCACGTAATCGTTATCGAGGAGTTCCGCCGCCGTGAGCGCCTCCCGCACCTGTGCCTCGGCAGGACACAACAATGCAACAGCCACGGCGACGGTGGCCGTCACGACGATCAGTGGTGACAGGCGCTGGCCTGGGCCAGGGGAGCAGTCAGGGAATACGGCGGTCATAAGGTAGCATCTTGCACGGGCTGTGTACTGCCGGCCACTGTAACCGCTACAGCGAAACCGCAACCGCGTTCCGCTAGGCCACGTGCTCCACATCCTGCATAGTCGCGGCACTGGGATCAGTGGCCGTGTTCTGCGCCAGCACCAGCTCCATGAAGCTATCTGCAGGCACCGGACGGCTGAGGAGAAAGCCCTGGATTTCGTCGCAGCCCTGCTCGCGCAGGTAGCGGAGCTGTTCATCGGTCTCCACGCCCTCCGCGACCACCCTGAGCCCCAGGGCCCGCGCCATGGCAATGATGGCTGAACAGATGGCGCCGTCGTCGCTGGTGGCGGTCAGTTCGTTAACAAAGGAGCGATCGATTTTCAGGCGGTCGAGCGGGAAACGCTTAAGGTAGGCCAGCGAGGAGTAGCCGGTACCAAAATCGTCCACTGAAACGCGGCTGCCGAGCTTCTTGATGTCGCCAAGCGCGTCGGTCACTCGCTCAATATCCCGGATCAGCGCCGACTCCGTTATCTCCACTTCGAGCAGCCGGCCGCTGATGCCGTTGGCTTCTGCCGCGTCGGCGAGCGCGGTGGCAGGGTCACCGCGGAAGAACTCTTCGGGCGATACATTGACCGAGATTGGTACGACCGGCAACCCGTCGTCCTTCCAGGCCTTGAGCTGACGGGAGGCGGCCCGCAGCACGTAGTTACCAAGCTCAACGATGAGCCCGGCCTCTTCCGCAACGGGAATGAAATTCCCTGGCGAAATGGAACCCCGAGTTGGGTGGAACCAGCGGATGAGGGCTTCTGCACCCACAATTCGAAGGTCCCTGGCACGGTACTTGGGCTGGTAGTAGAGCTGGAACTGCTCGGAAGCCAGGCCCTGCCGCAATTCGTTCTCCAGCGACAGGCGCTTCATTGCATGCGCACTCATCTTGCGCGAGTACATACGCATGCAACGCCGCCCCGCGCTCTTTGCGCGCGATACCGCAATGTCCGCAGCCTTGATGAGCGCCTCGGCGTCTTTGCCGTGCTGTGGGAACAGCGATACGCCCATGCTGGCGGTAATGCTCAGGTCCTGGCCACCGCACGCGAAAGGTGCGCTTAAGGTTTCGCTAAGCTCGCTCGCAAGGCGCTGCATACGCGCTTCCGGATCGCGGCATCGCAGGTAGACGAGGAACTCGTCTCCACTCAGGCGACCGATCTCACACCGCCCCACGCCGAAACCATTCGCGGCCTGGGCCAGCCGTGCAGCGACTGCCGCCAGCACGTCATCGCCGACGGTGTGGCCCAACGTATCGTTAATGCGCATGAAGCGGTCGAGATCGAGGTACAGCACGCCGACGCTGTCACCGTCCTGCGTGGCTTCCTCAAGCGCATCACCAAGGCGCTGCCGAAACAGCTTCTGGTTGGGCAAGCCGGTGAGCGAGTCGTAATACGCGAGCTGACGAAGCTGCGCGGC
>JBCAXP010000147.1:0-10374 GCA_038533995.1 Pseudomonadota bacterium
GTGCTTCAGGCCATCCAGGAACGCGACCACGGCAGGCTCGCCGCCGGCCAGCTCAAAGCTGATCATGCCGCCGAAGCCGCTTTGCTGGCGCGCCGCGATACCGTGGCCCGGGTGGTCATCGAGGCCCGGGTAGTACACGGCGCTCACCTGGGAATCGTTGACCAGCAGATCCACGAGCTGCTTCGCGTTCTCCTCGTGAATGCGCAGACGCGCCTTGAGCGTGCGTAGCCCTCGCAGCGTGAGGAAACTGTCGAACGGCGCGCCGGTGATGCCGAGACAGTTCGCCCACCAGCCGAGCTTTTCATGAAGCTCCTCGCTGGCGGCAATCACCGCGCCGCCGACGACATCGCTGTGACCGTTCAGGTACTTCGTGGTGGAGTGCACGACAATGTCCGCACCGTGACGTATCGGCCGTTGCCAGCCCGGCGACAGAAAAGTGTTGTCAGCAACGAACAGCGTGTCATGGCGGTCGCACAGCGAGCGCACGTGGCCGAGGTCGGTAATCCGCAGTCGCGGGTTGCTCGGCGTTTCGACCAGGATCATGCGCGGCTTGCGGTCGAACGCCGCGCGCAGGGCATCCGGACACGTCTGGTCAACGAATTCGACGCGGAAGTTCTGCCGGGTTGCGTAGGCGTTCAGCAGGCGGTTGGTACCGCCGTAGCAATCGTGCGGCGCCAGCAGGAGGTCACCGGGCTCCAGCAGATGACAAATCAGCGTGAGTGACGCCATCCCCGAACTGGTGACGGTCGCTCCAAAGCCCCCTTCGAGCTCGGCGAGCGCGTCGGCCAACGCATCGCGGGTCGGGTTGCCGGACCGTGAGTAGTCGTACTTGCCCTTTTCGGCGAAGCCTCGGAAGGAAAACGTCGACGACAGGTGCAGCGGCGGCACCACGGCGCCATGCTGGTCGTCGGTGCCAAGGCCGGCGCGCACGGCGCAGGTGGTGGTGCTGGGGGCATTCATGATGGTATCTCTCCGTTGTCTGTTCGCTTAAGGAACACGCGTTTCTTCTCGAGAAACCCCACGGAGGATCCGGGGTGGGTTGTCTGCATCCATCGCCGGCGTACTTGTCAGTCAACTGGCGCTATGCAAAACAACTCATCTGTCGGAGTCGGCAGCCGCTCGGGCTGACTGACACCGCAGGATTTGGCACCTTGCTGAAGTGGTTAGCTTCGCAGGTTGCCCCGGCTTCCATGGGCCTATCCCTCAGCCGGTCTCGATGAGTGTTTTTTATGGAATCAGATCGCCGGGGCGCTGTCAAGCGCGGGCGCGGGCAAGGAACTGGCGCACGTTTCTGACCGCCTGGCGAATGCGGTGCTCGTTCTCGATGAGGGCAAAGCGAACGAAGCCCTCACCGGCTGCGCCAAAGCCAATGCCGGGTGACACCGCTACCCCGGCCTCCTTGAGCAGCAGCTTGGAAAACTCCAGCGAACCCATTGCCTTAAAGGGCGCGGGCAGTGGCGCCCACACGAACATGGTGGCCCTGGGTTTTTCGATCTCCCAGGCACCATTACCCTCGGCCGCGAGGCCGTCGATGAGCGTGTTGCGGCGCGACTCGTAAATGCCCACGTGCTCGTCCACGCAGTCCTGCGGTCCCCGCAGCGCAAGGATGGCGCCGACCTGGATGGGCGTGGGAATGCCGTAGTCCAGGTAACTCTTCATGCGGGTCAGCGCATGAATCATCTGCGGATTGCCGCAGGCAAAACCCACCCGCCAACCGGCCATCGAATGGCTCTTCGACAGTGAGATGAATTCGATGGCCACGTCGCGTGCCCCCGGCACCTGGAAGATGCTTGGAGGCTTGTAGCCGTCGAAACAGACTTCCGCGTATGCGAAATCGTGCACGATCATCACGCCATGCTCACGCGCAAGCGCAACTGCGCGGCGGAAGAACGACAGGTCAGCCGTGCGGGTCGTCGGGTTGTGCGGATAGGACAGGATGATGAGCTTGGTGCGCATGCGCGCCACTTCGCGCTCCAGCTCGACGAAGAACTGCTCGGTGTCGGCCTGCGCGATGCAGTGCAGGTCGCCGCCGGCAATCACGACCGAGTACTGGTGAATCGGGTAGCCCGGGTCCGGGCAGATCACGCGGTCGCCGGGGCCCACGGTCATCAGCACGAAGTGCGCCAGGCCCTCCTTGGAGCCGATGAGACTGACCGCCTCGGTCTCGGGGTCAATCTGAACGTCGAACTTGCGCGCGTACCATTCGCTGATCGCGGCGCGCAGGTTGTCGATGCCGCGGGAGCTGCTGTACCGGTGCGTTTTCGGGTTCAGGGCAACGTCGCGAATTTTCTCGACGATGTGCGGCGGCGTCGGCAGATCCGGGTTGCCCATGCCAAGGTCGATGACGTCAGCACCGGCGCGGCGGGCCGCCATTTTCAGCTTGTCGACCTCCGCGAAGACGTACGGTGGCAGGCGGTCGAGCTTGTCGAAATGTGGTTCCATCAGTGGTTCTCAGCAGCGAAAAACCGGCGGCCCGGCGGGCCCCGGCATGGCAGAACCAAATGATGCGGGAATCGCAGGAAAGGTCAACCGTTCCGCGAGCCGTTGGGGCCGATTGCGCAACGTCCGGGCGGCACCATCTGCTGCCGGTGCGATGCGCTGCCTGCTGCCAGCGCTTGCCCGCGCAGCCCGGTATGGGCTAACGTCCGACGCTGCCCCGCGGCAAACGGCGGGAGCCTGTCGGCGACCACC
The DNA here is from genome assembly GCA_038533995.1 of Pseudomonadota bacterium. Lineage (GTDB taxonomy): Bacteria > Pseudomonadota > Gammaproteobacteria > Steroidobacterales > JBCAXP01 > JBCAXP01. The sequence goes on from JBCAXP010000147.1 coordinate 2,692, forward strand.
AGCGGACTACCCCGCCCGGGACTGGCCAGGCTAAACACACGCCGCCGACCTCGAACTCCAGGGACGCCATGCCCATCGTAGAAGCCAACAGCCTGCCTGCTTATCACTCGCTGCGCGACGAGGGCCTGAGCTTCGTCCGTCCCGAGGCCGCGGGCAGCGAGCGACCGTTGCTGCGTGTTGGGTTTCTGAACCTGATGCCTGACGCAGCGCTGCGCGCCACAGACCGGCAATTCTTTCGCCTGATTGACGCCTACGGTAGCGAGGCAGACATCGAAGTGCTGCCGTTCACGCTGGCCGCGGAAGCGCGCGGCGACGCTGCCCGCGAGCACGTGAGCAACTGGTATACCGACTTTGCGGCCGTACAGACGCAGCAGATCGACGCGCTGGTGATCACCGGCGCCAACCCGAAACACTTCCGGCTCGCCGACGAGGCGTTCTGGGCGCCGCTGATCGAGGTTCTGGACTGGGCGCAGCACGCCGTGCACTCCGTGCTGTGCTCCTGCCTTGCCACCCACGCCGTTATCGAGCACCTGTTTGGCGAGGTGCGTGTGCGCCTGCCGGAGAAAATGTGGGGCGTCTTCGATCACGAGGTGCTTGACGCCGACCACCCCCTGCTAGCAGGACTTAATCCACCCGTGAGTGCGCCGCATTCACACTACTTCGATATGTCTGCCGAGCGGCTAGGCGCCCTCGGCGTCAAAGTCCTGATGCGCAGCGCCACCGCCGGCGTGCACATGGCGACCGTTCACCACGGCACACAGTGGGTGTTCTTCCAGGGCCATCCTGAATACGACCGTGTCAGCCTGATGAAGGAATACCAGCGCGAAGTCATGCGCTTCGCCGAAGGCGAGCGCGGTTATCCGCCGTTTCCCCGGCACTATTTTCCGGCGCAGAGTCACGCTGTGCTCGACGCATATCGGCAGTCGGTTAACGCGGCGCTCGATGCCGGCAAGCCCGTACCGCGACTGCAAGAGAGAGATCTGCTGCCCTTGCTCACCAACAACTGGCTCACACCTGGACGGCAGATTTTCTTCAACTGGCTGCGAGGAGTGCACGCACATGACTGACACGAAGCCGGCGGGAGAAGCCGTCAATTGCTTTGTTTGCGGGCCGGCGAATCCGATCGGCCTCAAAATGCAATTCTCTCTGGACGACGGCGTTTGCGTCGGCCACTTTACGCCCCAGGACCATCACTGCGGCTTCGACGGCGTAACCCACGGCGGCATCGTGTTCGCCGTGCTCGACGACGTCATGGCAAACTGGTTGTTTCTCCAGGACAAGCGCGGCTACACGGCGCGCTGCGATGTGCGCTATCGGCAGCCGCTGCCAACCGGCACGGCGGTGCGCGCCGAGGCCAGGCTCGTGTCGTCAAAGCGCAACCTCTACGTGCTGGACGGACAACTCAAGCGCGAGGACACCGACGCCCTCGTTGCCCAGTGCACGGCGCGCTTTATGGTAACCGCAAACGCCACGTAACTCTGATCCGTCATTGAAACGACAAAAACCACAACTATGACTAACACCACCCCGAACTTCTCGCTGTGCCTCGCAGGAATCGTCACACCGACCGGGCGGCTATCGCTGCTCCTGATAACTCTATTGCTGCTCGGCGGCTGCGCGTCCAACGCACCGTTTGTACCGGCCGCCGACAAGGAATTTCGCATTCCCGTACCGCTAAACGTCGCGCTCGCGCTGGACCTGCCCGCCGGCGAGATCGAGGTTAGCGGCGTCGACGGCGACGAATTGACCGGCCGCCTGTCGATCCAGTGCCGCGAAGACAAGAGCAGCTGCTTCGAGCGCGCCGAGAAAGTGGAGTTCGTGGCGGAGAGTACCGCCGACAGCATGATGCTGACGCTGAACAAGGGCGGCATGACCGGTTATCGGGGCCAGCAGGTGAAGCTCGAAGTCGATGTTCCCCTGAGCCGGAAGCTGCACGTCAAAGCAGGGGCCGGCGAGCTGCTGGTGACCGGCGTTTCCGGTTGCCTGACGGTGGACATGTTCGCTGGCGAGGCGGTGGCCTATGTGCCGGCAGAACGCGTCGGCAGCGTGATGCTCGACGCCGGCGTCGGCGATGCCTCACTACGCTTTGCCGACGGACGCGACCAGGATGGCCGGCGCTCGCTGCTGATCGGCGCCGAAGTGGAATGGCTTGATGGCACCGGGCCGTGCGACGTGGAAGTCGACCTGCAGTTTGGCGAAATTTCCGTCGTGCTGCAGTAACGTCCCGGGCAACTGCCAGATGTTTGAAGCCGCCGAGATTGGCCAGTCGATATCCGCAAAGGAGTTCAAGACATCGGAACGCGTGCTTTGGTCACGCCTTCTGCTGCTTCAGCGCAAGCTTCGAAAGCACGGCAGGTTTCCGGTGCTCGTGGATTTCGCCGGCGTTCACGGCGCCGGCAAGGTCGGCATGGTCAATGCACTGAACCGCTGGATGGACCCGCGCTGGATATCCACACACGCCTACGACGCGATGAGCGACGAGGAGCAGTTACGCCCAACGCTGTGGCGCTTCTGGCGGGACCTGCCGCCGCGCGGGCAGATCGCTCTGTATCTTAGCGGCCGTTACTCACAGCCGCTGCGTGACTTTGTGCACGGCAAAGCCGACCTCGCGCAGTTCGAAAAATCACTCGACAGCATCCGCTCCTTTGAGCAGGCGCTCGCCGACGACGGTGCCGTTGTACTTAAAATCTGGATGCACCTTGGCCGTGATGAACAGGAGCGCAGGCTCAAAGCGCTCGAAAACGACCCGCTGGAAAAGTGGCGTGTTACCGAGGAAGACTGGAAGAACTGGTCGCTGTACGACAAGTTCATCGCCGCCGGTGAGCACATCATTGCGAGAACCAGCACGGCGCAGGCGCCGTGGCACATTGTCGAGGGCACGGACCCCGCCTATCGAAGCCTGCGCGCCGGCGGCATCGTCGGTGACGCGATCGAACGGCGCCTGCGCCATTCGAAGGCCGAGCGTCTCGTGCGCAAGCAGCTCGACGAAGGCGCGGCCAGCGCCGAGGCGCCCGGGAAAAGCGACCCGGCCACGCCGCCAGATGATCAATTGACCATCCTGCACAACCTTGATCTCAAGCGCCGGCTGTCGAAGAAGGACTACAAGGCGCAGTTTCGTCAGCTCACGAGCGAACTCAACCAGCTTCACTACGAAGCCCGCCAGCAAGGCATTTCCAGCGTCATGGTTTTTGAAGGCCCTGACGCCGCCGGCAAGGGCGGCGCAATCCGCCGGCTTGTTGCAGCCTTCGACGCCAGCAGTTACCGCGTGTACCCGATCGCGGCACCGAGCTCAGAGGCACACGCACACCACTACCTGTGGCGCTTTTGGCACCGCATCCTTCCGGCCGGAAAGATCTCGATCTTCGATCGCAGCTGGTACGGGCGAGTGCTCGTGGAACGCGTGGAAGGCTTCGCCACCGAAACCGAGTGGCGGCGGGCCTACGCCGAATTGAACGACTTCGAAGCGTGCCTCGTCGAACACAAAATCCTGCTGCTGAAGTTCTGGGTGCAGATTTCCAGCGACGAACAGCTGGCGCGGTTCAAGCGGCGCGAGAAATCACCGCAGAAATCCTGGAAGCTCACCGACGAGGACTGGCGCAACCGGGCGCGCTGGCAGGAATACCAGCAGGCGGCCCACGACATGATTCAACACACGAGCACGATGAGCGCGCCGTGGACGCTGGTGGAAGGCAACAGCAAGCTGCACGCGCGCATCAAGATCATGCGCACCGTGCGCGACCAGTTGAGCGACGCGCTGGCGAGCTAAGTCCTGCCTACCAGCTGCCGGTATTTCCCATTGACGCCCAGGGCTCGGCCGGCGCCAGCGAGTCGCCCTTTTGCAACAGCTCAATCGAGATGCCGTCCGGCGAGCGCACAAACGCCATGTGGCCGTCGCGCGGCGGCCGGTTGATCGTGACACCGGCTTCCTGGAGCTTCGCGCACAGCGCGTAGATGTCGTCCACGCGGTACGCCAGGTGACCGAAATTGCGGCCGCCCTGGTAATCCTCCGGATCCCAGTTGTAGGTCAGTTCCACCAACGGCGCCTTCGCGCTTCGCGCGTGTTCCTCATCGCCCGGGGCGGCCAGGAACACCAGCGTGAAGCGACCCTGCCGGCTCTCGGAGCGGCTGATCTCGACCAGGCCGAGCTTGTTGCAGTAAAAATCCAGCGATGCATCCAGGTCGCTCACGCGGACCATCGTGTGCAAGAACTCCATCAGGTGCTCTCCTGTCATGATGTAATTCAGTAATCGGCCGCCACCAGGCATTTTCGGGGCCTTGCAGAGAACGTTATGTTACCCCTGCGCACCCAAGCCTCGCACTGGCACAGCAATACGGCTATCCTCTGACCAGCAGTTTATCCGGACCTGCACCCGCGTGCTGGAGTCCGGCAACCCTCGCTGGCAAGCTGCTGCCGGCATCTGCAAGAACAAAACCGCCACAGGCACGTGGTCCAGGGCGTTGGGAGACGACACGGTGACAAGCAGACCCTTACGAACGCAGTATCTGAATTCCTTCGTGGCAACGATTGCCACACTTTCGTTCTTTGCCGGTGCCGCGACTATGGCTCAGGCACCCGCGACGTGCGAAGACGGCTTCGCGGGCGCTTTCCCCTGCGACGGCGTCGATTTTCTGTCCTTCCTTTCGATCGACGAACTCGGCGGCGGCGCTGAAACCAAAGCGGCCAACGTGTGGGGCTGGGAAGACCGCGAGACAGGCCGGGAATACGTGCTGCTGGGCCTCACCGACAGTACGGTGTTCATCGATACCACCGACCCTGCCGCGCCCCGCGTGGCAGGCACGCTGCCCACGCAGACCACCAGTTCCAAGTGGCGCGACATCAAGACGTACCAGAATTACGCATTCATCATTGCAGACGTGCCGAGCCTGCACGGCATGCAGGTGTTCGACCTGACCCGCCTGCGCGATGCGGCGTCGCAGCCGGTTACCTTTGCCGCCGATGCACACTTCACCGGCTTCGGCGACGCCCACAACATCTACATCAACCGGGAAAGCGGCTTTGCCTATGTTGTGCGCACGACTGCACCACCGCTGTGTAACGGCGCGCTGTACATGGTCGACATTCGCGAACCGCTGCAGCCATCCTTTGCCGGCTGTGTCGACGACGGTGGCCTTGCCTCCGACTCCTACTGCGTGACGTACCGCGGTGACGACGCTGAGTACGCCGGCCGCGAAATCTGCGTGGTCGCAAGCGACGACGACCTGGTCGTGGCAGACGTCACCGATAAAAGCGCCCCGGTAACCCTGGCCACGCTCGGCTACGCAAACATCGCGCGCGCCCACAACGCGTGGTTCAGCGCCTCACACAACCACTTTCTCACCGTCGACATGAACGACGAGCTCAACACCGGCGCCAACACCCGCGTGTTCGCCTGGGACATGAGCGACGTGGACGCGCCGTCGCTCATCGGCGTTTACGACGGGCCGACCGGCGCCAGTGATCACAACGTGTGGCTGCGTGGCAACAAGGCCTACGTTGGCAACTTTCGCGCGGGCCTTCGTATTCTCGACGCGAGCGGCATTGAGTCAGGCGTGCTCGAGCAGGAAGCGTTCTTCGACATGATTCCCGGCGACGACAACCCCGGCCACAACGGCGGCGCGTGGGCGGTGTACCCGTTCTTCGCCAGCCGCACGCTGGCCGTCGTCGACAAGGAAACCGGCCTGTACCTCGTGCGCCAGCAGCGCGCTGCCGCGATGGAGCTTTCGTTGAGCTTCACCATGGCCGACGGTACCAGCGGTACGTCGAACCTCACGCTGTTCGATGACAACACGTTTGAAGACGCGGATGGCGCCGGCGGCACCTGGAGCATGCGTCCCGCCCGGCCGGGCCTCGTCGTACAGTTCGAGGGCGCCGGCACGTGCGACGCCCGTTTCCTCGGCCGCTTCGATGACGGCGGCCTCGTCGGCGCGCGCCTCTGCACTGACGGCAGCGGCGCCCGCGGGCTGTGGACCGGAAGCTTACGCGAGGCTGGCAGCGAGAGAACGCGGCGCCGGTGATGCGGGGCGCTTTCACAGCCGCTGCGCTGCTTTCTCTTGGAAGCACGGCATGGGTTCAAGGCGCGCAGGTGACCGGCGTTGGACAACCGCTCACGCTGTCCGGCAGCAGCCGGAGTGGAACGTCGCTCCAGGTCGGCGTGCCATCCAGGAATGCCCAAGCGCTCGAAGCACGCACAGCAAGCGCCGGCATCGCCTACGCGACCTTCCTCGGCTCGGGCCTGGCGGACGAAGCAGAAGCGATCCACTTCCACAACGGCGACATCTACCTTGCCGGCCATACGCAGGGGCTCACGTTTCCGGAGGAGCCGGGCGTCGTGGCGCCGTCACGCCAACACGTTGTCAACGCCTTCATTGCCCGCGTGTCGCCGGCCGCACCGGAGACCAACTACGTGACGCTGTTCCAGGGTTCGGACCTGCTTGACGGCGAGGAGTTTGCGTTTGCCCTTGCTGTGAACGACGCCGGAGAAGCGTTCTTTGCCGGCAACACCAACTCCGATGATTTCCCGGTTACCCCGGGCGCCTACGACACCCGTTACGGCGGCGCGGTGGATGCGTTCGTTGGCAAGCTGAACGCCGACGGCTCCGTTGCCTGGGCCAGCTACTTCGGCAGCAGCGAATTTGACAGCATTAACGGACTCGCGGTGGACGCCGGCAACAATGTCTACGTCGTGGGCGGCAGCTGGTCCACGGACCTGCCCACCACGCCCGGCGCGTTTGCCGTCCAACCGCAGGGGGAACGCGATGCTTTCGTCGCGGTGTTCGACGCAACGGGGGGAAGCCTCACGTACTGCTCGTACCTCGGCGGCAGCAGCCAGGACCAGGCGGAAGCCGTGGCCATCGACTCAAATGGCCGCATTCACATCACCGGCTGGACCCGCTCCGCCGACCTCGGGCCTGCCGTCGGGCCGCCGCGCCCGCCGCTCAGCAGCCCCTTCGACGCGTTCGCCGCGCGCATCGACCCGACGGGCGCCACCACGGACTACGCGGTGATGCTGGGCGGCAGCGGCGAAGACCGCGGCGACGCCATCGCCGTGGATGCCGCGGGGCGCGCTGTGCTCTCAGGCCTCACGGCGTCGGACGACTTCCCGGTGACGCCGTCGGCAATTGACGCAACATACGGCGGTGGCACGTGCAGCTTTGCGCCCTGCCCGGACGCCTTCGTGCTGGTACTGGCAACGACTGGCCAGGCCGTGGACTACGCCACCTACTACGGCGGCAGTTCGTGGGACGCCGGCCGCGCGCTCGCGGTGGCGGCCGATGGCAACGTGATTCTGGCAGGCATGACCCAGTCGCCGGACCTCGCACCGGCGGGCGCCATGGCGGATGGCACGCTCGGCGGCACCAGTGACGCTTTCGTGGCAAGCCTCGACCTCGACGCGGCCGAGACCGCGATGGCGACCTACCTTGGCGGCGCCAATGAGGACGCGGCGAACGCGGTGGTCGTTGACGGGAGCGGGAACATTTACGTGTCAGGGCAAAGCCGCTCCGACGATTTTCCGGTGACGCCGGACGCGCTGGCGGGGAGCTTGAGCGGAGACTACGACGCGTTTGCGGCCGTTTTCCCGGGTACTGCGGCCGACGCTGACGGCGACGGCGTCAGCGACACCGCTGACAACTGCACGCTCGTTTCGAATCCTCAGCAGGTGGACAGTAACGGCGACGGTTTCG
>JBCAXP010000148.1:0-10343 GCA_038533995.1 Pseudomonadota bacterium
ATCCATGCACTTAGCCACGCGTGCCCGGCGCGGTCCGGGCCCTTGCCGGCCCCTTGTCTACAGCCGTATAGGTGGACACGAAAAAGACCACTTTGGTTCCGGCGCGGCACATCATACGGCGTAGCGGCAGCGGCTCACAACCCGCGCGCCGCGATTTTGTGGACCACCGCACACCGGGATTTTGCGATTTCGCGATAGACTCTTCAGGAATATTGACAAGCCAAGGTAATCACAAGGAAAAACTTTGGTCTCGAGGATCATAACCAGGGTGCTCATCAGCCTGCTCGTGCTGGTGCCATTCATGCTCTACAACGCCGGCTTCGTGGAGGCGCCGGCACTGGATCGCATGGAGCAGTTTGCCTACGACATGCGGCTGCAGCTGACGATGCCCAATACGCCGGACCGGCGCCTGGTCATCGTTGACCTGGACGAGATCAGCCTGGCAGCAGAGGGCCAGTGGCCCTGGGCGCGGGACAAGGTCGCGACGCTCGTTGACCAGCTGTTTGACCTTTATGGCGCACGGGTCGTGGGCTTCGACGTGTTTTTCCCCGAGCCGGACAGGGATTCCGGCCTGGGCGTGCTCACCCAGCTCAGGGACGGGGCGCTCAAGGGGGACAGCGGATTCGCCGCGGAAGTGGAGCGTCTGCGTCCGGGCCTGGAGACAGACCGGATCTTTGCCGATGCCCTGGAAGGGCGCGACGTGGTGCTGGGTTATGTCTTCCGGGATTTCAAAGTGCCGCCGTCCGCGGGCATGCTGCCCGACCCGGTGCTGTCTTATGACGCGCTGAACACCACCGTGGACTTCATAAGGCCGCTGACCTACTCGGCCAATATTCCTGCCTTGCAGCTGACCGCGGCCTCCGGTGGCTTCGTGGACAATCCCACCGTGGACCCGGACGGCGTGTACCGCCGCGTGCCCGTGTTGCAGCAGTACGGCGGCAACCTGTTCGAGTCGCTGGCTCTCGCTGTCGCGCGGCTGTCGATGGGTTCGCCCCCGATCGACTTCTATTTCGACACCGGCGTCCGTGACGGTCTGCACCTCGAGTGGCTTACCGTGGGCACCCGCAAGGTGCCGGTCGATGCCGAGGCGACGGTGCTGGTGCCCTACCGGGGCAACCAGAACATCTACACCTACGTATCGGCGACGGACGTGCTGCACGGCCGCGTCGACCCGTCAGTGCTACGCGACAAAATTGTGCTCGTGGGAACCAGTGCCCCGGGTCTGCACGACCTGCGCATCACTCCCGTCGGCGAGAAATTCAACGGCGTTGAAGTGCATGCCAACATCATCAGCGGCTTCGTCGAGAATGCCATGAAGCACCACCCGCGCTTCGTGCAGGGCATCGAGATGGCTGCCATGCTGATCATTGGCCTGCTGATGACGGCGATGCTCATGCAGACGCCGGTGATTCGAGCGCTGCTTCTTACGGTGATGATCATGGTGACGATCATCGCCGTGAACCTGTACGCCTGGCAGTACGCCAATTTTGTCGTGCCGCTGGTGTCGTTGCTCGTACTGACGTTCCTGATTTACTTCTTCCACATGATCTACGGGCTGTTCGTGGAAACGCGCGGCAAACGCATGCTGTCGACTCGCTTCGGCCAGTACGTGCCGCCGGAGCTCGTGGAGGAAATGGGCCGCAATCCGAAGTCGTTCCGCATGGACAGCGAGAGCCGCCAGATGACGGTGCTGTTCAGTGACATTCGAAACTTCACGAACATCGCCGAGGCGCTGGAACCGCGTGAGCTCAGCCAGCTCATGAACGAGTTTCTCACACCCATGACGCAGGTTATTCACCGCAATCGCGGCACCATCGACAAGTACATGGGCGACGCGATCATGGCTTTCTGGGGCGCTCCCATCAACGATCCGGACCATGCGAGCAACGCGCTCAAGGCGGCGATCGAGATGCAGGAAGAGCTGGAAGTGCTCAAGGCACGCTTTGCGCAGCGCGGCTGGCCGGAGATTCGCGTCGGCATCGGCATCAACTCCGGCACGATGCGCGTCGGCAACATGGGCTCGGAATTCCGCGTTACGTACACGGTGCTGGGCGATGCGGTGAACCTTGGGTCCCGTCTCGAGGGGCTCACCAAGAAGTACGGCGCCGATATTCTCGTTGGCGAGCGCACCGTGTCAGACAACCCGGACTACGCATTTCTCGAACTGGACCGCGTGCGGGTCAAGGGCAAGGACGTGCCGGCTGGCATTTTCCAGCCGCTCGGCTGGCGCAGTGAGCTGACCGCCGCCCAGCGTCAGATGCTGAGCACCAACAACAATGCGCTGGCGGGCTATCGCGGTGCCGAGTGGGACCGCGCCGAGAGCGCCTTCTTCCAGCTGCACCAGTCGCATCCGGACAAGCAGGTGTTTCAGATGTATCTGGATCGTATCGCTTTTTTCAGGTCACACCCGCCGCAGGAAAACTGGGACGGCGTGTTTACCCACGAGAGCAAGTAACAAGGTGCTTCTGCAAGCCACAAAGATGGTCGTTCGCCAAGCCTTGTATCGCCGGCCGTTCACCCCTATAAAGGGAGTAAGAGACGTAACCAGAGCGGCACCCGGGTGCTATGTAAAAACCCGCCGCGTAACGAGATTTTGCAGACTAGCCACCGCCAGCGGACTGCTGCGGCGTAATCCGGACGTTTTCGGGGTCCAATCGGTTCAACAGCCGATGCGGACCTGCGTCAGCGACCGGTTCCCGCCGGCTGTGGTAAACAGGGATTGCAATGAGCAACGATTCGGACGACAACGGCAACGAGCCGGATCAGGTAATCGATTACGGCCAGGTGGTCGAGGAGGCACGGCCCCGCCTGAAGCGGCCGCCGATGTTCAAGGTAATACTCCTGAATGACGATTACACACCAATGGAATTTGTGGTTGACGTGCTGCAGAAAATTTTCAGCATGGACAGGACCAAGGCAACCCGGGTAATGCTGGAGGTGCACACCCGGGGCAAGGGAGTCTGCGGACTCTATACATACGAAATTGCGGAGACCAAGGTTGCGCAGGTCAACGCGTATTCGCGACAGCATCAACACCCCTTGTTGTGCACGATGGAAGAGACGTAAACATGCTGAGCAGTGAGCTGGAACAGTGCTTGAACGAGGCGTTTCACAGCGCCAGGGACAAGCGTCACGAATTCATGACAGTCGAGCACTTGCTGCTCGCGCTGGTCGACGTGCCCCAGGTGCGCGAAGTGTTGCGTGCCTGCGGGGCGGACCTCGACAAGCTGCGACGGGACCTCAGTGAGTTCATCGACGAGACCACGCCGCGCCTGCGTCACGATGACGACCAGGAAGTGCAGCCGACGCTGGGTTTCCAGCGGGTGCTGCAGCGGGCCGTGTACCACGTGCAGTCGAGCAACAAGAAGGAAGTCAGCGCCACCAACGTGCTGGTGGCCATCTTCGGCGAGAAGCAGTCGCACGCTGCGTACCTGCTAAACATGCAGGACATCGTGCGCCTCGACGTGGTCAACTACATCTCACACGGCCTGTCCAAGATTGCCGACGACGCACCTGAGAACGCTGGCCCCTCGGCGAGCGTCGAGCCCGAGAAAGAGGGTGAAGGCGGCACCAACCCGCTCGAGGCCTACGCCAGCAACCTGAACAAGCTGGCCGAGCAGGGCAAGATCGATCCGCTCATCGGCCGCGAGATGGAAATCGAGCGCACGGTGCAGATCCTGTGCCGTCGCCGCAAGAACAATCCGCTGTTTGTCGGCGAGGCCGGCGTCGGCAAGACCGCCCTGGCCGAGGGCTTGGCGCGCCACATCGTGGAAGGCACGGTGCCCGAGGTGCTGGCCGACAGCACGGTGTTTTCGCTGGACATGGGCACGCTCATTGCCGGCACGAAATACCGCGGCGACTTCGAGAAGCGCCTGAAGGGGGTCATTGCCGAGCTGCAGAAGCTGCCGGGGTCGATCCTGTTCATTGACGAGATTCACACGGTGATCGGTGCCGGTGCCGCCAGCGGCGGCGTCATGGATGCCTCCAACCTGATCAAGCCGGTGCTTGCCAACGGCGAACTGCGGTGCATCGGCTCGACGACCTACCAGGAATACCGCGGCATCTTCGAGAAGGACCACGCGCTGGCGCGGCGCTTCCAGAAGATCGAAGTGCCGGAGCCCAGCGTCCAGGAGACGGTGGAGATTCTCCAGGGCCTGCGTTCGCGCTTCGAGGACCACCACGGCATCAACTACTCCGACGCGGCGCTCGAGGCCGCGGCGGAGCTTTCGGACCGGCACATCAACGATCGGCACCTGCCCGACAAGGCCATCGACGTCATCGACGAGGCGGGCGCGAACATGCGCCTGCAGCCGGCCGACAAGCGTGGCGACACGGTTGAGGTGGAGAACATCGAAAGCACAATCGCCAAGATGGCGCGGATTCCGCCAAAGAGCGTGTCGGCATCGGATCGCGATACGCTGAAGAACATCGAGCGCGATCTCAAGCTCGTGATCTACGGCCAGGACGAAGCTGTTGCCAGCCTGTCCTCCGCAATCAAGATGGCGCGCTCCGGGCTGCGCGATGAAGAGAAGCCCGTCGGTTCTTTCCTGTTTGCCGGTCCGACTGGCGTGGGTAAGACAGAGGTCACCCGTCAGCTCGCCCACATCCTGGGCATCGAGCTTCTGCGCTTTGACATGTCCGAGTACATGGAGCGTCACACGGTGTCGCGGCTTATCGGCGCACCGCCGGGCTACGTTGGGTACGACCAGGGCGGCCTGCTGACCGAGCAGGTGGCAAAGAACCCGCACTGCGTGTTGCTGCTCGACGAAATCGAAAAGGCCCACCCGGACGTCTTCAACCTGCTGCTGCAGGTCATGGACCACGGAACGCTGACGGACAACAACGGCCGCAAGGCAGACTTCCGGAACGTCATTCTTGTGATGACCACCAATGCTGGCGCCCATGAGATGAGCCGGGCGTCTATTGGCTTCACGAAGCAGGACCACAGCTCCGACGCAATGGAAGCGATCCGCAAGCTGTTCTCACCGGAATTCCGCAACCGGCTGGACAACGTCATCCAGTTCAAGTCGCTGGACGAGCGCACGATCACGCGCATCGTCGACAAACTCGTCGTGGAGCTGGAATCCCAGCTCGAAGGCAAGGAAGTGACCCTGGAACTGGACGACGCCGCCCGCGCGTGGATTGCCGAGCGCGGCTACGACAAGAAAATGGGCGCGCGGCCGATGGCCCGGATTATCCAGGACCACATCAAGCGCCCGCTGGCAGAGGTGCTGTTGTTCGGCGAGCTGGCTGGCGGCGGCCACGTCGAAGTGACCGTCGATGGCGACGAACTCTCACTGAACTGCACGCCGGCCGGCGAACCGGAGACGGTGTCGTAGGATTACGGAGGCTTTGAGGGTTTTTTGTGAGCCGGCGTGAGGCCGGCGTGACACTTTAGAACTAGCGTCCGCGGAATGTAATGCGGCCTTTGCTGAGGTCGTATGGGGTGAGTTCCACCGTGACGCTGTCGCCGGTGAGAATGCGGATATAGTGCTTGCGCATCTTGCCGGAAATGTGGGCCGTAACCTTGTGGCCGTTTTCCAGTTCAACGCGGAACGTGGTGTTGGGCAGGGTCTCAATGACCTTACCGCTCATTTGAATTGCGTCTTCTTTAGGCATGAATCGTAACGAACTCCTTCATAGTGGCTGTTTCGGGCGGGAAGTGTGCAGCAAATGCCCTGTATTTGCAATGGATCGGGCGGGTTGATCGAGGCGGTTTTCGCTGCCGTTTTTCACCGGCTAACTGCCGTTATGCCGGCTGGTCGGTCTCAGTAGGCGCCTGCCACGCATCCGGGGCCGCCAGATGGTCGCGAAGTGCCGACAATTGCTCAAGAAACTGCGCCCGAGACATCTCCCGAGCACCCAGGCTTTCCAGGTGCTCGGTGGGCATTTGACAGTCGATGAGGGCATAGTTCCATGCCGTCAGCCAGTCGGACAGCGCGCACAGCGCCACTTTCGAGGCATTGGACACGCGCGAGAACATCGATTCGCCGCAAAACAGACGGCCGACGGCAACACCGTAAAGGCCGCCGACCAGCTCATCCTCGAGCCAGCACTCCACGCTGTGTGCCGTGCCCTGACGGTGCAGCTCGACGTAGGCCTCGCGCATCGCCTCGGTGATCCAGGTACCCACGTCGTCGTCGCGCGGCGCCGCGCAGGCATCTACCACGTCGGCAAAGGCGCGGTCGAAGGTACAGCGAAACGCGCCTTTCTTTAGCGTCTTGCGAAGGCTGCGCGAGATGCGAAGGTCGCCCGGAGTGAACACCGCGCGCGGGTCTGGTGACCACCACAGAATCGGCTGATCCTCTTCGTACCACGGGAAAATACCGTGCCGGTATGCGTAGACGAGGCGCGCGGCGGACAGGTCGCCGCCGGCGGCCAGCAGACCATTGGGGTCGTCCAGTGCGTCTCGCGCATCCGGGAAGTGATCCGGCGGACAGCCGGGCTTGAGAACGCGTATGCGAATCATTCGCTGGTGCGCCAGGGCAGGTGCTCTCGAGCGGCGTTGACATAGTCGTCAACGCTGCGGCGCTCGTCTGCCAGCCAGTTGCCGATGGCCTTGCGAAACCCGGGGTGTGCGATCCAGTGCGCGGCCCACGTTACGGTCGGGTCGAAGCCGCGCACCAGCTTGTGCTCGCCCTGTGTTCCCGGTTCGAATGCGCGCAGGCCGTTGGCAATGCAGTAGTCAATGCCCTGGTAGTAGCAGGTTTCAAAATGCAGGCTGTGGTAGTCGCCATCCGCGCCCCAGTAGCGGCCGTAAAACCGCTCGTCCGTGCGAAAGCAGATCGCGGCGGCTACCGGCAGATCGTCGCGCCTGGCCAGGATTACGACGAGCTGCTCCGGCATCGTATTGCACAGCTCGGCGAAAAGCGCCGGTGGAAAGTAGGGCGGTCGGCCCCTTGCAAAGAACGTGCTCGCGTAGAACCGATAGAGGTCGTCCCACGGCGCGTCAGCGACACGGTCACCGTCGAACCACTCGAACCGGATGCCCGCTTCGGCAACGCGCCGGCGCTCACGACGAATCTTCTTTGCCTTGCGTGACTTCATGCGGCCAAGAAAGTCGTCGAACGTGGCGTAGTCCGCGTTGTGCCAGTGGAACTGGCAGTCCTTGCGCAGCTCAAAGCCGGCGCCTTTCAGCGCAGGCAGCTGCTCGTCGCGCGGAAACAGGAAGTGGACCGAAGACGCCTCGCTCTGGTCGGCGAGTTGCCGGCTCGCCTGGAGCAACAGCGCAGCGGTCTCGCCAGCGTCAGCACCCGGCGCCACCAGCAGCCTTGCGCCCGGCACCGGCGTGTAGGGAATGGCACCAACGAGCTTTGGGTAATAGGCCATGCCGGCCTGTGCGTAGGCCTGCGCCCAGGCGAAGTCGAAAACATACTCGCCCCAGGACTCGGTTTTCAGGTATAGGGGCACCGCGCCGTCGATGCCGCCGTCGGCACCGCGCAGGACAAGGTGGCAGGGTTGCCAGCCGGTGTTTGCGCCCACGCAATCCGTGTGTTCAAGGGCGGCGAGGTATTCGTGCCTGACGAACGGGTTGTCGGCGCCATGCAGCGCGTTCCATTCGTCAGGTGCTAGCGCATCGATGCTGTCGCAAACCTCGACCTGACGCGGCTGTGCGGCCCTGTCGTCCACTGACTTGAAGTCCACTACTGCGAGTTGTTCTCCAGGTAGCGCTCCGCGTCCAGCGCCGCCATGCAGCCCGTGCCGGCAGAGGTGATGGCCTGGCGATACACGTGGTCGCCCACGTCGCCGGCGGCAAATACGCCGGGGATGCTGGTTGACGTTGCGTCGCCGTCAATGCCGGACTTCACGATGATGTAGCCGTCGCGCATCTCGAGCTGTCCTTCGAACAGCCCGGTGTTGGGTGTATGGCCAATCGCGATAAACGCACCCTTTACCGGCACCAGCTCGGTCGAGCTTTCGTCCTTGGTGCTGCGAGCGACCACGCCGGTCACGCCCGCGTCGTCGCCAACGATTTCCTGCACGACGTGGTCCCACAGCATCGTGACGTTGCCGTCGGCGCCGGCCTTGTCGAGCAAGCGATTCTGGAGAATTTTCTCGGCGCGCAGTTCGTCGCGGCGGTGAATCACGGTGACGTTGGCGGCGATGTTGGACAGGTACAGGGCTTCCTCGACGGCGGTATTGCCGCCACCGACCACCGCAACGTCAGCCCCGCGGTAGAAGAAACCGTCGCAAGTGGCGCAGGCGGATACGCCGCGGCCCTTGAAGTTTTCCTCTGACTCCAGCCCCAGGTACTTCGCACTCGCGCCGGTCGCGATGATGAGCGCGTCGCACGTGTAGATGCCGTTGTCGCCGTGCAGGCGAAACGGGCGCTCGGTCAGCTCGGCTGTGTGGATGTGGTCGAACACCAGCTCGGTGCCGAAGCGCTCGACGTGCCGGCGCATTCGGTCCATGAGGTCCGGACCCTGCAGTCCTTCTACATCGCCAGGCCAGTTGTCCACGTCAGTTGTCGTGGTCAGCTGTCCGCCCTGTTCGAGGCCTGTGATGACAACGGGTTGCAGATTGGCGCGGGCTGCGTAGAGCGCAGCCGTGTACCCGGCGGGTCCTGAGCCGAGAATCAGCAGCCGGCAGTGTCGCGGTTCGTTCATGTACAATTCACCTTCGGTTAAGTAACGTGACAGGCGTGGGCAGGCGGTTTGCCAGTGCCGCGCCAATACGGCGATCTATAGTCTTACGATCTCTATCTGGCGAGCTTTGACCGCGGCCGCGCGGGTTTGATCGTACGCCAGCATCGGTCATCGGCGCCACGGCGCGGCGCAATGGTACAAGGCACTCTCTGGTTGCGGAAGCTCAGCTGTCTCCCTGAAGCGATACCGCTACCCCACTCGATCATCTATAATCATAGAGTTAAGAAATAAACCTGTGGTGAATTCGATGCGCGGACAACGTGCGCGGCGGGGCTCCTGAAGTGCCACAAGCCGCTCAAACCAGTAACCGGGCCAGCAAGACCCCGGCGTGGCTTGCGACTTCGGTCGCGCGGGCCCTGCGTGAGGGCGCCCTGTGGCTGTTTATTGCGCTCGCCGTCATCCTGCTGATTGCGTTGGTTACCTTCGACCCGGCAGACCCCGCGTTTTCCAGCACCGGCGAGCCGGGCCGGGTAGCCAACGAGATCGGTCCGCTGGGTGCCTGGGTTGCCGACATGCTGTACTGGCTGTTCGGGCTGCCGTCGTATCTCTTTCCCGTGATGCTGGGCTTCACCGGCTGGCTTTTGTACCGCTCGCGCACGGCGAGCGAACCGCTTACCGGCGCCACGCTCGGTTTCCGTGCCTCCGGTTTTGCCTTGATGCTCGCGACGAGCGCCGGCCTCGCGACGCTACACTTCGACGGCGGCGGCTTGCCAAATACCGCCGGCGGCATCCTCGGCACCGTCGTTGGCCAGGGGCTGGCGACGGTGATGAGCTTTCTCGGTGCGACGCTGCTGCTGCTTGCACTTTGGCTGGCATCTGTGTCGCTGTTCGCCGGCGTTTCGTGGCTGTCCGTAATGGACGGCATCGGCCGCATCACGCTAAACGCAGGAGATGGAATCCGCGGCGCGTGGTTCCGCTTTGGCGAATGGCTGCGCGTGCGTCGTTCGCGGCGAAAGAAAAAGAAGGCGGCCGTGAAAGTACAGAAGGCGAAGCGCGTGCCGCGGCAGGCGCCGCGAATCGAAGAGCGGCCAAAGCGGCCGGAGCCGAGCGAGCGCGTGGAGAAAGAGCGGCAGGTGCCGTTGTTCGATCCGCCAGCTATCGGCGAGCTGCCGACACTGGGCCTCCTGGACGATCCTCCCGAACATCAACCCGGTTACTCGGACGAGGCGCTGGAGGCGATTTCCCGGCAGGTTGAAATCAAGCTCCGGGACTTTGGCATCGAGGTCGAGGTGGTGTCTGTGCATCCGGGCCCGGTGGTTACGCGCTTCGAACTCAAGCCCGCGCCTGGTCTCAAGGTGAGCAAGGTCAGCGCGCTGTCGAAAGACCTTGCACGTTCCTTGTCCACGGTGAGCGTGCGCGTCGTGGAGATTATCCCCGGCAAGTCGGTTATTGGCCTGGAGATTCCCAACGAGTCACGGCAGCTTGTCACGCTTGGCGAAATCCTGAAGTCCAAGGCCTACGACGACATGAACTCGCCGCTGACCCTCGCGCTCGGCAAGAGCATCAGCGGCAATGCCGTGGTCGTGGACCTCGCCCGAATGCCACACCTGATGATTGCCGGCACCACCGGCTCCGGTAAGTCGGTGGCCATCAACGCGATGGTGCTTAGCCTGCTGTACAAGGCCACGGCCGAGCAGGTGCGGCTCATCATGATCGATCCAAAGATGCTGGAGCTGTCCGTGTACGAGGGCATTCCAC
>JBCAXP010000149.1:0-10334 GCA_038533995.1 Pseudomonadota bacterium
CAAACACCGAAACGCCGCGCCTGATCTGCATGCTCCGGGACCCGGTGGAGCGCGGCTATTCGCACTACCTCGACATGGTGCGCTCGACGCTCGAGGAGGAATCCTTTGAGCGGGCGCTGGAACTGGAACCGGAGCGCGTTGCCGCCGGCGGTCCGATGCGCTGGCGCCGCTACTTCGGCGACGGCCTGTATGCCTCGCAGCTCGCACCGTGGATCGACGCCTTCGGCAGGGCTTCGCTGCTTCTGCTACTGACAGAAGACCTGCGCGCCCGGCCGCGGGAAACGCTGAGCGAGGTGTTCACCTTTCTCGGACTGCGCGACGACGTGGAAATTGACGTTACCCATCGCGCCAACGTGGCGGCCCAGTACAGCAGCAAAACTGCAGCACGACTTGTGAATCGGCCCACCCGGATGAAAACGCTCGCCAAGCGCGTGCTGCCGGCAAAGCTCACGCGCAGTATTCGCAATTGGCTCGAAAACCGCTTCAGGAGGTCAATCGAAGGCCATGAGAAACCACCGCTGACGAACGAGGTCGTCAGCATGCTGCGCCAGCGGTACCACGATGACATCACCGAGCTGGAGCGCCTGCTGAACCGGGACCTGTCCCACTGGAAGTAAAACTCCCCGTAACGCGCGTCGCGCGCCGGCCTGCAGCACAAGGAAACAATTTCTGCCTGTCGCTCGGCCAAGGCACTCTCTATACTGCACCGTCATGAAACCAAGCACACTGCGAATTGGATACCGCTACCGCCCCAAGCGGCTTGCACCACAGTACGACGCCATTGTGATCGGCTCCGGCATGGGCGGCCTGACCACCGCCGCCCTGCTGGCGGAGTGCGGCCAGAAAGTCTGCGTACTCGAGCAGCACTACACCGCCGGCGGCTACACGCACTCCTACGAGCGCAACGGCTACGAGTGGGACGTCGGCGTGCACTACATCGGCGACGTTGGCGCCCCGACGCGCACACGCAAGATGTTCGACTTTCTGTCCGAGGGCAAGCTCGAATGGGCGCCCATGGACGCCGAATACGACCGGTTTTTCGTCGGTGAGAAGGTGTACTGCGCGGTCGCTGGCAAGCAGCAGTTCAGGGACAACCTCGTCGAGCAGTTCCCCGATGACGAAGCGGCAATCGACCGCTACATGGACTTGCTCAAGGAAGTGGGTGGCGCGATGTCCGCCAACGCGATGGAACGGGCGATGCAGCCCTGGCTGCGCACGCTGGCATCGCCGGTACTCAAGTGGCGAAAGCCCAAGCACCTGTATCGCAGCACGTACGACGTGCTGAGCGAACTCACCGACAACCGGGACCTGATTGCGACGCTTTGCGGGCAATGGGGCGACATGGGCCTGCCGCCAAAACGCTCTGCCTTCATGGTGCACGCGATGATCGCACGGCACTACCTGCACGGCGGCTTCTACCCGATCGGCGGAAGCTGGCGAATCGCAGACACCATACTGCCCAGAATCCAGCGTGCCGGCGGGGAAGTGTTCACGTACGCACGGGTCGAAGACATCATCATCGAGAATGGCAAGGTAGCCGGCGTGCAAATGGCCGACGGTCACCGCATCGACTGCGATTGCGTGATCTCCTCGGCCGGCGTGCACAACACGTTTTCGCACCTTCTTTCACCGGAGGTGGTCAACAGTGCGGGCTACACAAAGAAGCTTGACAGCGTACAGCCCAGCTTCGCACACCTTGGTGTATACATCGGCCTCAAGCACACCGCCGAAGAGCTGGACCTGCCAAAGACCAACTTCTGGATCTACCCCGGCAACGACTACGACGGCGCTGTCGAGCGCTTCATGGAGGACGACTCCGCGCCATTCCCGGTCGTTTACATCTCGTTCCCGTCTGCGAAGGACCCGGACTACCTAAATCGGCATCCGGGTACGTCAACCATCGAGATCGTTGCGCCCGCACCGTACGAGTGGTTCGAGAAATGGGCGGGCAGCACGTGGGGCAAGCGCGGTGACGACTACGACGCCCTGAAAAATGAACTCGGCGAGCGGCTCATGCGAGCGCTTTACGACAAGCTGCCACAGCTCGAAGGCAAGGTGGACTACTACGAAGTCTCCACACCGCTGTCTACCAACTGGTTTGCCGGCTACCGGCATGGCGAACTCTACGGGCTGGACCACACGCCCGAGCGCCTTCAACAGGACTGGCTGGGGCCGCGGACACGCATTCGAGGCCTGTACCTTACGGGCCAGGACACGCTCACCTGCGGCGTAACCGGCGCCATGATGGCCGGCATGCTTACCGCGATGACCGTGGCCGGGATGCGCAAGATGGGGCCAGTGCTGAGCCGCGTGTACGGCTGACGGGCGGTGTCTGTCAGCTCAGGTCCAGCGCGTAGCGCTTGAGAATGTCCAGCGGCACGATGTCCAGCGCCGCGGCGTGGGTGGCCTGCAGAACCACGCGAGGCGCAACGCCCGCCTGGTGACCCTCGAGCCAACGGCCCGCACACAGACACCAGCGGTCGCCCGCCTGCAGTCCGGGGAAACCGTACTGCGGCTGGGGCGTTATCAGGTCGTTGCCGCGGCGCTTCGAAAACTCGAGAAATTCGCGGGTGAGTTCCACACACACTGTGTGCGAACCTGCGTCCTGAACAGACGTGTTGCAGCAGCCATCGCGAAAAAAACCGGTCAGCGGCTCGTGGCTGCAGCTAACCAGCGGCTCACCAAACACGTTGATGGATTCGTCCATGGCCTGCCCCTTTAAGCAAACGGTGGAAACTCAAGGATACTGTTTTAGCATCAAGCCGCGGCGAACGCACATGCGGCGAATGGTCGGGCATCAGCGCTCGGGGTAAACTTCGGCGCATGTTCGATTTTCTGATCCATTCCCCCGTCGCGCACTACGCGCGCACCACCCCGGACCATCCGGCGATGACGTACAACGGCGAGGCGCTGAGCTATGCCCGTCTCGACGCCAGCAGCAACCAGCTGGCAAACGCGCTCATCGCCAATGGCTTAAAGCCCCAGGACCGGGTCGGCATTTTCATGCGAAAGGGGTTGGATCTTGGCCCGGCCATTTACGGCAGCCTGAAGGCCGGCGGCGTATTTGTGCCGCTGGACCCGTTTATGCCCGCGGACCGGCTCGCCTTCATCCTGGACGACTGCGATATACAGCATGTCGTGAGCAGTAACCCCATGCGCAAGGTGCTCGCGAAGCTCGACCCCGAAACGCGTTTGCGGGTGTACGGCATCGACGGCGATGTGCCGTTCGACGCGCTGTCCTGGGACGACATCGGCGCCCAGCCCGAGACCGAGCCCGACGTGTGGATCGTCGACAAGGATCTCGGGTACATCATGTACACCTCGGGCTCCACTGGCGTCCCCAAGGGCATGATGCATACCCATCACGGCAGCATCAGCTATGCGCGCTGGGGCGCGCAGCACGTTTCGCTAACCGCCGCCGACCGCGTGGCCAGCCATGCGCCGCTGCACTTTGATCTGAGCATCTTTGATTTTTTCTCGACGGTGCAGACTGGAGGCACCGTGGTGCTCGTGCCGGAGCCGGTCACCAAGCTGCCGGCCAGCTGGACCCAGTACATCCAGGACGAACGCATTTCCTGTGTCTTCACGGTGCCGTACACACTGATCGAGATGCTGGAGCGCGGCGCCATGGAGCAGCGGGACCTGTCCTCACTGCGCTGGATTCTGTTTGGCGGCGAACCGTTTCCACCGAAGCACCTTCGGGCCCTCATGGAGCAGCTGCCCGGGGTACGCATGACAAACGTGTACGGCCCCGCCGAGGCCCCGTCGTGCACGTGCTACGACATCCCTCCACCGCCGGAGACCTTCGACGAGCCGGTGCCGATTGGTACCGTGTCGGTCAATTCCGAAGATCTCATTCTCGACGAAGACGACCGTGAATGCGCGGTGGGTGAACCCGGCGAGCTGTGCATCCGCAGTTCAACGCTGACCCGCGGCTACTGGAACCGCCCCGATCTCAACGAACGGGTGTTTTTCAAGCGGGAAAGCCTCGGCCCGTTCCCCGACGTGTTTTTCCGCACCGGCGACGTCGTGGTACGGCATGACGACGGTCTGCTGCGGTTTCTCGGGCGGCGGGACCGCATGATCAAGACCCGCGGCCACCGGGTGGAACTCGACGAAGTGGAAGCCGCGCTCGCCAGCCACCCGGCCGTGGCGGAAGCCGCCGCGTTCGCCGTGCCGGACGCCTCCGGAAGTAAGGAAATCCACGCGGCCGTTACGCTGACCGCCGGCCAGTCCGCCAGCGATGCCGAGGTGGTCGCACACGCCCGCGGCGTGCTGCCGCGCTACGCAGTGCCGCTTGCGCTCGCCGTTCTGGACGATTTCCCGCGAACGACGAGCGGCAAGATTGACCGCAAGCAGCTGGTGGCTTCGGCCTCACCGACCACAGCGTAGGAGGGCCGTCTCGGCCCGATTGGCCTTAGCGGTTCCGGAGACTTCTGTTCGCGGCGGGGACGCCGCTCCTACGAGGCCCGAACCAGCTCAGCCTCGAGCTGCTCGAGCGTTCGTCCCTTGGTTTCCGGCAGCAGCCGCACTACCAGGACGAGTCCCACCGTGGCGAAAGCCCCGAAAATGAGAAAGGTGGTCGCGTTGCCGAGGTTTTCCAGCTGCCACGGAAAGAGGAACTGCACGCCGAAGCTGACGGCGGAGTTCACAAGGCCCACGAAGGAAATCGCCAGGCCCCGGATCAGGTTGGGAAACAGCTCGGAAAACAGCACCCACATCACCGGCCCCAGCGACATTGCGAAGCTCGCCACGAAGCCGAGAATTGCCAGCAGAATCAGCGTCGGGTTAACGCTGATAGCGGCATTCACCAGCGCCGACTCGTTGTCACTGTAAGCCTCGGCGCCAAGGGCCGCCGTAAGCGCCTCGCGAAACTCAACGTCGCTGCCAAAGGTCACGCCGTTCACCGCTGCGAACCGCTGCACGTCGACGCTCGTTTCCAGCGCCTGCAAATCGGCCTCGTCAAGCGTGTACGTCGCCTGGCTGAAACCCCACGACAGCGTGAGCATGCAAATCGCAATACCCGCAAGCCCGGCGCACAGTAACGGCCGCCGACCAATGCGATCGATGAGCGACATCGCGAGCACGGTGAACACCAGGTTGACGAGTCCCACCAGCACCGCCTGCATGAACGACGCATCGGTGCCGATGCCGGACTGCTCGAAAATCATCGGCGCGTAGAAAAACACCGCATTGATGCCCGTGATCTGTTGCAGGATGCCGACGATGAGCCCAAGGGTCACCACGAAGCGCATGGCGGGGCTGAACAGTTCCTTAAGCGACGCCTTCGAAGCTCCGGAGCCCTCCGCCAGGCTGGCATGAATCGCGTCGAGCGCCGCCTGTGCGCCGTCGCGGTCGTTGAACTTTTCGAGCATCGAGCGCGCCTCCGCGTCGCGCCCGTGCATCGCGAGCCAGCGCGGACTCTCCGGCACCGCCATCAGGCCCATGAGGTAGATCAGCGCGGGCACCGTCTCCACGCCCAGCATCCACCGCCACGCCCACTCGGACAGACCGGCCTCCTGGATCCAGCCAAGACTCGACTGGCCCAGCTTCAGAATGAGGTAGTTGCTGAAGAACGCCGCGGAAATGCCAATTACGATGTTCAGCTGGTTAAAAGACACGAGGCGGCCGCGGGATTCGGCCGGTGCAATCTCGGCGATGTACATCGGTGCAATGATGAGCGCGGCGCCAACGCCAAGGCCGCCGATCATTCGCGCTATCACCAGGAACAGGAAGTTTGGGGCAACGGCCGAGGCTATCGCGGACACCGCAAATAGAACAGCGGCAATCCGAAGCACGGGCAGGCGGCCCATGCGATCGCTGAGCGGGCCTGCCACCATCATGGCGGCGGTGGCGGTGAGAGTGAGTGACGCGACCGCCCAGCCCAGCTCAATCTTGGTCAGGGAAAACTCGGCCTCGATAAAACCAACCACGCCGGAAATCACCGACGCATCGAAGCCCATCAGGAAGCCGCCCAGCGCGACGATGAGCGCTACCGCAGCGGTGAAGCGCCTGTTGTCAGTCATCCGAGGCTCCTGGTTCAACGATACGAAACTCGGTCTGCATGTCTGCGGCCGAACTGCCGCCAATCCACGCATGGAAGCGTCCCGGTTCGGTAACCCGCCGCATGTCGCGGCCAACGAACGACAGGTCGTCAGTGTGCAGGCTGAACGCCAGTGTAGTTGTTTCCCCGGGCTCCAGGTGCACGCGCCGAAAGCCCTTGAGCTCACGCACCGGGCGGGTCACGCTGCCAACAAGATCGCGCACGTATAGCTGTGCCACTTCAACGCCGGCGCGCTGGCCGATGTTGGTCAGTTCCGCGCTGATGGTCAGGGTAGCACCCAGTTCAAGCTCGGGCGCGTCCACTCGCATACCGGAATACTGAAACTGCGTGTACGACAAACCGTGACCAAATACGTACAGCGGCGTATAACCCGCGTCGAGATGGAAGGCCGTCATGCCCACGGAAGTCTGTGGCGCCTGAGGGTCGATGTCATCAATGTGCACAACCGTTTCCGGTGACGGTGGTTTGCCGGTGTTCTTCTGACTGTAGTAAATCGGAATCTGCCCGACCATGCGCGGAAACGTCACCGGCAGCTTCCCGGAGGGCACCGCGTTGCCAAACAGCAGGTCTGCAATGGCCGGGCCACCCATGGTGCCGGGGTGCCAGGCGTAAAGGATGGCATCGACGTGATCCACGATGTTCGTCAGGGTCAGGGGCCGGCCCGCCATGATAACGGCCACGACCGGTTTGCCCGCCCTGCGTACGCGCTGCACAAGCAGCGCCTGGTCACCGGGCAGATTGATGTCGGCGCGGGAATGCGCTTCTCCCGACAGAATCGACTCTTCCCCGAGCACCAGGATCACCGCATCGCAACCGCGCGCCACGGCGTCAGCTTCATCGAAGGCGGCGTTCTCCCGGCTGCGGGAATTGTCCATGGCGCGCACGTAGCGCACGCTGGCACGGTCCTTGAGTTCGGTCTGGATGGCCTGCAGTGGCGTAACGCTCAACGAGGGGTCGCCGTCGAACACCCACGTGCCAAGCTGTTCGTACGGCGCCTCGGCAAGAGGCCCGATCACCGCGACAGCATCCACGCTATCGGCATTGAGCGGCAGCACATCGTTGTCGTTCTTGAGCAGCACGATGCTTTGCAGCGCCGCTTCCCGCGCTGTAGCAAGCGCGTGCTCACTCGCAAATTCCGGCAGCGCCTCCGGTTTTGCGTACGGCTGATCGAAGAGTCCAAGCCGCAGCTTGACGCGCAGTATGTTGGCGACCATCTCGTCGACGGTTTCGATGGCGACGGCGCCCTCCTCGATGAGCCCCGGCAGGTGATGAATGTAGGACTCGCCGATCATCTCCATGTCGACACCAGCCGTTGCCCCCGCCAGCGCCGACTCGCGGTCATTCTCAGTGAGACCGTGAATGGCTAGTTGACGAACGGAATCCCAGTCGCTGACAACCAGGCCGCTAAACCCCCACTCCTCGCGCAGAATGTCGCGCATGAGAAAGCGGTTGCCGGTGGCGGGCACGCCGTTGATGTCGGAGAACGATGCCATCAGCGTGCACACGTCTGCGTTTACCGCAGCCTCAAACGGCCGCAGGTAGTAATTGCGCATTTCGTACTCGGACACGTTCGTCGTCGCGTAGTCGCGGCCACTTTCCACCGCGCCGTAGCCGGCGAAGTGCTTCGCCGTGGCGGCGATGGACCCGCAGGCAGTGAGGTCGTCGCCCTGGTAGCCCTCCACCATCGCCACCGCAAAGGCGCTCACAAGGTACGGGTCTTCGCCAGGGCTCTCTGCGATGCGACCCCAGCGCGGATCGCGCGTGACGTCGATCATTGGGGCAAAGGTCCAGTTGATACCCGCACGTGATGCTTCCAGGGCGGCCACGCGCGCCCCTGCACGAGCTATTTCCGGGTTCCAGCTCGCGGCCTGGCCCAGCGGAATGGGCATGATGGTCTTGAAGCCGTGAATGACGTCGCGGCCGATCAGCAGGGGAATGCCGAGGCGGCTCTCCTCGACGGCGATGCGCTGCAGCTCGTTGATCAAGCCGACGTCGACTTCGTTGATAACCGAGCCGACACGGCCGGACTGCAAGGCATGGCGCAGATGGTCAACTACCGACGGCCCGTCGGAGTTGACCTGGTTCATCTGGCCGATTTTCTCCTCCAGCGACATCTCGCCAAGCAGCGAGCGCACGCGCTGTTCGATAGCCGACACGTCGGTGGCTGTGCTGGAGACTATTTGCCTGTCGCTAACGCCTAGCCGTCGTTGACAGAAATCACGCCGTCGTTGTAGAGCGGCGGCGTGGCGGGCGTATACGTGAAGCCCCACTCAGCCAGCAGCGAAATAGTCAGCAGCGGGTCTCCCGGCACGAGCCGGGCCCAGCCGGTGGAATCGGTCCGGAACAGGTTGTCCGCAACCTGCTCGTTCAGGGGCACCGAGAATGGCACCGGCGTGCCGTCAGGGCTGACGCCCTCGCAGCATTCGAAGAACGTCACCGAGCCGAAGAAGTTCTGCAGCACCGAGCGGTAAGCACGAAGCGCCTGCTCCTGCACAATCGGATCGCCGGAAACGTTCCAGAGCTCGTGCAACGCCCTGGCGGTGTACCACTGGTTCTCGCCCGAACCCCTGCGCGCAAGCGCCGTCGCCCAAAGGTAGAAGCGCGATTTTGCGCCCGCCGGGCCAGGCGGAAGATCGTTGAAGAGCTGGAACTTGTTTTCCGCGCCCGGATCCATTTCGTTGAACTCCAGGATCGGAACGGAGCGGAACGGGTTCTCGGGGTCGTTCAATACGCACTCGTTGGGCCAGATGCCGGCGTCCGCACAGGCGAGGTTGAGCAGCGTGTCGACAGGCAGCTGGGTCTGCGTGACGACCGTGCCGTCGCCGGAATCCCGTTCGTTGCAGCCGCCCAGCGCAAGCGCCGAGCCAAGTACGAGCAGCACGAGCAACCGGGGCGTTATCCGCTGGATGCTGCTTGAGTCTCTGTTAGCCATGATGATGAGTCCTCGGAATAACTTTTTCAGCGGCTAGAAGTTGTAACGGAAGTAGAACACCGTCTGGAAGATGTAGTCGTTCGTGCCATCGAGCGACTCATTGTCCGGCGAGTTCTCATCCAGGCGGCGGAGTTCGCCGCGAATACCCACGGTCGTGGAGTTGAGTTCGTCACGCCGCTCGTCGAGCAGCATGGAGAAATCGGCCCTGTACTGCCACGGGTACGTGATGTTGAACTGACGGTGGAAGTCGTACGGACCCCAGGCATTCGCAGCAGCGGTGTATTCGAAAATGTACCGCTGGTCGTGCACGATTTTGCCGCGCAGCTGGTAAAACTCCCGCGTACCGCCGGTCGGGTCGCCAGAGGACTGCAGGAAGCCGCCGCTGAGGTTCGTGATGATGCGCGTAAAGCGAGTCGGGTTCCACACCGAGCGGCTCGATATTTCCCAGGTGTCCTCGGGTGGCAAACCAACGCCGAACGACGCGTTGAAGCCCTGGCCGGTGCCCTGATCGAAGAAGAACAGCTCCGCATCGGCGAAGGTCGGATACTCGGTGTAGTTGAGCCCAAGGTTCCACGCGAATTTCGCGTCCTCGCGCCAGTCGTTGTCCCACTGGTAGAACGGCGTAGCGCCGGTGGGATCCCACGTGATGAACAGCTCTGCGGCCCGCGCCTCGCGGTTACCCAGCACGGCGAACGGGTCGTCATCACGGTTTCGCGGGGAGATACCGGGGTTCAGAATGCCGCCTGGATCAATAGACGGTTCGATGAACGGTGCCGCGTCGATGAGGTTCTCGCGGTATAGCACGCGCGGGAACACCATGAGGTTGCCAAAGTTCATCATCATGCCGGCTTCATATTCCTGCGTGTTGCCAAGGCCGGAGTACGGCAGCCGCGTGCCGAACTCGCGAAGCACGTCACCGCCCTCGGCGACCAGGCCTGCCTGGTTGGTCGCGACGTAAGCCAGCGAGCCGAACAGCGGAAAGCTGAGCCTGGCCCTGAACGCAAGCGAGTCCTCGAGTTCGATCGTGTCTTCCTTGATGTCATCCCCGTCGACGTATTTGAACTCTTCGTCTTCGCGGTTGGTGTTGGCGATCATGCCGCCAAGTTCCAGCTTCACGTTGTCAGAGAGCTGCTTTTCAAGATACAGCGTGGTTTCGCGGGTCTGGCGAATCGTGGCCTGCGTGGCGGCGATGCCGTTGTCCCGTCGCGCGACGTCGTCGGAATGCATGAACGTGTAGTTCCAGCTGCCGATGTTGTTGCTGTACTTCAGCACGATCTTCGGGTTGGCGCCCCACCAGATTTCGGGGCCGGCTACAATCTTCAGACCCTCGTACTGGTT
>JBCAXP010000150.1:0-10245 GCA_038533995.1 Pseudomonadota bacterium
CAGCCGCAGCCGTGACTTGTTCGTCAGACCGAGCGAACCGCCTAGCTGGTAGCCCTGCATGTCTGTACCGCCCAGGTGCATGGTCGAGTCGGAGTATGCATCAAGTACGGAATCCCGTTCCATGTGCCGGAAGTAACCGAAGACCTGCCAGTCGAGCGGTTCGACAACGTCAGTGTGCCCCACGCTGAAGCCGAGCTGATAGGCAGTTGCCGCCTTCTCCACGTCCAGCCCGGTGCGCCGGGCGACGTCGTCGCGGTCGAAGCCGACGTTGTCCAGGTATTCGAACTCGAAGCCGACGCCTAGCCGCTCCCCGACCGGGAAGTCCAGACTCAGATAGGCGGCTGCCACGTCGTAGTCGGAGGCGAGCGCGAACAGGTTGGTATCCGGGTCGGTATCGTTACGGATATCAAACAGGGTGTTACCACGCTGCACGAAACGCGGCGCCGTGTCGTCCTGAAGAAAGCTCTGCGGCTCGTTGCGGATACCGGTGATGTTCTGATAATCGTGATAGCCGATGGCGGCGCGGCCGCGAATACCGCTGGCTCCGCGCCACTGCAATCCAATCTGCGCACCCAGCAGCCACTTGTCGCGAGACGACAGCTCCAGCTCGTCCACCGAAAAGCCGCCAAGCGTTACGAAGAAATCGGTGTTGCCAACCGTGCGATTACCCCGGGCAACCACGCCATCGAAGCTGAGGTCATCGTCGAACTGCATTTCGGTCGCCATCCACGGGTTCGGCATACGTCCGGCCCACATCTCGACGCCGGCGTCGGGCGCACCAAACGATTGCTGCAGGAAGAGCCGGTCGATCAGGAACTGCCAGCGCCGCTCGTAGTTGCCGAAGGTCTGCATATTGGACACGGGGGTAATCAGGTTACCCGTTGAAAACCGGATGTTCGCTGACGTCGAGTCAGTCAGGCGGCTGTGTGCGCCCAGCCGCAGGCGGGCACGAAGCCGCTGGCGGTCCTGTGTCGTGTTTTCGAAGGCGAAGCGCCCCGCGCGTCCCTCACCACCCACGGTGTTGATGAACAGAAAATCCCGATAGACATTCTGCGCGTTGCCGGAGTCGAACACGTCAGTTTGAGAGCGTAGCGTAAGATCCGCTGTGAACGCGGTGTTGCGAACCCAGTCTGGCAGCGCATCGGTCATCGCCCAGCCCTGCTGCTCGGCGTGGTCGATCACGTCTTCGACGACTTCGTCGGCCAGTTCCTCGCGCACCTGCGCGCGAATCTCATCGCGAACGAATTCCGGCACGTACGTTACCCGAATATCTGCCTCGGAATCGCCGGACGTGTCGTCGACGGCAGCAGGCGTCGGAGCACTCGCCTCGCTCTTCGCCGACTCCACCATCGCACGGGCCTCCTGTGCCGACAGCACACCTTTCTGGACCAGGCTGCCGAGCAGATTCTCAACCGTTCTCTGTAAAACCTCGAGATCCTGGGTCTGGGCGGCAAACGAGGGAGACGAAACCAACATCAGGGCTGCAAGCAGCAGCGCCGTTTTACGAATCATCGAAAAAAACTCCGAAGCAGGGTGGGTCAGGTGCGGGAAACAATGCGCAACCGGATGGGCTGCGGCATGCCAGCGGGCGGTGAACTGGCCATGGCTTCAAGGCGCCCCAGCGCGTCAGCCAGGCGATCGTCGAGCTCTGCATCGCCTGTCGTGGTACTCAGTGCAACCCGGGAGATACTGCCGTCCGGGTCAAGCCACAGCTTGATGTCGACGCTGTAGCGCTTCTTGCGAATATCCTTTTCGCTGGACAGCTGACTCACCAGCTCATCCTGCAGTTGGCGGGCGTAGTAGCGAAACGCCGAGCCGTTTCCGGAGCCGATAATGCCGCGACCGCCGCGGTTGGCAACGAGACCGAAACCATCGCTACCGGCTACACCGTCGGCATCGAGCCCGAGCTGCTCGCCGGGTGGCGCTTCGTCTGGCGCATCGGCCAGGTCCGGCAGCGGCTCCGGCTCCGGCATGTCAATTTCCTCTTCTTCTATTTCCGGCGGCGGCGGCTCTTCTTCCTTGGGCGGCGGCGGCGGTGGACGCGTGATGTCCACGACCTGGATTTGAGGCTTGACAGGCTTCATGGGCTGTTCCAGCCGTTCCATCAGCCAGCTAACGAACAGACCGGCCAACACCATGATGACCACCCCTCCGGCGGCAAATGGCCAGTGCCGAAGTGCGCTTTGTTTCTTGCTCACAGTTCTTGGCTCACTTCACAACTTTTTGTGTAACCAGGCCGACCTGGCTGATACCCAGCCGCCCGACAAGATCGAGAATTTCGATGACTCGCTGGTATTGCACCAGCGCGTCGCCCTTGATGATGACGGGCAGCTCGGGATCCGCTGCAATGTACTGCGTGAGCGTGGATTCCAGCTCGGCCATCGACACCGGGTAGGTGTCCAGGTAAATCGTGCCGTCGTCGCGCACGGTAATGGCCTTTGTGCGTGATTCCGCAAGGGACGCCTTGGCGCTGGCCTTTGGCAGGTTCACGGTAATGCCCTGCACCGTGGCCGTGGTGAGAATGATGAACACCACGAGCAGCACGTAGGCGAGATCGAGCATGGGTACAACGTTGATTTCGTCGTAAAGTGCGTCTTCGTCCTGGACTTTCATAGCGAGTGTCTCCTGCCGGGCTAGTCGCGCCGGTACTCCTCACCGATACGGGTGACGAACTCGTCGAGAAATACGCGCATGTCGGCGACGATTTCCTTGATTCGCGAGGCGATGTAGTTGTAGCCAAACAGTGCGGGAATAGCGACGGCCAGGCCGGCCACCGTGGCGGCAAGGGCCGCGGCGATGCCCGGAGCAATGGCGTTGACGTTAACGTCGCCACTCGCGGCGATGGCGGCGAAGGTGATCATTACGCCGACTACTGTGCCCAGCAGGCCAAGAAACGGGCCACCGGCGATCGCGATCGTAAGCAGCACCATCATGCTGTTGAGCCGCTGGGTTTCGCGCACCATGTTGGCGTCGAGCGTGGCACGAATCGCCTCCACCGACTCCGGCGCCAGCGTGCCGACGCGGCGAGCACCCACGGTTGAGCCCTCCGTGCGCCGTTTCACCTCCTGAATGCCGGCGTGGTACAGGTGGTACAGCGTGGATGCCTGGTAGTGATCGTGAGACCCGGAAATGATGTCCAGCATGCCACCGGGTTCATCGTCCTCATCGTCATGGTCGAGCGCCGTCATGTCCTTGAGGTCCTTGCTGTAAAAGTCCGCCGTGAACTTGGCATTGTCCTTGCGAACCTGGCGGATGGTCAGGCCCTTCAGCGCCATAATCACCCAGCTTGCCACCGCCATGATGGCGAGAATCACAATCACGACCCAGCCGTCGAACGTTACGTTTTGAAGCGTGATCAGAAAGTACGACGGCTCGCCGCCACTTTCCTCGTTGACCTGATCCTCGCCGTACACCAGTGCCACGCTGCCGATTCCCTCCATGGCGGCACGCGCTGCCAGCAGGCCGGCCGGGCGGGCCACACTTGCCGCACGCACTTCGTCCATAAGACCGGTGAAAGGGACGTCCGCACCGCCACCCAATGTCAGCGTGGTGTACACAGGGCTGGTCGGCAGCGCCGCCGTGGCTGCAGCCGCACCGTCAATAAACAGTGTGAGCTGGCCGTCGCCGGCAACGAGCGTCACGTGCTGCCACGACTCCGGCACCGCCACGACCGGATCGCCCAGCGGCTGGCCGTCCAGTGCCATCGCGTAGGTACCGCCAGTGAAGTAGAGCGACAGGCTGCCGTCAGCACCGTCGTCAAGCGTAAACAGCGCACCGCCGCTGACATCCGCGGGCCGCACCCAGGCGCTTAAGGAAAAGCCCTGCGTAGCATCCAGGTTGGTTGGCGGCAGTTCG
Organism: Pseudomonadota bacterium; assembly: GCA_038533995.1. Lineage (GTDB taxonomy): Bacteria > Pseudomonadota > Gammaproteobacteria > Steroidobacterales > JBCAXP01 > JBCAXP01. The sequence goes on from JBCAXP010000150.1 coordinate 3,856, forward strand.
CCGCGCAGCACGCTGTCGGCATCGGTGAACTGTGCACCGCCACCAATGAGCGCGGCGTCTGTGAACAGGTCCGCAAGGCCGGAGAGGCGATGCTCGTATGCAGTTACGTCGTTTACCACGGTGCCCGGACCGGTAAACGGCAGCACGAGCACCTGGTCAACGTCGTACACGCCCTGCGACGAGGACGAGCTGACGGCCTCCGGGTTGCTGTAGTACATGGAGAAGTTATACGGGGTGCCGGCCAGCAAGCGCGGCACCTGCACCCAGACGTTGGCGACAAAGTTCACCGGGTCGTACGTTTCGATGTAGTGCTTTAGCACCGTGGTGTCGTCTTCCGCCACGAAGCGCAGGTCAGCACCGTTGGGCGCGGTGTCGCCGAAATAACCGAAATTGCCAATGTGCAGCCGAACCAGCACCGGCACGTTCTCCAGCACGGCAGCGTCTGCACCCGCCGCGCCCACGCTGACGGTGATGTCCTTTCGAAACTGCCAATCCTCGTTCCACCACGCCCAGGCGGGCGTGGCAACGAGAGTGGTCATGGCAATGAGCCAGGCAGCGCTGAGCGCGGCTGCGAGGCGTTGGGTTGTTGCTGACTTTCTCACCGTTGATCTCACTTGTGGGTTGCTGATTTCGTTTACTGCTCTGAACTGACGAACGGCCTCAGTTTCCGGCGTCTTCTTCGCCGAAACCGAGCAGGAATACATCCAGCCAGGCAAGCGCGGCGTCGCCGAGCGAATCGTTGCCATCGCCGTCGCCGTCCTGACCGTCACCGCCGACTTGCTCCGTTGCGGCATTGGCGGCGCCGGCGGTGACGCTGCTCACGCCGGCGAGTCCAGCGGCGACACCACCTGTGTCTACCGGCACGCCAATGGCGGTGCCGCCGACGTCGATGTTGTCCGCGCCAATAACTTCCGTGGCGGCAATCGTCACGTTACCGGCCGAGCCAATACCGGCATCGCCCGCGCTCACGACGCCAGCGGGTGCAAACAGGAATACGTCGCCGGGCTCGAGGTCGCGGCTGCTGACACCGGCGCGGATGCCGCTGCCGGAAATGGTGGCCGGAAACGTCACCACGATGTTGCCGTCGTTGTCGACGGTAACCAGCGGTTCTGGCGCAGCCAGCGCCGTCTTTGCGCCGCGGCCGGCGTCGATGTCCCCTTCCGAAGACCAGATGAGAATGTCACCGCCATCGAGGGCGAACACGCGCGACTGGTTCACCTGGAAATCGTCGCGGACCAGCGCATCGATATCACCACGGCCCTGCGCCACAATGCCAAGCTCGTCCGCCGGCTTGGCGCCCTCGAACACGGCGGCGAGGCCAGCGTTGACTTCACCGCCCGGTACCAGGATAGCGATGTCACCGCCGTCGGTGGTCTGCACGCGGCTGAAGAAAATTCTCAGGTCGCCGGCGTACTCGACCGACTCCGGAAACAGCGCGTCGATGGCGGCAAAGCCCTGGTCGAAACCAACTTCAGGGTCGACGCTGGCCTCACCCGACAGGCGCAGTTCGTTGAACAGCGTGTCAAGCACGAGCGGCCGCTGGTCGATCTCACTGAGACCAACGAACGCATCGACAGCCGCGTCGCCCTCAAGCGCCATGCCCGTTTGGTCGAGCACAAAGGCCTCGAGCTCGGCCTGGTAGTCTTCGCCGTCCACGAAGTAGGTAGTGATGAAGTTGTCCACTGTCGCGCCGGTCGACAGACCGGCAAAAAGCGCGACATCCGAGCCCTCGTCGGCCAGCGCCGCGTTCAGCCTGTCGCCCAGGCTGACGATGCCATCCGACGACCCCAGGTCAATATTGCGGCCGGCCAGGACGTCCATTCTGCCGGGCCCTGCGATCTCGAGCCGTCGGCTCAGGTTGGACACCCGCCCGTTGGCGTTGCGCGTGGTAAAGAAGCGCACGTCGCGGCCCGCGGACACCACGGTGACGTCATCGGGCCGCACATTCTGCGCCGCGAGTTCAATGTTGCTGATGTCGCGCGCTGCGCGAATCTCGATCGCTTCAGAAGAGAGAATCGTAAAGCGCGAAGAGGGCTGCACGGAACCGGTCAGGGCGACGATCCGGCTGGGCTGGTCGTCGTTCAGGTGCACGGGTACCGATGCACGAATCAGGTCTGGCGCACCGCGGCCGGTGCGCGGCAGCCGGTCGATGATGTTGGTGTAATTGCTGTCCGGTGATGCCGGAGTCGGCAGCAGGCGCGGATCGGCGTCAGACACAATGAGCGTGGTCTGGGAACCACCGTCTGCAACGTCACCAAACGCCAGGATGTCCAGGTTTCCGTTCGGCGTTGGGAACAGCGTCATCGCGCCGTTGATGCGAACGTCACCGGTCAGCGCCGCCGCCCTCACGGTGCCCGGGTACACGCTAATCGCCGCCAGCTGCGGATCCTGCAGGTTGAGCGAGACGGGCAGGCCGATGAACGGCAGGCCGGATTCGGTGGCAAGGGCGCTTCGATCGTTATCAAACAGCACGTCGCCGGCCAGCGACACAACGTCCGCAGTCGTGGACTCCGAGTAGGTGAAGAAAGCACTCTGCACCTGTGAGCGACTGCCCTGGTCGGCACTCTGCGGCAGCGCCGTCGGGTTCAGAACGCCTTCAATTTCGACATCGCCGCCGGCGGTTACGGTTGCAACACTGTCCCCCAGTGCCAGCACCAGGCCTCGGCCGTTGTCGTCTGCGAGAATTTCACCGCGCACATCCACGTTCAGCGCGCCGTCGCTCGCGTAGAGCACACCGCCGACCACGTCGCCGCCACTGACGACCTGCAGGTCGCCACCACCGGTGATTTCAAAGCGGTTGTTCTCGGTGATGAGCTGCGTGGTGCCCTGCACCAGCGTTGCATCCCCGACGTGGCGCGCGCTCGTGGGAATCGACGCGGACACATTCTCGATATTGCCGCCAGCGCGAATCGAGACGTTACCACCACCCAGCGCCCCGAAGGTTTCCTCGAAGCCGCGAACGAACACACCCCACAGGGTTGGAACCTCGCCAAACGTGTCGGACGCGCCGCCGGCACGGTACAGCCAGTTGTTGACAAGCTGTCCCGACGGGCTGGCGAGGATGTCCGCGCCAACGTCAACCGTCAGGTTGCCACCCTGGGCCGCATACTCGATGCCAGGGAACACGAAGTCCACGAGCTGCTGCGGCAATGTGCCGGGACCGGTGGTGAGCCCGGTGGTGTAAATCGAGGCGCCGTCGTTCAGGATAAGTGAGCCGCTTGACAGCACGTCGATGTCACCGCTTCCTGTTCGCACCACGGTGCCGTCAGTGAGCGTCAGGTCGGCGTCGCTGCCTGCGCTCGTGCCGGCGATAAGTGCCAGTGACCACGACGGCCCCTCCTGCAGCGCATCGATGGGCTGGCCGGCAAAGTCACTGGTTTCCCGCACGCCGTCACTGATGCCCCCGTCCAGGGTCAGGCTGCCTGCCGACTCGATCGTCAAAATGCCCGGCTGGTCTCCCTGGCCAACGGCTGCTGACACCGACGGGAAGCGCCGGTCTACAAGGTCGACGGCGCCTGCAATCGTCACGTCACCGTCGGCTTCGATGCGAAGGCCGGGGCGCACTGTCCAGGGGAGGCCTTCGCTGGCCTCGCCAAGGAAGCCAAAGCGACCCGGGTCGAAGTCTGCCGCCTGGTCATCAAGCCAGCCTTCGATGTCTGCCGCGGTAATTGTGTCTGAGTTGGCCTCCACTGCGGTTTCCGGCGAAAACACCGCCTGGCTAGCGCCGTTGATCGCGCCGTTGTCGGTAAAACGGGAAACAAAGCCGCCGCCAGCCTCGTTCAGACTGACGCGCAACCGCCCGCCGGCGGTCTCTGCACCGCCGCCCATGTCGATCAGCGAACCGGTTGCCAGTCGAACGCGCCCGTTCCTGTCAGTGGCTGACAGCACAACCTCTCCGCCCGCGGCGTCTGCACTGCTGACGTCGATGACGCCGAGCAACGCGACGGACTGGGCGGCGCTCAGGTCAACGCTGCCACCGTTGGCTTCCAGCCGGCCTTCAATGCTGAGCTGCCCGGAGCTTGCGGTCAGGGCTATGCGGTCAGCGCGAACAACGTCGCTCTCGGCCACCGTTAGATTTCCGGAGCGCACCTGCACCGCGCGCAGGCTGTCAAAGGCCCCATCGTTCAGACGCGAGTTCAAGGCACTGAAGTCGTCCAGCGCAAGTGCATCGAGAAGGAACTCGCCCCCTTGTCCCGTTGCCGCAAATTCGGCGTCGAGCGCCATTTCGCCCGCTGAGGCAGTCAACGCAATGCGCCCGGCGCTGGCACCGGCACCGGCGCTGACGTCCAGGCGGGAACCGCTGGCCAGCGACAGGTCGCCGTTTGAGGCGGTGAGCGCGATGACACCGCCGTTGCTGGCAATGTCGATGTCGCCGAAGTCCCGGCTGCCGCCCGCAGCGTCGATGACGGCACCGCTTTGCAGGCGAACAGTGTCCGCCTCCAGCCTGACGCTCCCCGACGGGGCCGACAGGTAGGTCGCAAAATCGATTTCGCCGGCGGTGATCGCTACCTGCGCGCCAAAGCCACCCTCGACATCGAGCGCAGGACTCGCGCTGGCCGAAAAGACCAGCGACGAGTCGCCCGCGTTGATATCGAAGTCTGCGCCGGCGTCAGCCACCAGCGCTCCGGTCGTGATAGCAGTGTCAGCAGCAAGGCCGACCTGCGCTTCCCCGCTTGCCGTGATCGCGCCTGCCACGTCAAACGCGATGCTGGAGAAACCTTCGACGGTGTACGCACCCTCGGCGAACAACAACGCATCAGACACGAGGACCAGGCTGCCTTCGCCGACCGCCGACTCGGGCAGCGCGGCGGCGAACGGGTTGCTGAAAACCAGCTCGTTGACGGTGATCTGCGCGGTGTCGCCAGCCGCCTGTTGACCGGTAAGGCCCGCAGCGCGCAACTCCAGCAGCCCAAGATCCAGCGCCAGTTCACCGAAGATGTCTATGCTGCTACCCGACTGCAGCACGAGCCCCTGCGTGTCGAGAGCGTTGATCTGGTCGGCGCTCAGTACCAGGCCCTCGCCAGGTTCCTGCTGAGTGCCGTCAGCGGCGTCACCCAGGCCAATGCGCGATGCTGCCAGCGTGACCGTTCCGTCCGGGGCGCGGATGACGCCCTGCAAGTCAAAGCCGCCGGTGGATTCCAGGATTAGCGCACCTGATGCCTCAAGGACGCTGCCTTCGCCGATTGTCAGCTGCCCGGTGTTGTCGTCGGCGCCGCGACGCTCAAAGCTTGCGACATCCGCCGCGGATACGACGACAAGGGCACCGTCGCCTTCCGCCGTGACCGTGCCGCGATCCACGAGGTCCGCATCGACGTTGGTCAGCGTGACATCCGTGCCGATGACAAGCTCTTCGCCCGCCAGCACGATCTCCGGCGCTGTGAGCGTGACGCCGTCGGCGATCGTGACCTGTTCGGCCCGGGTGTCCAATACCGTGCCTTCGTCGGTTTGTCGTCTCGTACCGCCGACCAACACGCTGTCCACGGCGATGCCGGACAGCTGGGATGCCAGCAGCTGCACCGCGTCGGAATCGGAATCGAGCGTGTCTACGATAGCGATGTTGCCCGCGGCAACATCCAGCCGGCCGCCACGACCGCCCTCGGCGCCCGTTGCCAGAACGCTGCCGAGCAGGCTCGCCGAGCTATCGACATCCAGCACCAGGGATCCCGCATCGCGGGGCAGCAGTGGCACGACTTCGTCGGCGGCCAACGCCTGCTCCGCAAAAAACGTGTTGCCGGTAGTCTCCACGAATTCGGCGCGCTCGCGAACCTGCGTGCCATCCTCAACGCGAAATGCCGTCCATCGCGTCTCCAGCGCTTCGCTGCCGGCAACCGCAAAGCGACCCGCCACGAGCGCAGCACCGTCCGGGTCCGTTAGCGGGGCGCCCGGAATGGTGTCCAGCGTCCCTTCCCGCGGCGTCAACAGGAAAGCGCCGGGCAACAGTGCGTACCGGGGCGGCAGCACTGTGTATTGTCCGGCCGGCAGGCCGCTGCCGTCGGCGACTTCAATGCGGGTGCCCGTAGCAATGTCGAAGCCGCGCGACTCCAGCACATCCAGCGGGGCGTAGTCGCTGTTAAAGGTTGGCAATACGGCGAAGGCGCCACCCGCGAGCACCGGGTCGAGAATATCTGTGGAGCCGCCCGGACCGGGCACGAACTCATAAGCCAGCAGATCACCACCGCCGGACAGATCGACAACGGAGCCTGCCGAAAGCACCACGTCGGCGCCGGCAAGCTCAATGCGCCGTTCGGGCGTCGGCAGGCTGGTGTCACCGGTGCCGAAAATCAGGTTCTGCAACGTTGACAGCGGGTAGATCCAGTCGATCTCGCCCTGCGTACGACCAAACAGCACCGACTGGTCGCCGCTGGCCACCGACACCACCGCGCTTTCACC
>JBCAXP010000151.1:0-10210 GCA_038533995.1 Pseudomonadota bacterium
GTAGTGCTTGTGACGCAGCGTGACCGGCACCGAGCGAAAGCCCTCCGCCGCGTGCACGCCGGGCAGGTTGCGCACCGAGTACAGCGCGCGGCGCGGCGTTGCCTCGGTAAAGAGCACCGTGAGGTCTTCACGCTGGCTCTGGCTGTACTGCACGTTGACCATGAAATCCACCGCGTCGCGCTGGAAGTTGGTAATCATGAGAATGCCGCAGGACGCGGCAATACCGGCAATAGTCAGCAGGCTCTTGCGAGGCTGGCGCGCTACGTGGCGCACGATCATGCGCGTGGGCTCGGACATCTTGCGAGCAAAGCCCAGCCGTTCGATGAGTGTTGCGTGATACGCCGCCGGCGGCTCCGGCCGCATGCCCTCTGCAGGCGGCACGGAAGCGGCGCGGCGCACGGACATCACGGTGCCCACCAACGCTGCCAGCGCGCCAACAATCACGGCCGCGATGAACACCGAATGCTCGAAGCGAAACTCGATCCAGGGAAAGCTGTAGAACGTGGCGAAGACATTGCCCAACCCGTGCGCGAACCACAGGCCAACAGCAATTCCGCCGGCAACGCCGATAACCGTAATCGTCAGCACCAGCTTGGCGTAGTGCACGCCGACGTCCACAGTGGAGTAGCCAAAGGCCTTGAGCGTTGCGATCTGGTCTCGCTCCAGCGCCACCAGCCGGCTTATCACCACGTTGAGCAGAAACGCGGCGACGCCCAGGAAGATGACCGGGAACACCGTCGCCATCACTTCAAGCTGTGACAGTTCTTCGGTGATAAAGCGGTGGGAGAAATGATCCTCGCGATCGTACGCACCCAGGCCGCCGTAGCGGTCCAGCACCAGGTCGAGGCGGTCAATCACATCCTGCGCGACGGCCCCCTTTTGCAGTGTCACACAAATGTCGTTGAACGCGCCGTCCATTTCATAGGCCGACGCCAGGCCTTCCCGGCCCATCCACACGATGGCGAAGCGCTTGTGATCGGGGAAGAAGCCGCCCGGCGGAATGGCATACATGTACTCCGGCGACAGCGCGATTCCAACAATGCGCAGCCGATGGCGCTTGCCCTTGATCGTGGCAAGCAGAGTATCGCCCGGTGAGAAGTCATGGGCCGCGGCAAACTCCTCGCTCACCAGCACTTCGTCGCCACTGCGCGGTGCGATGGCGCGACCGGATTTGAGATAGGGCACGTTGAGCCGCGGCTCGCCGTAATCGGGCAGCGACACCAGCCGGGCCGTCACGGGGTCGCCGAAGCCCTCGACGTCCAGCCTGGCCGCGGCAACTACGCGGCTCTCCACCGCGTTTACGCCGTCGATAGCGCGTACCCGGTCTGCTACTGCTTCCGGCGCCCGCTGCAGGCTGGCGAAAACTTGCGCAAAGCGGTGATCCTGGTAGTAAAGGTTGCGAGTGAACTGGAGCGAGTCGTAGGTCACCAGCGACATTACAAAGGTCGACACCCCACCGACCAGAACCAGCGCGATGGCGGCGGCCATGCCCCGCATCTTCCACAGGTCCCGGAGCAGCTTGCGGTCAAGCGCACGCATGGTTACCAGTCCAGCTCCCGCGGGTGACGCTTGTTCGGCACCGTTTGCACGGAGGCAATATGGCCGTCAGCGAGACTGATCACGCGATTGGCCATCTGTGAGATGACGGCGTTGTGCGTGATCACAGCCGTGGTGGTGCCCAGCTCACGATTCACGCGTTCGAGCGCCTCAAGCACGATGATTCCGGTTGCGCTGTCGAGAGCTCCGGTGGGCTCGTCGCACAAAAGCACCGCCGGCCGCTTGGCGATGGCGCGGGCAATCGCGACGCGCTGCTGCTCGCCGCCAGACATTTGCGCCGGAAAGTGGTCCAGCCGGTCCTTGAGGCCCACCACCGCAAGGGCCTCCTCGGGCGCCATCGGATCGGTGGCGATTTCGGTTACCGCCGCGACGTTTTCACGCGCGGTCAGACTGGGTATGAGGTTGTAGAACTGGAATACAAAGCCGACGTGATAGCGCCGGTAGGCTGTCAGGTCGCGGTCGCTCGCGTTGACCAGGTTGCGGTCGCGGTAGAACACGCTGCCCGACGACGCCGAGTCCAGGCCGCCGAGAATGTTGAGCAGGGTGGACTTGCCGCTGCCGGACGGCCCCAGGAACACAACAAACTCGCCGGCGTAAAGCTCGAGGTCAACGCCACGCAGCGCGTGCACGTCGACCTCACCCATGTGATAGACCTTGGCCAGGTCATTGGCGCGAAAAACGACCTGTTGTGCTTCCATGGAACCCGTCGTGCATGGCGACGCGTCAGCATGGCTACACGGCTACGGCGTCGCTGTGGTGAATTCACCCACAGTGACACACTCCGCGGCGTTTTGGAGTCAGGGTTTTCCCTAGTAGGAGCGGCTCCTACGAGCCGGGATCGACACTGACAGCCACGGCCTCGGTGTATGTCAGATCGACCTTGTCGCCTTTCTTGAGCTTGCGGGCAAACTCCCGGCTTTCCTCACGCCGCACGTCGATGACCTGCATGCGGCCTTCGCTGTCGCGGAAGCTCACCGCCGAGCCGTCCTCGGCGACCGTGAAAATCTCGATCGTGGCGCGGGTTGTCAGGCCGGCGGCGGCGCCAGGGCGCTCACCCTCGGGCCGGCGTTCGGACGCCATCTCGACGTCGGCGCCAGAACTGCCAGGTTCTGCCATGGCCACCGTGTAGCCCGTGTAGAAGGCAACGGTGAGCACGTCGCCCGCACGCACCTGCGCCAGGTTACGCACTTCGGGCCCGGCGCGCGTGACCAGTTCGTTGCCCTCGGGGCCACGCAGCACCAGAAGTCGAGTGTCGTGATTGACTGAAACAACCTCAGCCTGGATTTCCTGGGTAACGCCAACCTCAAGCGGCTCGGGCGGCTTGGGCGCCGTAGCGCAACCAGCCAGGAACATCGCAAGACAGGCGGACGCAAGATGCGGAAGGTATTTCATGTGCTCAACCTCACAGGTTCGGTGGACCCAAGTTTAGTGGACAATATTGCGCGTACGCAGGAAACGAATAATTGGCTGCACGAGCAGCGGGCGAAGCCGGTAGCGTCGGTCTGGCTCGATACGCTCGAACTGCACGTTGACCACGTTGCGATACTCGTTGGCATCGAGCTCGACAATCATCGAATTGCCCAGCGATTCGAAGATCTCGTGGCTCGCCTCGCTGCTGATGTCAGCGATGTGGCTGAACTCCTCCACCGTTAGCGTGGCGTGCTCCAGGAACGCTTTCAGCGCGAACGCTTCGGGCAGCGACAGAAAATCCAGGAAATCGAAGCTGAGCTTCGGCAGTGCTTTCACCTGGATGGAGGGCGGCTCGGCGTGACAGATGATCGACAGGTGCCAGTAGAACAGCGCCAGCATGATGTTCTGGCCGCTGGCGGCAAACAGGTCGTCAAAATACTCCGCCTGCAGCATGGCCTGGCGTTCCTCGTCGCTGCCGGCCTTGCGCAGTTTCCGGCGAAAGAATGGTGTGATTATCGCTGGTGGATCAAACACCAGCGGCAAACCGCTGCGCCGATGGCGCTTGATGATGACCTCTTCGACCGCCGGGCGGTCGTACGGCGCCATCTTCCGATACTGCACCAGGCCAAGCGCCAGCGGCTCGCTCTTTCCGAGTAGCTGCCAGGCAAAGTCCGACACGGTGCCGATCCAGAATACGCGCGAGTCTGTCGCTGAGAACAGGCGCAGCAAACGACCCAGCAAATCCATGCCGCCAATTCGGCGCAGCATGAGGTGCTCGAGGCGATCGACAATGCACACGTTCACCGCACCGGTCTCCTCGCGGGCCATGATGCGGTCGGCCAGCGCACGCAGGTTATCCGGCGGCTCCTCGCCGGTTGTAAGGCCCAACGCCTGCGCCAGCAACACCGTCACGACCTGTTCGCTCGTCTCGCGCTCGTGAATTTCCACTTCGGTCACGTTGCAGCCGCGCAGGCAGGTTCGCTGTGCCACGTTCAGGAAGCTGGTGAGGCCGCTGCCGGGTGCACTGCTCAGCACGATCGCGCTGGCGCGGCCGCGCCGCCACAGCAGCAGTTGCTTGCGAAGCCAGGTGAGATCCTGCTCGCGGCCTGCGAGCAGCGTCTCATCATCGAGTGGATAAAAGGTGAAAATGCGTCGGTAGACCACCGGCAGCCGCGCGCGAATATCAGCCAGGCGGGCAACCGCATCAATCGACGCCTGCCGGTCCACCGGCTCCTTCTCGCCCGACAGGGCTTTGCGGCCGAACTCCAGCGCGGTCTTCGCGGCCTCAAAGCCGGTGCGCAGATGGCGCAGGGTCTGCTCCATCAGGTCGGTGCTTACCTCGGTGGCCCGCGTCCTGGCGTCCGTCACCGACTCGGTCACCGTGGACCGCGTCTTCAGCGTCAGCTTTTGCGTCGCCGTTTCTGCCTGCAGCTGGCTGCCGATTGCGAGCCACACCGCCTTGCGCGCCTCGGTGAGCGTTGCCGACACGCCCGACAGGCAGTCGTCCACCCGGCTGTGCTGCTGGGCAAGCGTCTCCAGCACGCGGCTCAGGCCGTCCAGCGACAGCTCGCGCGCCGCCGCGTCCGCCGCACCGCGCGCCTCGGCCGAGGTGCGCACCGTGTAAGCGTCCTGCAATTCCTCTATCGCCGCGCCCAGGTGAAAGCGCAACACAGACTGGAGATTGGTCGCCTCCTCCGCCAGCGTGTCTATGCTGGACGATGCCTGTTCCCGAACGGCTGCAAAGGCCGGCTCCAGCGTTTTGTCGATCGCTTCGTCGGCGGCCGATCGCAGCATCACGTCCCTGGCGGTGGTGCGCGGGTTAACGGGTGTCTCGGTCGTCTCGGGTAACGAGTGCACCAGCAGCACATCGGGCAGGTTCTGCACACGCTCGCGAAGATCCCTTAGCGACGCGGCGACGCGTTCCTCCACGAACCGCCGCGCCTCGCCTGGGCTGGCAACGCCCACGTAGTCCTTGTCGAGGTGCTTTGTTGCCTCTCTATAAAGAGTGCGTGCCTGGCGCACGGCCTGCCGGCCGTCATGGGATTGGTCGAGCTGCGCGTAGAGCGACTCCGCCTGGGCTCTCAGCTCCATCAGGTGGCCAGACGCCGCTTCCGCCGCCACCGCCCACATGCCAGGTCCCTGGCGCCCGAGGTGTTCGACCAGGCTCACCTGCATGTCGGCTAGCGCCGAGAACGCCGCGAGGCGGGCCGCGGATAGCGCGACGCGTGCGTTGGCCTGGGAAATCCAGCCTTCCCAGGCGGTCGCCTCTTCGCCCTGGCCGTCATCGGCATCACTTTCTGCAGAGTCCCGCTCAGCGGCAGCCTTTAGTTTGCGGCGCCGCGCGTTCGCCTGCTCTGACAGCGTGGGCAGCAGGCCTTCCGTCAGTCCGTCCAGCGCCGTCAGCGCGGCACCGAGGTGCTGCATGAGTTCCTCACCGGCGGCCTCATACTCGGAGGCCGTCGGGGTTTCCGCCTCCGCGTCATCTTCGGTTTCAGCCGTATCGGCTTCTGACCCGGACACTCGACTGTCGAGGCCACTGGCGGCATCCAGCGTGTGGCGTGTCCACTCGGATACGCCAAACTCGATCTCCTGGAGCACAGCGCTCGCGGCGCGCCAGTACGGCACGAGCGGCGACAAAAACTGCTGGTCTTTCTTCGACAGGCCGCTCCAGGCCAGCCCATCGGCGGCGCTGATTTGGGCCCAGTCCTGGCGGCTGCCTTCCACAAGATTGAGCGCCTCGAGCGCAGACCGCAGCGGCAGTACAGCGCATTCGCGTACCTCATCGACGTAGGCAACAACCGGCACCCACGACGGGCCATCGCCCGGGCCGAGCACCGCGCGCAGAATGGTCAGTGCCGCATCGTGACCGTCAATCGCGCCGCGCAACGCCGCGGCCACGGCTGCAAACTGCTGCTGCCTCGCTGACAGGAACGCCTGGTACGCGCCGACCAGTGCCGCAACGTCGTCTGACGGGGCGTCCGCGGACGGTGCCGCGGTAGGCTCAGTCATTGCCCGCTCCCACAACTCGCAAGGCCGGGTCTGTCGGGCTGCTCGTCAAAAGACCAACCCGGCGAAACTCCGCGCGCGCCCGCTCGGTGATGTCGCTCATGAGCAGAAACTCGTAGCGGGTGTCGAGCACGTACGCCTTGATCTTGAGATGGAGAATGTGGGCGTAGTCGTACTCGTCTTTAACGATGACAACGATCGGCTTGCCGAGAAACGTGTAGCGCGAACTGGCTGCCGCCTGGTACGCGATGCGCTTGGCGATTTTCTCGTCGGCGGAACCTGGCAGATAAAGGTCGGTGACGACCTGGCAGTTCAGCTCGCCGGCGTTGGCATTGGAAACCTGGCTGTCGATGATCTGCGCGTTGGGCACGCTCACCATGTTGTCGTCCGGTGTCTGGATGCGGGTTGAACGCAGGCCGATGGAGATGACCTCGCCATAGGTACCCGCGACCTCGATCTTGTCGCCGACCTGGAATGGGCTGTCGGCTACGATGACAAGACCGCCGAAGATATTCTTTAATATGCCCTGCGCCGCCAGACCTACCGCGACGCCGATGGCGGCGGCCGCCGCCACGAGCCCCTGGTTGTCGATTTGCAGCACGACACGCACGACCAGAAACAGCGTGAAGGTCCACAGCACCAGCCGCACGATGGGCACCAGCCGCTTGTAGGCCAGCCGCCGGTTCGCATGCCGCTCCGCCAGGCGATCGAGGATATAAATGACGCCCTTGATCAGCTGGTAGGCGAACACCATGACGATGACCGCCCAGAACACCCGCATGCCGTAGCTCTTCGCCTTTTGCGTGGCCTTCGCGAGTGTGAGCCGTTCCGGGGCAGCGTCGGCTTCCGGGGTGGCGGCGGCATCGCTCGCCTCGCCGTCGGCTGTCGCCGGTTCCACGTCAGCCTGCTCGTCGGCGGTTGCTGGCGCGTCGGTATCGGTGGCCGGTGCCGGCGCGACTTCGGCAGGGACCTGGGGTTGCGCGGGTGTTGCCGGTTGGGCCTCGGCATCGCCGGCGGCCGCGTCGGCCTGGGCCATCGCCACCGAGCCCGCCATCAGCAGCACCCACAGGAGCGCCATTTGGGCGAACGCGCTTAACGCTCCGCGAATGGCGCGAGGCGGTGGCGAGGTAAAGCCGAACGGGTAGCTCATCACGGGCGACATGATACCGCACACGGATTCGGCGCCACGAACCCGTCGCGTCACTGAAAAAAGCATCCCAAAAGTCACCTTTGTGACCCCAAAAAGGCCCAGGTCACGAAATCATCAACCAATGGTCAGCGAGCAGTCAGGTCTTTCTTCAGGCCGTCAGCAATACTTTCTCCACGTCACGGCGAGGCGCAAAACGCGCCACCGGACAGTCACTTACACACACAGACACATTAAGGAGATCATCATGACCACGCTTAAGACTCGCCTCATTGCTTCCGCTCTTGCCACTGGCCTTGCCGCTGCCGCTTTTGCCGGCGGCGCCAGCGCCCAGCCCGTCGAGCGGCCTGCTGCCCGCGCCGTGACGATGTGGTGGGTGGTGTTCAACGCACCGGAAAACTGCCTCGGCAGCCCGGGCGCCGACATCCAGTGCAACCCGGCCGACGTATTCGGCACGGAGTTCCTGAAATCGGTTGAAGCCGGCTCCCCGAACCCGCTGCTGATCGCGCCCAACATGGACGCCGAGCCTGCAGTGCTGTTCGCGACCGGTGGCATTACCAACCGTCGCGGCGCGATTCGCCTGACTGGCGCGCTGTTTCGCAACCCTGCCGGCGAGCCGCTGGACCTGGCTCCGGGCGTGGACCCGATGGGCTTTGGCAAGGGCCTGGAAAACCCCGACGCTGAAATCCACATGGTGGTGCGCGACCACGGCGCGGTGAACCGCGACGACTACCTGCCGCAGATCACCAACTTCCTGGACCCGTACTGCTCGGACCCGAACCTTCTGTATTTCTCCGGCGACAACCTGTGCTCAGACGTGCAGTTCGCCGTGTTCGGTGCCGGCGCTGACGGTGCTACCGCGGTGTTCGAGTTTGCTGACCCGAGCTCGCCGCTGGCCGGTGCCGACGCCTACCTGATGCGTGACGGCGACGGCGTCCGCATCGTGCTGGAGACGCGCATTCGCAACATGCAGTGATAGACGAGAAGCAAGATCCGCCAGCTCTTCCCCTGGGGCTTTGGATCACTTCGGCCCGCCGGCTTTGCCGGCGGGCTTTTTTTTTGGCGCGCTATGGCTGAGGCGATCGGTACAACTGAAGAGCCTGCGCATCTCCGTCAGTCCAATCGCCATCACCACCCTCACCCGTCGCCAGGTCCCGAGCCGCTTCCATGAGTTCCACCGCCCGCGCAATGTCGCCGCGCAAGAACGCGTAGCGCGCCTGCAGCTTGAGTGACTCCACACTCTCGGGCTGCTCCAGCACGATGCCCAGCAACGGCTCGGCAGCGGCCAGTTCTTCGTCGTCGAGGTAAAGGTGCGCGAGTTTCATGGCGACGCCGGTTTCCTGAGCGGTGAAGCCCGTCGACGCGATCAGGTCCATCGCGTGCTCCCACGCCACGCGCGCTGATGCGGGATCTTCCAGCAGCAGCGCAAGATCGCCGCGATACTCGAGCGCTTCGATGGCCGGTTCGTGCAACTCCTCGGCAAGCGTTGTGCTCAGCACTCCGTCAAGGCGAGCTGTCGCGGCGTCGTACTGACCCAGGTCGATTTCGATGGCCGCAAGACGCACGTCGACCTGCGCCACGCGCGACACGTCCTCGAGCCCAGCGAACACTGTTCGCGACTCGTCAAACGCCGCGCGCGACGCCTCCAGGTCACCAAGGCCGCGCAGCGCGGCGCCGTACTGCGCAAGCCCCGTACCAAGAAACAGTGCGTCTCTTGCTTCGCGCGCGATCTCCACCGCCTCGCCCGCCGCGTCCCGCGCCTCTGCATAACGGCCGCTGCCTTCGTACAGCGTTGACAGCATGCCGAGGACGCGGCCCACGCCCACGGTGTCGTCGATTTCCCGGCGAATCTCCAGCGACTGCAAGTGATACGGCTCAGCCTCGGCGTAGCGGCCCTCCAACCGCCGCAGGTAACCCATGTTGTTAATCATCTTGGCCTCACCGAGGCGGTCGCCAACGGTGCGGTGGGCCTCAAGGGCCTGTTCGAGGTGATCCTGGGCGGCGCTGAGCTTGCCCTCGTACATGTCGATGTTCGCGAGCGCCGCAGGCACGCCGCCAGGCACCACGGTGCGCCCGGCCGCGCGGTAGGCAACGGTGGCCCGCGCGAGCAGTTCTCGGGCTTCTTCGAAATCCCGCCGGTACCTGGCCACGATAGCCAGCGAATTCAGCAATGCCGCCTGGGCTTCGGGGTCATTGACGGACTCGGCTTCGGCAAGGCCTGACTGAAAGGTTGCGTAAGCTTCGTCGAGGCGGCCAGTGCCGAGATACACCGTGCCCAATGCTTCGAGTACCTCTGCATGAAGGGCACTATCGCTATCGTTCCTGCTGTCGTCGCCAAGGGAGGCCAGCATGTCCTGCAACGCAACCTCGGCCTCTTCCCACTGTCCCTGGGTATTCGCGCACTTCGCCCACGCCAGCCGGGCTGTGCCGATCATCCGCGCGCTGTCGGTCACCACCGCGAGCAGCGGCAGCGCCTCCGCGCAGCGGCCCTCCAGCGAAAAGCTCATGCCGCGGGCGTAGGCCTCATTAATAAAAGGATCGTCGGACACGGTGGGAAACTGGTCGGCGATGCGCCGCCTGCCGCTGAGTTCAGCGCTCACGGTGCGAACCATGCCACGCACCAGTTCGGTGCCCTCGCTGCTAACCATCGTGCCCTGGCTGGTTTCGCCGTCGGGGTCTACAAGCGTGTAGGTCAACCGCAGGCCGCCCGCCGTCTCGGTAAGTTCGCTGGTCAGGATGTGGCTCGCGCCGTACGCGCTGCGCAGTTTCTCAATGATGGAGGCCGCGCCGGTTGCACCGAGCGCACCGGACCAGCCGGTGTTTTCGCTGAAGCGAACGATGTCCGACGCTGCCACCACGTCGAGCTGCGCGGCACTCTGGATGAGTTCGTTCGCAAAGCCCATGAGACCAAGCCGGGTCCAGTTGAGGTCGGCGTTGCCGCTGGCGTTTTGCACCGGCAGCACGGCGATGCGCGTGCCTTCGAGCGATGGTCCGGCCGGCCACAACGCCATGCCCACGGCGCCGACCGCCACGACAATGGCGGCGGCAAGCGCGACGCGCCAGGCCGTTCTGTTTGCAACGGCCGTTGCA
>JBCAXP010000152.1:0-10152 GCA_038533995.1 Pseudomonadota bacterium
GGGTCCGGCCGTCTTCGGCCCCCAGGCCTTGCGCTCGAACTCCCACACGGCGGCATACAGCTCCTCGGGATCGGACGGGTTCATGATGAGATCAATTACGCCCGCCTTGTCACTCTTGTAGAGAACCCTTTCCCAGGTTTCACCGCCATCGGTCGTCTTGAAAACGCCGCGCTCCTCGTTCGGGCCAAAGGCGTGGCCGAAGGCGCCAACGTACGCGATGTCAGGGTTTTCCGGGTGGACGCGAATTTGCGAGATGTGGCGTGTCTCTTCCAGGCCAAGGTGAGTCCAGGATTTGCCGCCATCAGTAGTTTTGTAGACGCCGTCACCCCAGGCGACGTTGTTGCGCATCTGCGGTTCACCCATGCCGACGTACATGATGTCAGGGTTGCTCAGCGACATGCCGATCGCGCCAACCGAGCTGCTGCCGAACGCATCGTCGCCCAGGGGCATCCAGGTCAGGCCCGCATCGGTGGTCTCCCAGAGACCGCCCGAAGCGGCCCAGTAAAACCGCATCTTGTCTGTCGGATGCCCAACAACGTCGGAGCCTCGATTACTGTTCATAGGTCCGATGAAGCGCCAGATCATGGCGTCAGTGTTTGCCGCCGGCTTGGCGGGAAACGGCCGTCGCTCGATGCGGTCGCTGGCGAGCGACTGCGCCACGGCGCATAGCGAGCAGGCAGTGAGAACCAGTGCGGCAAAGCCTCTGCGGGGAATCAGAATCATCAGGCGCTCCTCAAATGAACTGTTCTCTATCGTGCAACACGATTGGGAGTTTCGAAGTTGGCTTAGCTGCAGGAGTATATCGGTGGTACCTTGATCAGCGCCGCCGGCATCACTGACAAGTCATCAGGGATTTCTCTTGACGCAAACACACTGGGTTTTCGGCTACGGCTCTCTGATTTTCAAACAGGACTTCCCGTTCATCGAGTCCAGGCCGGCGCACATCAACGGCTGGTCGCGGCGCTTCTGGCAGGGCTCGCACGACCACCGGGGAACAGAGCAGGATCCAGGGCGGGTGGTGACACTGATCGAAGCGCCCGGCGAAATCTGCCACGGCAGGGCTTTCCTGATTGATCACGATGTGTTCGAGCACCTCGACCACCGCGAGAAAAATGGCTACTCGCGACTGGACACCACAATTCACTTCGCCAACGGGTCTGTGCAAGGGGTTACCTATCACGCACCTGTCGGAAATTTTGCCTTCCTTGGCGATGCGCCACTGGAAGCCATTGCGCAACAAATTCAGCGCTGTCACGGTCCGAGCGGATCCAACCGGGACTATGCCCTCGAGCTGGCCAGGGCTCTTCGTGAGCATGGCATTCATGACACGCACGTCTTCAGCATTGAGACGCTGATTTCATAGAGGCAACGCGCGTGGAACCCGGATCTGCCTACCTGCTCGCTGCCGACCTGATCCTGTTTGTTCACGTCGCCTTTGTCGTTTTCGTGGTGGTTGGTCTGCTGGTGATTTTCCTTGGAAGAGTCATGCAGTGGAGCGCGGTAAGAAATCCGTGGTTTCGCGCTGCACACCTCGTGGCCATCGGCGTCGTGGTTTTGCAGGCATGGCTCGGGCGGATTTGTCCGCTTACGACCTGGGAGATGGCGCTGCGCGAGAAAGGCGGCGACACGACCTATGAAGGCTCCTTCATTACGCACTGGCTACAGACGCTGCTCTATTACGACGCGCCTGCCTGGGTCTTCACGGTGGTCTACACCGCCTTCGGGCTGCTTGTAGTGCTCAGCTGGGTGCTGGTGCGGCCCAGGCCCTTTCGCTCCCGTTGAGGCGAGGAGCGACGCTTATGCGTCTGCCTGATCGCCTGCAGCCGCTGACTTCCGGGCCTTGATTGTCAGGAGATACACCGAATGCGTCGCGGCAATCTCCTCAAGCCGTTCCTGCGGATAACTCGTTACGGCTTGCGCCCAGGTCGACCGATCGCTGGGCGGCGTTGGGTAGCGTTCCAGCGGCGCGTGGTCTTCGCGCCAGGTTTCCAGCACCAGGTCCTGCCACGGCAGCGGGTCGAACAGCGCGCGAATGCGCTCAAAATCCCCTGCGATAAACATCTCGTCGCCGTGCAGGTGGATGGGAGCACAAAAGTAGATCGACCCACCTGGCCGAAGCACGCGCCAGATTTCCTTGAGGCCTGCGGCGTGACCGGTCTCAAGGTCCGGGTCGGGCAGCGGCTCGCTCCAGTGCTCGACGGACTGGATGCCGGCAACGACGTCGAATGATGCGTCCGGAAAGGGGATATCGGCCACGTGCCCGAAACCGCCCTGCCCCAGCGCCGCCTGCCGCTCCCGCGACATCATCGGCTCGATGCCCGTCCAGGTGCCGCCAGCGCCGGTCACGAGCAGGCGCGGTATCGAGTGCTTGCCGAAGCCGATTTCCAGCAGGGCCTTCCCGTTCAGCGAATGCAGGTTCGCCTCCTGCGCTGCCGTCACGCATTTGCGCAGGGGACTGCCGAAGGGCACGGAGCAAGCTTGTGCGCGTGCATCGAATTTTGGGCAGGCAGCGCACGCCACCACGCGACGGCCATCGCGCTCGACCCAGTAGCTGTCTTGCCAGGTACGTGCGCAGCGATCGTTTCGCAGGCGCCACGTGTACACACGCTTGGCGATAGAGTTTTTTAGCGAATGCATGGTGTCCGGCGGCCGCGCCGGCCGGTGTCACTGTGCCTGCTCACAGGCCGGATCGATGCGCACAGCCTTAAACCAGCCGCATTAACTCCTCGCGCTCCCACTCCGGGATGCGCTCCTGGGACTCGTTGCATTCCAGCTCCTTTACCGCGGTGTACAGGGTAACGAATTCAGGGCCGAGCATATCGCACAGCGCGGCGCTGCCGCGCAGTTTCTCGATCGCATCGTACGGATGGCGTAGCAAGGCAAACGGCACCTCGTAAGCCGACCCGGTCATCTCCGGACGAGGCTTGAGTCTGCCGGTCATACCGAGATAGCCGCACGCCAGGGACGCGGCAATCACAAGGTAGGGGTTTACGTCGCTCCCCGCCAGCCGGTTCTCGATGCGCCGGGCCGCGGGCGGTGAATCGGGAACCCTGAGGCCCACCGTGCGATTGTCGACGCCCCACTCCAGGTTCACGGGCGACGACCAGTGGCTTAAGAAGCGCCGGTAGGAATTCTCGAAGGGCGCAAAGACCAGCAGCGCCTCGCGCATATAAGTTTGCAGCCCGCCAAGAAAGCCGTAGAACAACTCGCTGGCAGAGCCATCGGCGTTGGAGAACACGTTGTTGCCGGCGGCATCGTAAACGCTTTGGTGCAGGTGCAGGGAGCTGCCGGGCTGCTCCGCATCGCGCTTGGCCAGGAACGTCGCCGTCATGCCGTGCGCGCGCGCCACGCGCTTCAGCGTGCGCTTGAAGTGGAACACGTCGTCTGCCAGTGCAAGCGCCGGCCCGTGATTGAAGTTCGCTTCAAACTGACCCGGCCCAAGCTCCTGGGACATAGCGCCAACGGCGATGCCCTGCCCGTCACAATGGCCGGTCAACTCAGCGAAAAAGTCTGCCAGGTCATGCATCCGGTCCACGCCGTACGGGTCAATGAGCGCCTCGTTGTCAGCGTCACGTTCCGGCGGCGCATCATCACCGGCATTCTCTATGCAGCTCGACAGGTAGTACTCGACCTCGGGCGCCACGACCGGGGTCCAGCCCTGGCTGGCGTAGCGCTCCAGCACACGGCGAAGCACCGCGCGCGGGTCGACGGGCACTGGCTTGCCGTCACCGTCTTCGCACTCGAGCAACACGCAGGCTGACGGCGTAGCGGCCCACGGCAGCTCCCGAAGGGTCGCCAGGTCCGGGCGCACGACCATGTCCCGATCCTGCACGTTGTTGGCGCGCAGGTAGTAGGTACCGTTGATCGTCTGGCCGAAGAGCGCGATTGGCAGCTTGAAGCGCGCAGCATCAAGGTCGGCCGCCGGCT
This sequence comes from Pseudomonadota bacterium, assembly GCA_038533995.1. GTDB lineage: Bacteria > Pseudomonadota > Gammaproteobacteria > Steroidobacterales > JBCAXP01 > JBCAXP01. The sequence continues at coordinate 3,928 of JBCAXP010000152.1, forward strand.
CCAGCTTGCCGCGGGCGATGCCGGCCATGTCGGCGACCAGGATCTCCACGGTGTCGATGTTGCGTTCTTTCAGCCAGGCCGTGCCCTGAGCTTCGCTGTTCATACGTGCGCCTTTTGCTTGACTACGCAATGTAGCACAGCAGCGATGGCCGCCAGCGGCAACCGCGCCTGCAGGGCGACGAATCGGCACCTGTGCTACGTTTCCTTTACACGCTCATTCCTGCGAGGACACAGCTTGCCGTGAAGTCACTGCACGATGCCTTTGCCAACGACCGCTTTGCGCTCGTCGGCCAGCTTCGCTTGCACCAGGACGACGATGCCGACAGCGTGCTGCGGCAGGCGCATGCCATCAGCAGCGCCATCGACGCCGTTGCCGTGACCGACTGTCCCTACGGCGTACTACACATGTCGGGCCTTGCGGTAAGCACCCTGCTTCTCGAGGCCGGCATCGATCCGGTAATGCACTTGGTTACCCGCGATCGAAACCGCGTCGCACTCAAGAGCGAACTGCTCGGTGCCACCGCCCTCGGCGTGCGCAGCCTGCTGCTGCAGCGTGGCGATCCATTGCCTGCTGACGCCGATCCGAAAACCGTGCAAGTGTTCGACACGGGCGCCAAGCGCCTTCTGACGCAGGCTCGCCAGCTCAGCACCTTCAGAACGACTCAAGGCACTCCACCGCTGCTGCTCGGCGCGCTCGCAAGAGTTTTCGACCCGCCAGACGACTGGCGCCCGCAGGAGCTGGCCGCCAAGGTGAACGCCGGCGCCGACTTTGTACAAACCCAGATTTGCCTGGACCTGGAGTTGTTGCGGCGCTACGTGAAGGCACTCGTCGACTCACACCTGACCTGGCGCTGCCGTGTCATTGTGTCGGTGCCTGTGCTGACGTCGGCCGAGTCGGCGCGCTGGCTGTTTGAAAACCTGCGCGGCGGCGTCGTGCCGGAGGACCTGGTCCAGCAGTTCGAGGCGGCCGCCGATCCCGAGCAGTTCGGCATCGATCTGTGTGCCGACATTGTGAAAGGGCTGCGGGAAATTCCTGGCGTATGCGGTGCGAATCTGTCGACTACCGGGCCGCCCGAGGCGATGGCGGCTGCCGCCCGTCAGGCTATGGCGCGGCCGAGCTCTGCCGGCGGCACGTAGTCGAAAATAAAAGTGATGCGATCCTCAGCGCCCTTGTTCGCGACGCTGTGGTTTTTCTGGTTATTGATTTCGTAGGCCTTGCCGACTTCGAGTCGGTACGGCCGGCCGTCGATGTGAAAGCGCACGCGCGGGTTGGTCTTGATCGGCACGTGGATACGATGGCCGATGTGGAAGGACGGATGGGAATCCCTGTGCGGCGTAATCTTGCCGCCGGCCTTTAGCTTTGCCGCCATGGCCCGGATGATCGTGCCGCCCGGCGGATAGAAGCGGCCGATAACGTCGTGCATGAGCGGCCCGGCCTGTGCGATCAACGCATCCCAGGCGGGCCTTTTTTGCACAACCAGCTCCGGCCATGCCTTTGAGTCGGTGAAGACAAGCACCATGGATTCGGTGTCGCGGTGCACCTCATACGCTTTTTGCCGGTGCTCTTCCTCGAGCCACGCGGCGCGGTCCTGGCCGAGGATCGCCCGCGCAAGCGAGTCGGCGTCTACGTCGCCGAGCTCCCGGATTGGCGCGTCGATATCCACGGCTCGCCGCTAGCGCCTAGTTGCCGTAAGAGTAACGGAAGTTGAGGCCAATGGTGCGCGGACGCAGGCTCGACAAGCGCTGCTGGTTGTAACGGTTGTTGAAGAACAGCTCCGCGTCCTCGTCCGTGACGTTGTCGATGAAAATTGACGCCGACCACGTGGGCGTCTGCACGCCAAGCTGCAGGTTGAGCTGCTGCCAGCTGTCCTGCACGCGAATCGGCGCATCGAACTCGATCGTCTCGATGCCGGCGAGAGAGTTGACCGACTCGCCTGTGTAGTTGTAGCTGGCAAACACGTAGGGTTCGCCACCGAACCAGGTTTGCGGAATCGAGTAATCCACCGTGAGACTGCCCTGCCAGTCCGGCACGATGGGCAGACGCGTGCCCGAGGGCGCGAAAATCTCAGCGTCGGTATCCGGGAACACGACCGCGTCTTCGGACAGTTCGCCATCGTTGTAGCCCAGCGTGCCTTCGATGCTCCAGTTGTTACCCGGCGCCCAACTCACCCAGGCTTCCAGACCGCTGATTTCCGCCTGGGGGAAATTGATGATGCCGAAACCGTTGATGGTCGCCTGTGGATCGTTCGCCTGGATCTGGATGTCGTCCCAGGTGAGCTGGTAGACGGCGAGATTCACGCGAAGCGTGTCGTCCAGCCACTGTGTCTTGGTGCCAAGCTCGATGTTTTCCACCGTATCTGAGGTGTACTCCTCCAGCGTGCCGGCCGGCGGCGGGAAACGCCCTTCCGGCCCGAACACCGACTGCGGCCTGCCTGAGTTGGCGCCGCCTCGGCGGAAGCCTTCGGAGTACGTGGCGTACACGATGTTTTCATTGATCTTGTACGTGAAGTTGACCTTCGGCACGAAACCGTCTTCGTCAGCCACGCCGGGTTCGGAAATGCCGAAGCAGTAGTCGACGTCGCAGTCCGGCCGCCCGCCGTCCAGGCCAATCAGCGTGCCGCGCTGGTTGAGGTAGTCGTTCTCGATATTGTAGAAACGGCCACCGGCGGTGATCGTGAAGTTTTCGGTGAGGTCGAATGATGCTTCGCCGAAGATGGCCCACTGGGTAAGCTCGGTGTCGTAGGACGCCGAAAACCAGTTATTGGTATTGGTAGCCAGCGGTACACCGTAGTAGATATAGCCGTTGTAGTTGATGTACGCGAAGCCTTCCGTGTCACTGAAGCCGTTGGTGATGTTCGACGTGAAAATCTCGGTGATTTCGCGCTGGCTGTAAAAGCCGCCGACAATCGCCGACCAGCGGCCTTCGGACGGCGTGGAGTAGCGGAACTCAAGGGACGTGGTCGTCGTGTCCCGCGTGTCGAACACCTGGGCGATCGGATCGCCCCCGAAATCGTAGATGCCGCCGACATCGTAGTACGGGTCGCCCGTGTTGCCGGAGCGGAAGTAGTCACCGCGCTGCTGGAACGACTGAAGGTACGCAGAGCCGTCGGCGAAATACGTGCTCTCGCGATCAAAGTAAGCGCCGGTGAACACGAAGTTGCCGAAGCTCAGGTCTGCTTCGACCGTGAGCGACAGCTGGTACCACTCGTCATCCCAGTCGTCCTCCGCGAAGCGCGCCTGCTCGCGGTCACCGAAGGTCGGGAAAACGCTCGTGTCCTCGAAGATCTGCTGGTTCAGGCTGGCATCGCCGAAGCCGTCTAGCTGGTAGCTCTGGAAGATGCCGCCGACGTCTATCGTCCACTGGTCACTGGGGTTGAAGCGCAGCATGGCGCGGCCGCCGGTCCACGTAGAAGAATTGACGTCTTCCTCGACACGGTCGGCGTTGTCGCCCGTCTGCCCGGGCGTTGGGGACAGCACGTTGTCAATCCAGCCGGGCTCGTCGGCGTGAAAACCCACAAGGCGCAGCGCGAGCTTGTTCTCGACGAGCGGGATGTTGGCCATGGCGCTCAAGTCATAGCCGCTGCCACCGTCCGTAACGGTGGAGCCCGCGAGTTCCACCCAGCCTGAAGCCTGGGTGGTGTCCGGCTTGTTCGTGATGATGCGCAGCGTGCCGCACTGGGCAGCGTCACCGAACAGCGTGCCCTGCGGCCCGCCGAGCGCCTCGACGCGGGCCACGTCGATCAGCCGCGGATCCGGGTTGAAGCCGGACTGGGTAATCGGCTGCTCGTCGAGGTACACAGACGTGGTGGCGGAATCGGCAAACGCCAGGCCCTGCGCCGCGCAGCCCCGCATGATGATCGACTGGGCGCCAGGCTGACGATCCGACAGCGAAAGCCCGGGTATCTGGCCGACGTAATCGGAGAAATTCCTGAACCGCTGGAGAACGATTTCTTCTTCGGAGAAGGCGGTAACCGCAACTGGAATCTGCTGCAGGTTTTCCTCGCGCTTCGTCGCGGTAACGACGATTTCCTCGAGCCCGCTTTGCTGGGCCTGGGCGGCGGAGGTGCCGGCTACTGCGGCGGAGACCGCGACACTCAGAGTCTTTTTGACGGGAAGCCCGCGCGCTTTGCCGGTATCGGTCATGCCTGCACCTTTCTGGTCAGTGATAGCCCGTTGATATACTAGAGCGATAAACAAGGTATTACCAGACGCCGCCTGCGCCGCCCAACTTGCCTGCAGGCGAGGAAAAAATTCCCATGACGAATCTGATCGCCACGTCGGTTGTGCGCGGCAGCCACCAGGGTGAAAGCCACGGCGGTGTATTTCTCGTTGACCTTAAAAACAACCGCGCGCGGCGCATGGTCGACTGGAACACAATGGACATCGACTGGCAGGGTCGCGGCTGGGACCGCGGTCTGCGCGGCATCGACTTCGACGGCGACCGCATCTTCATCGCCGCGAGCGACGAACTGTTTGAATTCGACCGCGAGTTCAACCAGGTTGCATCGTTTCGGTGCAACTACCTGAAGCACTGCCACGAGATCTTTCGCTATCGCCGGCGCCTGTATCTAACGTCTACCGGCTTCGACTCGATCCTGGCCTTTGACCTGGACGACAATCGCTTCACCTGGGGCCTGGCGCTGCGCAACGAGGCGGCTGGCCTTGCCGGTCAGCCGTTTATGCCGGCCAGCGACAAGGGGCCGCGGCCGTCCAACGACCTGCACCTCAACAGCGTATTCGCCACCAACCGCTGCCTGTATTTCAGCGGCCTGAAGACCGGTGCCATGTATACCTTTGACGGCCACCGCATCTCAGAGGCCGTAACGCTGCCTGCTGGGACGCACAATGCGCGCCCCCATCGCGACGGCGTCCTTTTCAACGATACGCGCAGCAACGTCGTGCGCTTTGTGCCGCGCAGCGGCCCCGAGCGAGTTTTTCCGGTGCCACAGTACGACGAGGCGCTGCTGACGCACACCGATCTCGACGATTCCAGGATTGCCCGTCAGGCCTTCGGGCGCGGGCTTTGCGTGCTGTCGGACAGCCTTGTTGCGGCCGGGTCCTCGCCGTCCACAATTACGCTGCACGACCTCGACAGCATGAAGACGACGTTTTCGGTCAACCTGACAATGGACATTCGCAGCGCGATTCACGGGCTTGAGGTGTGGCCGTACCCGACTCTTCCCGACTGACTACTCGTACCGGTCGTAGCGCGGCAGCACCGGCGCGAGCACCTCGATGAGTTCCCCGAGGTACTTCTCGTAGTTGCGCCAGTAGTGCACCGAGGACGTGTAGATCGGCTGGCGCACCTGCTCGGAGCTGGCCGTTCTCACCGCCCGCTGCGTCGAATGGAACGACAGGCAGGCATCCTCCCAGGGCAGCCCGCAGTATTCCAGCAGCCGGGCGATCTGCGTTTCCGGGTCAGACACCATGTCTTCATACTGCACGGTGAGCACGCGGCCCGGCAGCACCGCGTGCCAGTGATCCATCATGCGCTGGTATTCGAGGAAGTACTCGCCAATATCGCTCAGGTCGTACACAAAAGTCTGGCCCTTGGCGAAAAGCTGGCGGTAGCAGCTAAACGTTGAGTCCAGCGGGTAGCGGCGTGCGTCGATGATCTTCGCATTGGGCAGGATCTTGTGGATGAGTCCAACGGTGGGGAAATTGTTGGGCATCTTATCGATGAACCGCGGCTTGCCCTCGATGCGATGCACCTGCGCGCGCTGCAGGTAGTCCTCGCCCAGGGCACGAAAATGCTGACCACGCAGTTCCAGCACAGCCTGCGGATAGCGCACGCCGTCTGCCCGGTTGCGATTGAGCGACGTGGCAACGCGGCCGAGGTACGGAAGCTCGGCAGTGCCTTCCACCTGGCTGTGACTGGCCAGAATCTGCTCGATGAGCGTTGACCCGGACCGCGGCAGGCCGACGACGAAAATGGGCGCATCGTCCTGGCAGCCTTCACCGGCATCGCGCTGCAGAAACTCCTCGCTGAAAACCTCGATGATGTCGTCGTTGACGGTTTCCGTTTGCACCGGGTCGTAGTGCTCCAGCATTCGCTGGGTGCGGTTGCCGCGCTCGTAGTGCGCCCACGCCTCGTCGAAGTCGCCGGCGTCCTCCGATGCCTTCGCGAGCGCAAACAGAAAATTCACGAGCGACTGGCTGGTGAGTTCCTCGTGCCGCGCGATGGCAGCGTGCATCGCCCGCCGGTCATCGTCAGTGAAGCGGAAA
>JBCAXP010000153.1:0-10129 GCA_038533995.1 Pseudomonadota bacterium
GTCGGCACGCACCAGCCCTGACTACAACACGGGCTTTGCGCAGCTGTTCCGGATTGCACGGTCGCGGGCCGAGCGCTCGCCGTCGAGTGCCCGCGACCGTGCAATCCGGAACAGCTGCGCAAAGCCCGTGTTGTAGTCAGGGCTGGTGCGTGCCGACGCCATGTACATCGGTACCGCGGCGTCCTCGCCATCTTCAATGTGTGCCTGCAGAGCGTGCAGGTAGAGATTGCGCGCACTTGAAAAACGGCGCAGCCGCTCCATGAACGCACGGTCCTGCCCCGCATGCGTGCTCACCGTGCGAGGCATGTGGGCGTCGTGCGAGGCCAGTAGATCCATTAGGCGACCGTAAGGCTTGCTGCCGCGGTCGTAGCTGAATTTCGGGGCTCGATAGGAAACCAGCGGCAGGTCGTCCGTGTTTAGCGGGCCGCTGCCAGCGAGCGCTTCCAGCGCGACATCGTCGAGCAGCACGGTGGAGAAAAGCTGCAGGTCGTTGCTCAGCAGCACCAGTTGCAGCGACTTTTGCAGCGCCCTGTCCTGGACCCGCTGCTTGAGATAGCCACGGGCGACATGTTCGCCGTCGAAACCCGTCACAAGCCCGAGGGCAGGGTACTTGAGCAGGTCACTCGCAAGCACGAGGTGCGCGTCTGGAAACACTGACTGAAACGTGCGCGTGATCAGCCGAATCATGGTCATGTCGAGCTGGTGGAACGGCAACCAGTGACAAAAAATCCCGTCCTCGCTCAGCCGCCCGGCAATCGCCTCGTAATGCTCCTTTGTAAATAGCAGGCCCGCACCGTCCCGCGCAGGATGAAACAGGTCCGCCACGATGACGTCATAGCGCTTCTCCGACACGCGCACAAAGCGGCGCGCGTCAGCGGCATACAGACTGACGTTCAGCTGCGCTTGCGGCTCGTCGTTGTGAGGCGAGAAAAACGGCAGGAGCCCGATCACTTCCGGTACCAGTTCCACGGCGTCAAGCGCCAGGCCCTGGTGGCGTGCAGCCGCGCCAATGGTTGCGCCGCTGGCGATACCGAGAAAGAGGGCGTTGTCCGGCTCCGGGTGCAGCAGAATCGGGATGTGCGCCTGTCGACGCTGAAAAAGCAGCGCCTCCGCCGACGTGCCGCCCATCTGGTAGCGGTTGTTGACGCGCAGGTTCCTGGCCTTGCCACGTTCGACGACCGCAGTCGCCGCCATGACGCCTTCGTGGTACGTCAGCACACGTTCACCGTCGCGCAGCGTGACAATCTGCAGGGCCGGCAGCACAAGCAAAATGACCGGCGGGCCGAGGCGCACGACCCACTGCAGGCGGCGCTGCTCAGTTCGTGGGGCGGGGAGCAGGGCGATATACGCAAGCACCAGCGCACCGATAGCCCATTTGGCGCCGGCCAGCGGCAAGAGCACGATGCCAAACACCAGTGGAGCGAAGGCGCTTCCGAGAGTGTTGATGCCGAGCGCCCTGCCGATATCACCCTGGACGTTGCGCGCGCCCTGGGCCAGCAACGTGAACGTTGCCCCCATCAGGAAGCTTGGCAGCAGGTAGACGCTGAGTGCCAGCACCATTTCGGATACCAGCACATCGATGGGTGAGTCGCCGGTTGCCAGGCGAAGCGCTCGGTACACCGGCTGGGCCTTGTACAGCACAGCAAGGCCGAGCAGGCAGCTCCACGCGAGCGCGGCCAAAAGACGGGACAACCAACGTTCCGGCGCGAGCCGGTCTGCAAAGCGTTCAAACGCCGCCGCGCCGGCGCTGCTCGCGAACAGGTATACCGCCAGCGCCGTGGCAAAGCTGTAAAGCGTGCCCTCGAAGACCTGGGACATCACCCGAACTGCCAACACCTCGTAACCGATGCCGAGCATTCCGGTCGCGAACAGCAACAGGGAGAGCCGTGGTCCGGCCGCGGCGGCCGGGCCGCCAGTCGGTGCAATAGCCAGTGGCGTACTGCGGCCGCGAACCAGCGCAACACTTCCCACGGCGCACAGGACATTGACCGCTGCAAACAGCAGCAGCGTGGACTGCTGTCCGAGAACGGGTAGCAGCCAGAAAACACTGCCAATAACGCCAAGCAGCGCGCCGCCGGTGTTCGCCGCGTAGGCGCCGCCAACCACCGTGCCGTGGGTGGTTGCTCGGGCGATGACCTGTTCCATGGCCGGCAGCGTGGCGCCCATCGCATACGTTGCCGGCAGCAGGCCAACAAACGGCAGCGCAAACGCGACGAACCATTGCATCGCTGGCCCTGGCTGTACGCCAAGCGCGTTGGCAGACAGTTCGGCGAGCCACGGCAAGAGGAAAAGGCTGGCTACGGCCCAGCCGGCGATCACCAGCTCGAAGCCGGCGTACCAGAGCTGCGGAAGCGCACTGCGGCCGATGTGCCGCCCGAGAGTCCAGGCGCCGAGCGACAGGCCAGCAAAGAATGCCGCCACCACCGCAATCAGGCTCGGCATCTCATGGCCGAGCGCGACGGTGAGCGTTTTTGTCCAGAGGGTCTGGTAGCCGAGGCCGGCACTGCCAGACAGAAACAGCAGCCCGTACAGGGCGGCGCGGCGGGCCCCGCTCATTCGCCGTTGAGGATCAGAATTCCGGAAGCGGGTGTTTCGCGTTCGGCACCCTGATCGGCGGCGGGTTGCGTGAGCGCCTCGATTGCCGCGGCACATTCCTCGGCAACCAGTCCGTTGTTCAGCACGACCTTCACGGGCGCTGAATCCGCGTACTTTGGATCACCGTTCGCGTCGACCGCGTCCGAGAAAAGCTCCAGCTCGATAAGGTAGGCGCCAACGGCGGGGCTGCCGGTCTGGCCGATGCCGGGGGCCGAACAGTCGCCGGTGCTGTCTTCAATACAGAAGTCCAGGTGCGAGTGAATGGTGCCGTCACCGGATGCCTGCTCGATGGCAGACTCGGTGGGGCCTTCGAGGCCGTTTGCCGACCAGATGGTGCCCTGCTGGTAAAAGGCGAGTTCGTCCGGGTCGCCATTGAGAAACACCTCTGGCGGAATGGCGCCGAAGAACCGGAGGCGTTCACCCGCAGGCGGCGCTGACTGCCACTGGCCGGTTGCCGTGTTCCAAAAATCCAGGGTGCCGAGTGCGCGGAACCAGAGCAGTTCATTGGCTGCCAGGTTGCCCGTTTCGATGACCCAGCCGGGGTCGTCCGTCTTGTGCGGGCCGCCACCGAAGTCCCCGAAGTCCGCGGGCACCAGTAGTGACCGGCTTTCAAAGTCCAGCGGGAACGAGGCGTTCGGATCGAAGGGATTATCCCGCAGAATGCGCAGGCGCTCGCTGTCGGTGCTGTTCGCGTCTACGTCGACAAAGACGTCGAAATGCCCGAAGTCGTTGCAGGTGGCGGTCTGCGCCGCAGCGACGGCGGGAAGCAGCAGGCAGGACAGCGCCGCTGCGCATGGTTTCAGGGTTTTCCACATGCCGCTATCAGACTATCAGAAGTCGTAGCGAATGCCGGCTTCCACCGACCGGCCAGGTTCAGGGGCGAAGTTGCGCAGGAACGATGTCGCGCTGCGGATTTCTTCGTCGAGCAGATTTCTGCCACGCAGGAACACGAGCAGATTGCCGTCCGCAGGCCCTGCCAGGGCGTAACGGACACTGCCGCTGACGTCAGTGTACGAGCCCGTGCCTGTCTCGTTGATGCCCGGGTGGTCCTGAGCGGTGGCGTGAGCGACGCGCAGGTCCCAGGCCCACGCGCTGCCGGTCAGGTTAAAGGCGACGCCGGCACGCAACGGCGGCATGCGCGGTATGTCTTCGCCGTTGTCGAGCTTGCCGCGGACATAGTCGCCAAACAGCTCGAAGCCAAGGTCGCTGGTGCCAACGGTCAGCGTCGGCAACTGCCACCGCATTTCCAGGCCCGTCATGGTTGCATCTTCCTGCACATACTCGTACACAGGCATGCACTCCTCGATGCGCGCGCAGTTGAAGCGGAAGAACTCTTCTGCCAGGTCATAGAACACGCCGGTGTTCTGCTGGTAAATGAAGTCCTTGGCGTCGGTGCGGAACGCCTCCAGGTGCAACTCGCCGAGGACGCTCGTGAAGCGCCAGCCGAGGTCGATGCTGTCGAAGGTCTCCGGTGCGAGCATGTCGTCGCCGCGGATCAGCGCGCCAATCGAGTACGTGCGCGTAGCCAGGTGTGGGCCAAGGGCGATCAGTTCCTGCACGTCGGGTGCCCGCGCGGAGCGACCCACCAGCAGGGTAAAGGTATGGGCCTCGGACGGCGAGTATTCGCCGGCAGCGAAAAAGCTGTTGAGGTTGTATTCGATTGGCGAATGCATGAACCGCGTGAACGTGGGTCGCAGCGCGGCGGTTGGGCCCAGCTGCTCCAGTCGCGACATTTCGGTTCTGCCACCGACCTCAAGCGACCATGAGTTTTTCTTCAGGCGCTCAACGAGGTAAAGGCCGACCATCTCCGTATCGCTCGGCGGCACAAAGCTCTCCCTGCCGACGGCCGCAAAGTAGCGCTGCATCGCGTGCACGCCGACTTCGCCGGTGAGTCCGAGCCACTCGGCGTGACTCACTTCCAGCCGCGCCTCATCGACTTCGCTTTCGAAGAGCGTTCCACTCTCGGGAAATTCGACCTCAAATTCCGTGTGCTCGTAGTCGACGTGGCCAACCATCAGCTCGATGCCGCTCAGGCCGCCGTCGTCGAAGGACCAGCCGGTTTTCATGTCGTAGCGGGTCTGGGCCATGTCAACGCGCACGTCAGGCGATCCGTTGATCACGAAGCCCGGACCGAGGTCACCGTGCGCATGGCCGTCTGCTGGTTCCGTGTGGGCGCCAGGTGGAATGCCGTATTCGTTGTCGAGAGTGCTGACTGACAGCCCGATATAGCCGTTGTCAGCAAGGTACGTGATGCCTGCAGCGCCGCTGTGCGCCGCGGCGTCCGTGTTCGCGATGTAGCCCGAGGTGTTGTCCTGGCCGGCATCGAAGAAGAACTGTTCTGCAACTGCCTGCTCGTCGATGGCGTTGCCGGGAATGTCGACGTTGTCGTTCTCGCGGACGAAGCCGTCGAGATGCAGCACGACCCTGTCCAATTTCAGGTCCAGCTTGCCGGCGGTTGTCTGCTGGTGGTGGCTGTTAAGGAATTCGTAGCGCGTCTCGAAGCTGAGCTCGAGTTGCTCCTCCGGCAGCGTCTTTTTGATACGACCGGTTTCGACATTGACGACGCCGCCGATGGCGCCGCTGCCGTAGCGCAGTGTCGACGGGCCCCTGACAATCTCGATGCTCTCGGCGAGCACCGCTTCCACCGTGCTCGCGTGATCCGGGCTGAGTGCAGAAGCGTCCCACGCGCCGATGCCGCCTTCGCTGGCGCGCACGCGCACACCCGACAGGCCGCGCAGAACAGGCAGGCCAACACTGGGCCCGTAGGAGGCGTTGTGAACGCCACTTTGCTGGGAAATGGTGTCGCCCAGCGTGCTGCTGAGCTTCATGCGGAGTTCTTCGCCGCTCAGAATCTCGCCGGGCTGGCCCAGGCGCTGAGTACCGGCGATCTCCCGCTCCGCCGTGATGACCATCTCTTCGATATCATCATCGGCCGCGCCCGACGCACGGTCGGCCGCAACTGCGCAGAAAGGCACTGCACAGAAAAGGAGGGGACCGAACCACCCCAGGAGCCACCTGGTGTCGTTCGGTCCCCCGTTCCCCGGTTTCCCGCGGGAACGTCTCACACGTTGCGACGACGCCGCAGGCCGACAAGCGAGGTCAGGCCGGAAAGCAGCAGCAGAATGGCGCCGGGAACCGGAACCGGAGCTGCAAAGGCGTCAACGGCGAACTCGAAGTCATCTTCGCTCAGGCCCATGTTGAAGGCGATGAAGAGCGAGTCTGACGGGCCGTAGATTTCCGTCACTTGATCGGCGGCAAGGCCGAGGAAGGCGAGTTCAATGATGTACGCACCAGCCGCCGGGTCACCGGTGCCGGAGTTCGCGATACCGAACTCGAGGTGGGTGTGCACACCGCCCTCGGAGTCAGCTTCATCGATGATGCCGAACGGATCGAACACGCCGCTGGTGTCCCAGATGGTTTCTACGCCGAGCTGTGCTTCAGCGATGATGTGCTCACCGTCGGGCACCGCGCTCGTCCAGGCCACGCCGTCCCAGTACTGGAGTGCGCCGAGTGCCTGGTAGGCGAGAATTTCGCCAGGATTGAACAGCCCGTCGTCCACCTCAAAGCCCGGCTCGTCGGTACCGAACGGGTTGCCCAGTTCGCCGAACTCGGCTTCAAACAGGTGACCGCCGCCGGGCACTGCGATGCCGTTTTCGATGACGAGGTTGCCACCTTCGACAGTGATTTCCACGTCCTCGTGCTGAGCCATCGCCTGGCCAGAAGCAGTGAGTAGGACGAGAGCGCCTGCAAGCCCGGCGCTTTTACGAATTGCTGAGAACATTTTATCCCCCTATTCTTCTTACAATGGTCGTTCCTGACATCCAGGCGATACTGACCGCCGTGGTCACCAGCCGGCTACGACCTCGGAATTGATATGTTATAACATTCTCGGCAGAATGTAACGGTATTAGCTTTCATTTTTGTGACGGACAAATTCCCTATGCACGAGGACTGCAATCCTCTTGAGCAGCCGCCTCGCTGCCGCGGTCTCCTGGCCGTGTTCGGGGTCATCTCCTGCGCGCTCCTGGCGGGTGGCTGCGGCAGCTCGGTGAGTGGCGGTGAGCAGACGGCGATCGACCCGGTTGCCGTCCAGCCCGACCCTCCGAGCGATCCCGGCACGGGAGATCCAGACCCGACGCCGCCGTCCGATCCGGCACCGTCCGACCCTCCGCCGCCCGTCCCCCCGCCGCCGCCTGCTCCGCCGCCGGTCACACCGCCCGTCACACCGCCGCCGACCGGGCAGCTGCCCTCCGACCAGCTGCCGGCGGATCCCCCGCTGGCCGTCGCACCGACAGTCTTCGTCGTGAGTGCGGACCATCCGCAAGCGTCCGATGACAACGACGGGGTGACCTTGCCCTTCGCAACCCTCGAACGCGGACTGCGAGATCTGGTGCCCGGGGATACCTTGCTCATCGAAGGCAGTGCGACGCCCTATCGGGCGAGACGAGGCAGTTTTATTCTTGCCAACAGTGGCGCACCTGATGCGCTCATCACGATCCAGGGCAGCGGAACCCTGCCGGTCATCGACGCGGGTAAGTCAGCCGCCGATCCTGACCGGCCGGTTGTGGGCCTGCAGCTCGACTGCGTGAGTCATGTTGCCATCCGCTTCCTCGAAATAAGAAACAGCAATGACGCCGGCATCTCGACGTCGCTCGACGGCTGCGCGACCGAAGACATCACGGTGGAAAACACGCTGATTCACCACGTGTACGGCACTGACGCCGTGGGCGGCATCCGGCTCGCCAACGTCAGCGGCGTGGAGAATGCGCTGATGTCGGGGGCTGCCTACAACGCCGACGGCGTTGCCGAGGCGAGCATGGGTCTCACCGCAGGCGACTTTGACGCCGATGGCGACGAAGACCTGTTCATGACGCATCTCAACGGCCAGACCAACACGCTGTATCGCAACGACGGGTCCGGCAACTTCACCGACGTCACCGACCGGCTTGGCCTCGGCGCCAGCAGCCTCAAGTTCACCGGCTTTGGGTCCGCGTGGTTCGACTACGACAACGACGCCGAGCTCGACATTCTTATCGTCAACGGTGCGGTGCTGGCAGAAGACTCGCAGACCGCGACGCTGGCGTACCCGTACCGGCAGCGCAACCAGCTCTTCAAGGGTGCCGGCGGCGGTCGCTTCAAAGACGTGAGCCGTGAGGCAGGGCCTGCGTTCGAGGTGGAGGCCGTTGGACGCGGCGCAGCGTTTGGTGACATCGACAACGACGGCGACATCGACGTGATGGTGAGCAACAACAGCGGCCCGCTGCGCCTGCTGCGCAATACGCGCGGCAACGACAACAGCTGGCTGAGCGTTAAGCTGGTCGGCGCTGGTAACGCGCCGCACGCCGTTGGCGCGCGCGCCGCGGTGAGCACGAGCGACGGAACCGTGCGCTGGCGCCGCGTTCACACTGACGGCAGCTACCTGTGCGCGAGCGACGACCGCCTGCACTTTGGGCTCGCCGACGCCGAAGGCACCGTCGACCTGACGGTGCACTGGCCGTCTGGCACGGTGGAAACCTGGGCCGGCCTGCCGGTCAACAGCCGGCACACGCTTACAGAAGGCCAGGGCAATAGCAAGGGTGAGCCGGTTGACTGACCTGTACTACGCTGCCGCCTGCCAGACCGATTTTCCCAGTCCGGTCAATCGCAGCGAGATTGGCGCGCGAACAAAGCGCATGGGCGAGATGATCGAGCAGACGATCACCGGCTACGAGCCGTTCTTCGACGTGCGCCTGCTCGCGTTTCCGGAGTTTGCGCACGCAGCGCCCGCGTACCAGACCGTGGCCGCACTTCGCGAGCACCTTGGCGTGGAGTTGCCGAATGAACACACCGACGTGTACGAAAAGCTCGCGAAGAAATACGGCTGTTACATCCAGACCGGCAGCTTCCTGGAAATCGATCCGGACCACCCCGGCCGTATCTTCAACACGACGCTGCTGATCGGTCCGGAAGGCATTCTGTCGAAGTACCGCAAGGTGAATCCCTGGATTCCATGGGAAGTGCACAGCAGCCCGCACGACGTGCCGGACTACAGCGACGAGCTGTTTCCGGTGGTGGACACGGAGCTCGGCCGCCTCGGCGTGGCAATTTGCTACGACTGGCTGTTTCCCGAGACCATTCGCCAGATTGCGTTTAACGGCGCCGAGCTCATCGTGCGCGTATCTGCGTACATGGACCCGTGGGGCACCGCGCAGCCGATGGACTGGTGGACGCTGATAAACCGCACGCGCGCGCTCGAGAATTCGGTGTACGTGGTCGCCTCGAACCAGGGCGCCAACATGGCCAACTACCCGCCGTTCAGCTGGCCAGGTGGCAGCATGGTCGTGGACTACGACGGTCGCATCCTGGCGCAGGCCGACGCCGGGCCGGGCGAGAAAGTGGTCGTGGCACCAATCAACATTGCGCAGCTACGCGCTGAGCGCGAACGCCGTGTGGGTCACGACATGCGCGCACACCTGCGTACCGAGGCGCATCCGTATCTCGCCACGCCGCGCATGGCGCCGGGCGGCGAACAGGATATTACGATTGCGTCGCTGCGCGAACGCATCGATGCCGCCAAAAAGCAGTAATGAGAAAGACAGTTGAGAGCAAGCAGTAGCATGACGATAAACCAGATGCCCAGGAATGGCATGTTTCGCCTGACGCTGGCAGCATGCGTCGCGTTTGCGCTCGGCGCCTGCACACAGCAGACGTCTGACGTAGAGATGGTCGACAGCGCACCGCCGCCGCTCAGCGATGCCGACATTGCGGAAAACAATCGCGGCGTCGCGCTGATGGGTTACTTCGATTACAGCGGCGCCCGCGACCAGTTTGAAAAAGTCGTCGAGCAGCGCCCGGAGTGGCTGGAGGCCCGCGTCAACCTGGCCATTGCCACGCTCAATCGGCAGCAGGAAGAAGACGACGAGGAAGTGGCGCTCGCGCTGCTTGACGAGGTGCTGGCGGAACAGCCGGACCACCTGCGCGCGCATTACGTCTCCGGCATTCTTCGCCTTTACTTAAGCGAAACTGAAAAGGCGCTGTCGCACTTTCGTACCGTGGCGGAAGCCGACCCCAATGACGCGTACGCGGCGTACTACGTGGGCCAGCTGCTGGTGCAGCTGCGCCAGCCCGAAGACGCTATGCAGCACTTTCGTCGTGCGATAGAGCTGGACCCCTACCTGCGTAGCGCGTACTACCAGGCGTCGCTCGCCCTGCAGCAGCTCGGCGACCGCGACGGCGCCACTGAAATGCGCGAGGCGTTCCAGCGCCTTGACGGCAACCCGCGCGCGCGCCTGGCCAAGTTTGAGTACACGAAGATGGGCCCGCGGGCCGAGGCGGTGGCCGCCGGCCGGCCTGATGCCGTGCAGGCCGCCACGCCGACGGGACCGGTACTACTAGCGGGTGAGCAGATTACCCCCACCAACTTTGGCGGACCGCGCCAGGGACTCACCGTGGCGGACGTGAAGGGCAACGGTCTGCTGGATCTTTTCATTACGGGTCCGCCAAAGTTGGTGGGGGTAATCTGCTCACCCGCTAGTAGTACCGGTCCCGTCGGCGT
>JBCAXP010000154.1:0-10121 GCA_038533995.1 Pseudomonadota bacterium
GGCACCGAATCGACCGACGGCGCAACCGTCGTAATCCAGAACGTGAGCGTGTTCGATGGCGGAACGGTCAGCCCATCGCCGAAGCCGGCGACCTTGCCGTCTGCCAGCAGCAGCGAAGTCGGCGGGTGCATTTTCGCGCCATCGAACACGCTCACGTTCTGGATTACGACGGTTGCGCCGTCGGTCGATTCGGTGCCGGCAGCAACGTCGGCAGGCGGCGGCGTAGGCAGAGCCAGTAACAGCGCAGCGAACGCGCCAAAGGTGCCGGCAAAGGTCGTTGCAGTTAGTCGTTTCATCGGTTCTCCTGGCGTTTCCAGGCAGCGATTGCGGCGGCGGCGAAGGCCGCGGTCATCACAGCCACAATGGCAAGGTGAGTGAGGGGTTCGCGTGCCTGCCCGCTGTCAACAACTGACAGCGACACCTCGGCCAGGTGGTACGACGGCATGGCCCTGGCAACCGCCTGCAGAAACTCCGGGAACAGGGCGGCCGGCAACCAGAGTCCGCCGAGCACGGCGAAGAACAGGAACACCAGGTTGGCAACCGCGACGGCGGCGCTGGCACTGAAAAGAAAGCCCAGCGTGAGACCTGCCAGCGAGAAAGGCACGACGGCGAGCAGGTGCGTTGCGGCCAGCAGAAACCAGGTTTGCCGGGGCAGCGCAACGTCGCCGACGAAGCCAGCGACCGCGTAGATTGGAATCAGTGCCAGCACGCCGAACACGACGGTCACCAGGAGCCGGGCAAGCACGAAGCCCCATGCGGGCACCGGCGCAACCCGCCGTATGTTGAGCCAGCCTCGCTCGCGTTCGTTGGCAACACCGGCCCCGAAGCCGAAGATGGCTGGCCCCATCACCGCGAAGATGCCGTAGGTGGCGAGAAGATAAGCTGCACGCTCGCCGCTGCCCGGTGACAGCACGATGCCGAAGAGCAGGTAAAACGCAACGGGCAACGCCAGCGTGGGCAGCACGAACTCGGGCGAGCGTACGGCCTGCAGCAGGCCAGCGCCGGTTTCCGCGCCAATGGTGCTGAGCATCTGCCTATTCATTCCTGACCTCCGGCCACGGCCCGCGGATTTTCGGAAGGCGCCAGTTCGCCGCCGGTGCTGCCTTCGGTGGTAAGTGCCGCCACCGCTTCTTCCAGGCTTGGCTTTGACACGCTCAGTTCCTTCAGCGCCGGGTCGTCGCGCAGCAGGGCGGCCAGCGTGCTTGCTGCGTCGTCGCTGAGGAGCGTCAGCAGACGCCCCCGGGTTTGCGCCGACCGCACGGCCGGGAGTGCGCGCGCGGCCGTTTCATCCACATTTGTTTCGCAGGCGATCAGCGCGCCGCCGATGTGCTGCCGGATCGCGCTCGCCGAGCCGTCAGCGATGACGCGGCCGCCTGCCAGCACCACGATGCGGTCGGCCAGAGCATCGGCTTCTTCGAGGTAGTGCGTCGTGAGCACGATCGTCTTGCCGG
Source organism: Pseudomonadota bacterium (assembly GCA_038533995.1). Lineage (GTDB taxonomy): Bacteria > Pseudomonadota > Gammaproteobacteria > Steroidobacterales > JBCAXP01 > JBCAXP01. Next base: position 1,452 of record JBCAXP010000154.1, read on the forward strand.
CGTCAGCCAGTTCCCGAACCCGCCCCCATACGGCACGGCGCGCGTCCTGGTCGAGCCCGGTAGTAGGTTCGTCGAGGAACAGCAGGTCCGGCTTTCCAACCAGCGCTACGGCAAACTGAACGCGGCGCTTCTGGCCGCCGGAGAGGGCCTTGTAGCGCTTGTCCGAGAAGTCCCCGATCTGCGTGCGCTGTATCAGCGTGTCGACGTCTGCCGGGCTGGCAAAGCAGCTGGCGAAAAAGGTGAGGTGCTCGCGCGCAGTCAGAAGGTCAGGCAGGTCGGCGTCCTGCAGCATGGCGCCCGTGGAGCGCCGCGCCGCGAGCGAGCCGGCGGCGCGCCCGAGCACCGATACCGAGCCGGCGCTGGGTTCGGTGAGCCCCAGCGCCGCGCTGATCAGGGTGGTCTTGCCAGCGCCATTGCGGCCCAGCACGGCGCAGATTTCGCCGCGCGGCACGTCGAGATTAACGCCGCGAAGCGCCTCGACGGCGCCGTAGGATTTGCGCAGCCCGCGCGTGCTTATTGCCATTTCAGGGTTCGCCGTGTACACCACTGTCACCTGCTATCGACTTGAGTGGTGTCCAGTGTGCCGCCCGGCGCCGCACCCGGGGAATTGTCAAAGTTCAGGTAACGGCCGTGACATTTGTCACACTCAGGCGCGCTAAGCTGGCCGCGAGAACTGGCTGCATGAAGGGGAATTCAATGGCCATGAAAAAACGAAAAATTGGCATCGTGGGTACGGGCAACGTGGGCGTCGCCGCGGCTTTCGCGCTGTTCGTGGGGCAGATTGCGAACCGCATTGTGCTGGTGGACAAGGACCATGCCCGGGCGGAGGGCGAGGCCATGGACATCATGCACGGGCAACCGCTGGTTGGCCCCACCGTGGTGCAGGCTGGCAACTACGAAGACCTCGCCGACGCGCAGATCGTCGTGATCAGCGCTGGCCTGGGCCAGCGTCCCGGGGAGACACGGCTTGATCTTCTGAACCGCAATGCCAAGGTGTTCAGGGAGATTGCGAGTGAGCTGGACAAGCACGCCCCCGATGCCCTGCTGATCATCGCCACCAACCCGGTTGACGTGCTGACCTACGTGATGCAGGAGCTCACGGGCAGGCCGCCGGGCCAGGTGATTGGTACCGGCACGCTGCTGGACACGTCTCGGTTTCGGGCACTGCTGGGCCGGCACTACGGTGTCGATCCTCGTTCGGTGCATGCCTACATACTCGGGGAGCACGGCGACAGCGAGGTCGCCGTCTGGAGCAGCGCCAGGGTCGGCAACAAGTCCATTCGCGACGCGACGGTGCTTGGCACCGCGTACGACGAGGCACAGATGCAGGAAATTTTCACCCGCGTGCAACGCGCGGCTGACGACATCATCGCCCGCAAGGGGTACACCAACTGGGCCATCGGCGCGGTGATCTCACGGCTGGCGACAGCCATCGTCAACGATCAGCGCAGCATACTGCCGGTGAGCGTGCGCTTTCAGGGCGAATACGGCATTCAGGACGTGTGCATGAGCCTGCCGAGCGTCGTTGGTATCAATGGCATCGAGGCCAGCATGCTCCCGAACCTGGACGATGACGAAGAGCACAAGCTGCGCGCGTCGGCACAAGTGCTGAAAGACTCGTTGGCAGGCATCGAAATATAGCCGGCTGAGGCGCGTCAACTCATTTTTGCCCGGCAGACGGTATACTGCCGGGCGTTTTCCTAACGTCCATTTCGTCTCGGGGGGGAGTCGAATGTTCTCATTTGTTCGCATTTTTGTAGTGATGATCGCCATGGCACTGCCGGTTTGCGGCGAGGCCGGCGTGATTGTGTTGAAGAACGGCGACCGGATTACCGGCAGCATCAAGAAGATCTGGGACGCCGAAGTGTCCATCGAACCTGACTATGCCGACGAGTTCACCGTCGACATGGTAGCGATCGAATCAATCGAGTCGGACGATGAGTTCGAAATCACGCTCGCAGACGGCCGCGAAGTTGTTGCCAGGCCGGCTGGCTCAGACGCCGAGGGCAATCAGAAGCTCATCATCGATGAACAGACGGTGACGGTGGGCGTAGACACGCTTACCGAGCTGGAAGAAATTGATGATTATTTCGACTGGGAATTCAGATCGGATTTTTCCAATTCCCTCAACAGCGGTAACACGGACAGCGTTAACTCGCGACTCTATGCCACGGGGTTCATCAACCTCGGCGATCACCGCCACATCGCGAGCACAGAGTTCATCCGTGAGGAGCAAAACAGCGAGACAACGAAGCAGCAGGACATTCTGCGTTACAACTACAACTGGTTGTTCAGCGATCCCTGGTTCCTTGGTGCCGGTTACAGTTTCGAGCGCGACCCGATTCGTGAGCTTGACCAGCGTTCGATTGTCTCTGCGGGCATTGGTCGCGACATCTTCAATACCCCGAATCTCTTCATGAACTTCCAGTTTGGAGGCGGTTTCATCACTGAAGAATTGTCCAACGAGAAGGAAGACAGCTCAGTGGTTAACTGGCAGTTCCGCTACACCCAGGAAATCATCAATGACCTGGATGTGTTTCACAACCACTCCATTGCCCATTACGTCAGCGGTCGTGATAACACCATCTACAAAACGAGCACGGGCGTACGCTACGAGATAACCGACCTGCTGTATGCCAACCTGCAGCTCGACTACAACTACGAAACCGACGTCGCCGAGGAAGCAAGCAATGAGGACATTGCGTGGATCCTGGGTGTAGGTATCGAGTTCGAATAGGGGCGCTTGCTTCACAAGCACTTTGCAGAGGACCATTGATGTGAGCTTCGAAAACTCTCCCTGGCGCGCCGGCCTTGCCGCTGTTCTGCTGATAATCGCAACCGCTGTCGGTGCACCCGCACCGGCACTGGCGCAGACCCCTGCAAGCGACGCCGCCACCGGCGAGAGCGTGCCGGCCGCCGAGCCAGGAGCACTCTCGGCGCCGTCCGAATCCGTAGTGGCCGACTTCGACATTCGACTGGAGTCTATCGAACTCAGCGAACAGGATGTCGATTACCTGCTGCAACGCGCGGAAAACAGCACCGGCCTCATGGCTGAAATCCTCTTCGCGCGCAAGGAGCGCCAGTGGCGCCGCATGTTTGACAACATCGTGGCACTTGCCGAAGACGTCGTGGAGCAGCGGCAGCAAGGCATCGACGTGCAGCCGTACGTGGAGCGCCTGTCGGTGTACCTGTTGCGTTTTCCGGATCAGGCGAGGGCGGCAATGGAGCGCCTTCGGGACTCCGTGGAATTCCCTGCCGGCGACCTCCCGCCGAGCGAGTACGTGCTGGCGGACCAGGCGTTGCTGCAGGCCACCGGAAAGCTGGATGAGGCCTACGCGCTGCTCATCCGATTTATTGAGGTCGGCGGCGAACTGGGCATCGACACCGCTGCCGAACAGGACTACGTAATTGGCTCGTTGCAGGAGAGTGCATCGTCTCGCTCGGCCTTTCTGCAGCTTGCACTAAACCGGGTGGAACGGCTACGCGGTGCTGTTTCCGCGTTGCCGGAAGACGCCGAGTTGAAGGCGATGTTGGCAGCCTCGCAGGCGCGCGTGCAGATCGCGTCAGACTCGCTGCAGGACATCCTGGACCTCATGGACAAGTTTGCACTGGACAGTCAGCAATACCGGCAACAGTTGCTGGCCACAACGGGCGCACTGACCACCGACATTCTCGACGTCGGCGTGGTAGGTGGTCTTCTGAGCCAGTGGGCCTCCACCGTCATGGCCGTTGTCGCGTCAGAGGGGCCGCGGCTCCTGTTCAAGGTGGGCATCGCGGCGCTTATCGTGGTGTTGTTCTCGTGGCTGGCCGGTATCAGCCAGCGTTTGGTCAAGCGTGCACTTCGGTCAGCGCGCGTGAACCTGTCGGTGCTGCTGGAAGCGATGGTGTTGTCGTCAATTCGCAATGTCATCTTTGTACTGGGCATTCTCATCGCCCTGTCGCAGGTGGGCGTGTCGCTCGGACCGTTGCTGGCTGGCCTCGGTATTGCCGGCTTCATCATCGGTTTCGCGCTGCAGGATTCGCTCGCCAACTTCGCCTCCGGCATGCTCATACTGCTCTACAAGCCGTTCGATGTCGGCGACTTTGTCGAGGCCGGTGGCGTCACTGGCACTGTCGGCCACATGAGCATGGTGAACACAACATTCAAGACCATCGACAACAAGGTACTCGTGGTGCCGAACAACCTGATCTGGAGCTCGGTGATTACCAACTTCACGGCACAGCACACGCGCCGCGTTGACCTCGTGTTTGGCATTGCCTACGAAGACGACGTCGACAAGGCCCAGGCCGTGCTCGAGGCAATTGTCGCCGAGCATCCCGCAACGCTCAGTGACCCCGAGCCGGTCGTGCGCCTGCACGAGCTTGGCGATTCGTCGGTCAACTTCATCGTGCGTCCGTGGGTGAAGACCGAGGACTACTGGGAAACCTACTGGGAGCTGACGCGCACGGTGAAGAAGCGGTTCGACGCCGAGGGCATTTCCATTCCGTTCCCGCAGCGCGATGTGCACGTCATTGGTGACATGGGCGGTTCGGCCAGCACCGCCTGACGTGCGGGGCTTCGGCCTACCTGCCTAGCGCATCGAGGCCGCCAATCAGAATTTCGTTAAGGTCGCTGACGAACTGCGGCTCGCGCAAAATCGAGGCGTGGCCCGCGTTGTACCCGTAAAGGCGTATAGCCTGCTGCTGCAGGTATCGTGGAAGCTGGCTTTCCAGCGCGACCAGGCCGTCGCTGGCGTCCCCGTCCTGGTAGGAAAACACCAGGTGATACGGTGTCTCGTCCGGCCACTGCCATTGCTCCATTTCCTGGATGAAATCGCTGCCGGTCGCAAGATCCCGCCAGGCGGGCACGACAATGGGTGAGTGCTCAACACCTTGCCTGGCGCTTCCAAGGCCACCGATCGGACTGTTGATGGTCATGAAGAATGCCAGGTCCGCGGTGTGGTCACTTTCGTAGTAGCCCTTTACGAAAGACCGCGCCATAAGGCCGCCCATGCTGTGAGCGACGACGAAGAAATGGTCGAAGCCGTGCTGTACCTCGAGCTGGTTGACCGCTTTCACCAGGAAGTCGCTGGCCATGTTCAGGCGCACACCGCTTGGGTAGTAGAACACCCACGGCTGAAACCGTTCGGTATCGAGGCCCGCGACAACTTCGCGAAAATTGCGCGGGTCACCGTTGATGCCGTGAACGAATATGACGGGAGTTTTGTCAGGTGAAAACGGCTGGAGCATGAACAGGCCGCCGCCAACCTCCCCTAGAAAATCCAGAGGCCGCCACATACCCATGGCCGCGTAGTCGTCCGAGAAAATGGCGTCGTCCAGCGTTGCCTGTACACCGATGTTTTGCGTAGCCTTGCTCAACTCGGGTACCACGTTGTACTGGCTGACGTTGTCGAGCGGCCCTTCCAGCACTATCGGGTCGAGTTTGATTTTCTCGCCGCCGCCCACGGTGAAGATACGCGGTTTGCCATCGGCGTCCGCGGCGTACGTGGCGGGTTCCTCGAACTGGTAGATCTTGTCGCCGTTTTCGTCGGCGAAGGCCGCAATCGCGTAGTCACCCGGGAGCGCGTAGAACTGAAAGCGGCCGCTTCGTCCAATGCCAAATTCGCCGACCCAGCGAGCGGTGCCCGCATCGACATAGAGCAACGCTGCGTACACACGCGCGTCGGTGTCAATCGCCACATCCACACTGCCCTTAAACGTGATGGTTTTCTCCACGGTTTCCGTCTGATCGCGAATTTCGAGCAGCGAGCAGGAGCACAGAAACAGGGCAGTGCACAGGAGAAGCAGCGTTGAGGCGCACTTGCGAGTCGGGTGAATCACGGCGTCCTGAGTTCCTGTGTCAGCCGGCAGGGGCTTCGAATTTAGCAGATGCCGTCGGGATTCGGTACCGGCCGCACCGCTGCGGCGCAGGGGCTGTGCCAAAAAAGGGCGTGCTCGGGTCGACCGTTTTCCATGACAGTTCTATGTCAGTGCCTGTGAATTTTTTTCACTGAGCAGTTGACGATTTCCCGCTTGTTGCTGTCGTTGCCGGGACGTAGCTTAGGCCACGCTCACTTATCTTTGATCGCTTGACCTTGAATGGAAGACATACCGATGAAACTCGAAATCAGGAAGACTTCTCGCTCGCTGACCCTGCTCGTGGCTTTCGCCGCATTGATTACGATCGCCACCGTGGCGTCGGCTGCTGAGCACGACGCCAGCAAGTACCGCATGGCTGTGTTTGTAGACAGCGCCTACGGCGATGCCCTGGTGGCTGGCGACTTTGAGCAGGCTATCGAACGCCTCGACGCGGACGGCGGCCGCTTTGGCGCGGTCAACAACCTGTGCGTGGCGTACGTTATGGCCAGTGACGCCGACAACGCCCGCGCGGCTTGTGACCACGCTGTGAAGAAAAGCGAAAAGCGCCTGCGCCACGCAGACAGCTGGATTCGCCAGGCCTACAAGCGGGACGCGGCCATTGCGCTCACGAACCGCGGTGTAGTGCTGGCGGTCTCCGGCGACCTTGCCGGTGCACAGGCGGACTTCCAGCGTGCACTTGACCTCAGAGCCCGGCTGGAAGAGCCGGAGGTCAACCTGGTCCGCGTCCGTTCCGCGCTGGCCAACGGTCAGTAGGCGCTACACGTCGACGTCGACAATGACGCGCCGTAGCCGGCCGGTAAACGGAAAACTGCCGGCGTACCCGTTGCTGACGGGTGCGCCGGTATTTTCTCCGCAGCGCAGGCCGGAGTTTGGCGCGTAGATGGGCCACAGCTTCGGCAGCGTCCCGGTGCCGATGGGCTCACCGTCCAGCAGCAGCGTGACGGCCGCCGGGCCATCGCCGTCCGGCTCAATGGCCACGCCGGCGAGATGCTTACCGGCCTTGATCGGGCGGTTACCCGTTATCGAAGATACGCGTTCGCGGGTGTACACATACGTGAACGTCAGTGTGCCGTCCTGCAGGTAGAGCTCGTAGCCCATCGCGCCGTCGCCGGAGGCCAGCAGTACGCCGCTGGCAGGCTCATCGCCTACCTCCATCTCGGCGATGATCCGGCTGTTGTAGCTGTAGATGTCCGGCGCGCTCAGGCGATCCAGGCGCGTCATGCCCGGGTAGAACACGTAGCGCGCTCTCGGCGCTGGCACCACGTTCTGGTACATGGTGAGTAAGTCGTCACTCATCGGCAGTACGTCGTAGCGCTCGGCTTCCTCCAGCCACAGCGCCTTGAGCTCGGCCAGTCGCACGGGCTCAGACCCTGAAAGGTCATCCAGTTCACAGAAGTCCTGCTCCACGTTGTAGAGCGACCAGGTGTCGTCGTCGAACGAAGTGCCTGCGCTGTGACGTACCACGGCTTTCCAGCCGTCTTTCCAGATGGCGCGATCGCCATAGGTTTCAAAGTACTGCACCGACTTCGCCGTGGCCGCGGCAGGGTGATCAAAGGCGTACGCGAAGCTCTGGCCCTGCACGGGCAAGGGCACCTCGCTATTGACCTCTTGCACCAACGGCGCATCGATCATCTGTAGCAGGCTGGGCATCACGTCGATCACGTGGTGGTACTGCGGCGCGATGCGGTTTGCGGCAACGCCACCGCGCGGCCAGCGCACGATCAGCGGTGAGCGAGTGCCGCCGCCGTAGGTGTCCCCCTTGTACCACTTCAGCGGCGTGTTGCTTGCCTGGCCCCAGCCTGGCCCGTACATGCACTGCGAGTGTTCGCCGCCCATGTTGTCGAGGTTAGCGAGAAGGTGCGCCGTTGACTCGCGATCAATGTAGGCGGACCTGCGCAGGTCCAGCGTTGCCAGTGGCTGCCCCGCCGTGGCGGCGCCGTTGTCCGACAGCAGCACGACGATAGTGTCATCCAGCTGGTTCTCGGCCTCCAGGAAAGCGACCAGGCGGCCGAGCTGCTCGTCGGTGTGCTCGAGAAACGCAGCGTAAACTTCCTGGCCGCGCTCGGCGATGCGCCGTTCGTCTGCTGACAGAGACTCCCAGTCCGGCACGTTGTCGTTGCGCGGAGCCAGCCGCGCGCTTGCAGGCAACAGGTCGAGCGACTGCTGGCGTGCAAAGCGCTTTTCGCGAACGGTGTCCCAACCTTCCCGGTAGCGGCCGTGATGCCGGCGAATGTCGTCGGCGGGCGCATGAAACGGAAAATGGCAGGCGCCAAACGCCAGGTACAGGAAGAACGGCTTGTCCGGCGCCGTGGCCAGGTGGTCCTGCACGTACTGAATGCCGTGGTCAACCAGGTCAGCGCTCAGGTGGTAGTCGTCGTGCTTGTCGGGACGGGCCTCCGTGTGATTTTCGAAAAGCTCCGGATGGAAATGGTCCATCGCGTTGCCGTGAAAACCGTACCAGCGGTCGAAGCCACGCCCGGTCGGCCACAGGTCGTGGGGGCCACTGGCGTTCTGGTCGTCAATGCGGGACAGGTGCCATTTGCCGATTGCCAGCGTCGTGTAGTCCAGCGGCCGAAGCACCTCGGCAAGGGTTGCCGCATCCTGGCGAATCCAGCCGCGGTAGCCCGGCAGGTCGCGGCCCCACTCGGCAATATTGCCGACGCCGACGGCATGCGCGTTGCGGCCCGTCAGAAGGCATGCACGCGTGGGTGCGCACAGGGCGGTAACGTGAAAGTTGTTGAACCGTGTGCCTTCCGCGGCGAGGCGGTTGGCACAGGCGGTTGCCAGCTCCGAGCCGTAGCAGCCAAGATC
>JBCAXP010000155.1:0-10093 GCA_038533995.1 Pseudomonadota bacterium
GTCAATTTCCGCCTGGTAGATGTTCTTGCCCTGGCCGAGCATGGTCGCCGCATTAATGCGGTCGCGGTACGGCCAGGGCAAGAACATCTACCAGGCGGAAATTGACTCTGCCTGCGAGTTGATCGATTTCCTGCGCTTCAACGTGCACTTCATGGCGGAGTTGTACCAGCAGCAGCCTGAGTCTTCCCGCGGCATGTGGAATTACGTGGACCACCGACCGCTGGAGGGTTTCGTTTTCGCGGTGACGCCGTTCAACTTCACGGCGATCGCCGGCAACCTGCCGACAGCCCCTGCCATGATGGGCAACACCGTGCTGTGGAAGCCGGCCAGCAGCGCGGTCTACAGCGCCGCGGTCATCATGGAGGTGCTCGAAGAGGCGGGGCTGCCGCCGGGCGTCATTAACTTTCTGCCGGGCCGCGGTGCGGCGGTGGGCGATCCGGTGCTGGACAGCCCGGACCTCGCGGGCGTGCACTTCACCGGCAGCACGAGCGTGTTCCAGGGAATGTGGCAGCGAATCGGCGGCAACATCGCCAACTACCGCTCGTACCCGCGCATCGTGGGTGAAACAGGCGGCAAGGATTTCGTGTTTGCGCATCCCAGCGCTGATGTCCAGCAGCTGGTGACCGCGCTCGTACGCGGCGCGTTTGAGTACCAGGGCCAGAAGTGCTCCGCGGCCAGCCGTGCGTTCATTCCCGCCAGCCTGTGGGACGAGACCGTTGCCGGCCTCCGGGAGACCGTGGCGTCGATTGCCCAGGGCGATCCGGAAGACTTCAGTAACTTCATGGGCGCGGTCATTGACGGCCACGCGTTCAAGTCCATTACCGACTACATCGCGCATGCGAAGAACAGCGATGACCACGAGGTCATCATCGGCGGCGGCAGTGACGACTCGCGCGGCTGGTTCATCGAGCCGACGGTTGTCGTGGCCGACAGCCCGCACGCGAAGCTCATGGTGGAAGAAATCTTTGGGCCTGTGCTCACGCTTTATCGTTACAACGACGAGGCGCTGGACGAGACCCTTAAGGCCTGTGACGAGGCCTCACCCTACGCACTGACTGGCGCAATCATGTGCCGGGACCGCGACGAAATTGTGCGGCTCACAGATGCGCTGCGCTTTGCGGCGGGCAATTTTTACATCAACGACAAACCCACCGGCGCGGTCGTCGGCCAGCAGCCCTTCGGCGGCGGTCGGGCAAGCGGCACCAACGACAAGGCAGGCAGCATCCTGAACCTGACCCGGTGGGTGTCGCCCCGCGCGATCAAGGAGACCTTTGTGACGCCGACTGACTACCGTTACCCGCACATGATGGCGCCGGGAGAGTAAAGCCATGCAGCTACAGAACAAGAATGCCGTTGTCCTCGGCGTTGCCGACGAGTCCAGCATCGCCTGGGCCATTGCGCAGCGTCTCATGGAGAACGGCGCGAACGTGTACATCGGCTTCCAGCAGAAATTTTTCAGCCGGGTGCGCCTTCTTTTGCAGCAGTACCCGCAGGTGCAGGGCCAGCGTTGCGATGTTCTGAATGACGAGGAACTGGCGGCGTTTTTCGCGCAGTTCGCCGACAAGCCCGTCGACATCCTCGTGCACGGCATTGCGTACGGGCCGCCGGACGTTTTCACGTCGCCGCCGTCCTCCGTGACCGCGCCTGACTTTGAGACAACGCTGACGATTTCCACTCATTCGCTGCTGAAGGTGTCCGGTGCTGCGAAGCCCTACCTGCGCGACTGGGCCAGCATCATGACGCTTACTTACCAGGCCTCGGAGCATGCCTCCCCGTTCTACGGGATGATGGGTGTTGCCAAGGCCGCGCTGGAAAGCTGCGTGCGCTACCTCGCGATTGAGATGGGCCAGCAGCGCGCGCGAGTTAACGCGATCTCGCCGGGCCCAATCGAGACCCCTGCGGCCCTCGGCGAAATGCTAGCCTTCCTGCGCGATCCGGAGGCGCTGGAAACGCCAGCCGGAGCGGTGCTCCGCAGCGCCGTTGCGGCGATGAAAAACGACCCGGAGATGATGAACGAACCCGATAACGTCAAGGCGAAGGCGCTGTGGAACGTGGTGCAGACCCGGGTCGCCGGGGAGTGCGCGCTGCCGGAGTTCATCACACAGGACGACGTGGCCGATTGCGCGCTGTTTCTGTCGAGCGACCTGTCGCGCAAGATTACCGGCCAGGTGATTCGCATCGACGGCGGCATGTCGACCTCACGGCTGATGCCGGCATCGGAGGGCGCGCCAGCCAGCGTGCCGGCCGCGGCCCAACCGGCGGCGCCCGAGGCATCGCCATCGGCGCTGGCCGAGCAGTACGCCGAGGGCGTCGCGCGGTGGCTGTCGCAGAAGTTCCAGGGCGCGCACGTCTCCACCGTGACGGATGACACGGCAAGCTACTGCCTTATCGACGGCGAGGGTTTTCGCGCGTCGCTGGGCATCGATGCTTCGCTTCACGCGCTAGGTGCGGACGCGGCTCACGAACACTTCGAGCGCTGGTCGCTGGCCGATGTTCTGCGAGAGGCCAATGGTACGTTGGTGGTTGCGACACGCGACGGCCTGCGCTTTGCCGTTCCGGACGCTACTTCGCCCATGAACGGCTGGACCGCGCAAACGCTGGCATCGCCGGAGATCGACTGGCGCAATGCGTGGAGCTTCCGTTTCAGTGACGACAGCCGCGCCGCTGCCTTCTGCGAGCGGCTCCAGGGGCTGGACAGCGGCGGCGCAATCAGCGCGCAGGCCGCGGGCGATACCGCGTCGGTGACCGCATCACGTCATGTAATGCTCGACGTTGTGCGCCTGGCAAGGGATGAGTTCTCGGGGCAGGTGCCACCGCCGGGTGTAGCCAGCCTGCGCTGGTAACCCCAACTCCGAAAAAAAAGCCGGCTGCGCATACGCGCAGCCGGCTTTTGTTCTACGTACCGCTCGTTAGCGAGCCGTTGCCCGGTCGATCCGGTAAATTCGGCCGCCGGAAATGTTGATCACGTAAACATCGCCGTGAATGTCCTGGCCGAAGGACGAGATGTTGTAGGTTGTGTCAATGAACTGGGCCGGCAACGGCTGCGCACCGTTGATGCCCCACACGCGCCCGGTGATGTAGTCACCGTAGATGTAAATTCCCGCCAGTTCCGGCAGGCGCGTTCCACGATACACGTAGCCGCCAGTGGTTGAGCGACCGAGGTTGCGCGGGTAGTCATGCACCGGAGGTTCATAGTCACTCGCCGGGCCGCAATCGTTGAGGTCGAAGGTGTTGAAGCCCTCGTAGCAGTGCCAGCCGTAGTTCTTGCCATTTTCGAGCAGGCTGATTTCCTCGCGGGAGGTCTGGCCGACGTCACCGGCCCAGAGTTCCCCCGTGAGCATGTCAAAGCTCCACCGCCAGGGGTTGCGAAGACCCCAGGCGAAGATCTCGGCACAGCCGCCGATGCCGGACGAGCAGGGCTCGCCGAAGGCTGGTGCGTCCGGGTCCCTGAACGAATTCTCTTCCGGGATGTAGTAGCGCGCGCCGTTCTCGAAATCCTCGGGACTTACATCCACGTCGATACGCAGCATGGCGCCTAGCAACGTGTTCGACTGCTGGCCGTTGTTGTCGGGGTCGCCGCCGCTACCGCCGTCGCCAAAGCCGATGTACAGGTAGCCGTCCTGGCCAAAGGCGATGCCGCCGCCGTTGTGGTTGCTGTACGGCTGGTTCACCGTGAGAAGCGGCACCTCGCTGTCCTGGTCGAGGGTCTGGCCACCATCGGTACTGGTGAATTCCGAGATGTAAGAAATCAGCGGAACAAACGGCGACGGGCCTTGCCGCGTGTAGCTGAGGTACACCTTGCCGTTGTTCGCCCAGTCCGGGTGGAACGCCATGCCCAGCAGGCCGGCTTCGCTGCCTTGCTGAAAGCGATCGATAACCGAAACGAAGGTGCTGACGTCAGTGGTGCTGTCGACGTTCGGGAAGGTGCGCACCAGCCCGTTCTGCTGCACGACGTACCACCGGGAATCGTCACCGGGCGCCTGCAGCATCCCCAGCGGCGAGGTGAGGCTGACGCCGGCAAAGACGCGCGTCATGGTCACGTTGAAGGCCGAAGCAGCAGCACCGCTGGTGCCGGGAACGCCGAAGAAGTTCTGCTTCATGATCCCTAAGTCGGCGAAATTCACCTGGTCGTCGCCGTTCAGGTCAGCATCAAGGTCGCCGGTGCTGAAAAAATTCTGCTTCATGAGCCCTAAGTCGGCGAAATTCACGACGAGGTCGTTGTTCAGGTCCGCATCGCAGGCGTTGCCGAAGAGATCGCCGTCGGTATCGCGCTGATCCGGGTTGGCGACGTCAGTACAGTTGTCGAGGTTGTTGAGCACCCCGTCACCGTCATTGTCTGTGCTGATCTGGGCCGTTGCCGGCAGGCTGGCAGTGACGCCGAGCGCCGCCAGGGCCACGACGACCCTGCCGGGGGCCAGTCGCCGCGTTATGTCCATTCGAGTCATTTCGATCGCTCCCAACATAATTTTGTTCGTTTTGTGCGCTCTACGCAGTCAGACCCCCAGTCTACCAACAGGAGGGCAGGGCAGCGAGTGCCACGGCCCGTATTGGGCACACGGAGGCCGGGTGGCTGACAAACGCGCCCGGTAACGGCATCATAGCCGGCACTTGGCGGTACTACAGGGTAGAGCATGACCGCGGTAGACATCATTGACCTGGTGCTGCGGCTGGCCGGCACCGCGGCCGCGGGCTGGCTGGCGTTCGAGTCTTTCCAGCGGCGCAAGATCCAGCTTGGCGACGAGCCAACGCTGCCGCGGTACTTCGTACGCCGCGGCACCTACTGGTTTGGCCTGGGCAGTTACTGCGCTGTTATCGCGCTCCTGTTCTTCGCGCTTGTCACGTGGTGGACGCCGCTGAAGCCGCTGGTCGAACTGCTGTTCGGTGGCAAGGCGGCAACCGCCGCCCTGGTGGCCAGCGTTCCCGGCGATCTCATCCTTCCGATCATCCTTGCCGCCGCTTTCCTGCTGCTGGTGGGCTGGGACACCCGGTTCAACCCGCTGCTGATCGTGCGCGACACCGTGTACGACGCCTCGGCGAATCCGCGCAAGGTGCAAAAGGTGTACAGCGTGCTGCGCTCCACGCGGCTCGAGCGCATTGACGATGCGCAGCGCAAGGAAATCACCAGCCGCCTGCTCGCGTCGAGCCTGGACCTCGGTGACTTCGACAAGGCCGACTCCACGGTGGAGTATCGCTGGGCGCGCAACTGCGTGCTCTTCGAGAAGATGCAGGCGTACACCAACGAGCCATCGTTCAGCCGCTTCTTCGCAGAGCCGTCATTGAAGTGGGGTGACATTTGCCTGTCGTTCAATACGGCATCGGAGAAAGTGGACGCCTGGAAGCGTACGCCGCCGCACTACACGAAGACGCTGGACCTGCTGGAGGAACTCGACACGCTCAACCGGCTGCTGTGCCGTCTGCTCGCGTGCATCGTGATTTTCGGCAGCGATTCCGAGACGTCGATGTGGACGACCGTAACGCAGCTTGGCGGCACGCCGCACCAGGCCCGGCTCAAGCACACGTGGAAGTACCTCATGACCTACGCAGGTGCGATCGTCGTGGCGGTAATGTTCGGGCGCGAACTCTCTGTCCTCCTGTACAACCAGATCTTCGTGCCGGACGAAGCCCTGCGCCATTTCAGTCGTGAGACGTTTCGGTGGATTATCTACGCGTTCGCGATTTTCCTGTTGCCTATCGGCCTTGTGTTTGCGGCGCGGCTGTCGTCGTATCGGGTCATGCCGGATTCCGCCGAGCGCTTTTACGGTTTCTACGTGCTGATGATCGTTGTCGGCTTCCTGGTGAGTACGGCGTTCACCGCGCTAGTTCTGGGTCTGGATGCCGCCCAGGACGCTGACTTCTCGCTTACGGCGAGTGAAGCTGAATTCTCGTTTACAGCGAGCTTCGTTGATTCGCTGCGCTGGGGCATTTTGCCTGCCATGATGTGCGGCTTTGTGGCCTGGCACATGGACAGCATCGTGTCGGAAACCGAAGAGAAAAGCGTCATGGTCGGCAAGGCGGTACTGCGCTTTGTCGCGTGGGGCATCATTGGCCTGGTGATCACGCTCTATGCTACTGACGACCTGCGCGATGTCGATGCGCAGCTGCGCTTTACCGTTGTGCTCACCAACGTGGTGCTGCTCGGCGCACTCGGCGCCGTGACCCGCTTCAAGACTATCCAGTCGTACGTTCCCCAGGCCGACGCCGCCCCGCAGACTGCCTCCAACGCAGCCTGACGCAAGACCCATTCCCCTCGCAGTCTGTCGTTAACCGCTTGGCCTCACGCCTGGCCTGACGCTCTGCCTGAACCGCCGTTCAGGAATGGTTCAGGCTATCGGCTCTATTGTTGATGCCAAGCCGCCAGCCGTAACCGGCGCTTCCCGGCGCCACCTTAAGGCTGACGCATTTTTCGCTACTACGATGTGCCGCGCCGGCTCGCGGTGCGCAAGGAGGGTCTTGCCGTGAGAAACAGCCCATGGCGCCAATACGCTGCAAACGCCGGGGGCGCACTCGCGCTTGCCGCATTCCTGTCACTGGCCACGAGTCTGGAGGCCAGGGCCGCCGCTGACGGCCCTACCATTCGCCTTTTTCCAACGACGGTGATCGAGGATATTCGCCAGACCGGCTTCGTCGCCCAGGAGATGGAGACGGGTCTGCAAGACGTCATTTCACGCCTCGATCAGCAGCAGGAACTGTTCCTGCAAAGCAAATGTGACGGCGCTGAAAACGACCCGGGCTGCGACCAGATCGCCCGGCAGCTCGGTGACACGTACATGGAAATGCTCACCGTGATGGGCGACCTCCTGCCCGACATGGAACACGCGGTGAACGGCACACGCGCCAGCCTGGAGAAACGCCTGCGCACGGAGATCGGCAACAAGATGTCGCCGTGGACAATGCAGGAAACGCTGCTCGGCAACCGGCCGGACGGTACTGCAAAGGTCGAGCCGCGGCTGCGCGGCCGTTCCGGTCTTCGCCTGAGTGAACGGTTTCGCCAGTACCACGATCTTGTCGCACACAACGCCGGTGGCAGTGACGATTCGCTGGCGGTGGTCGCCGCTGATATCTATCTCGATATGAGCGAAGCGTCAGACCTGATCGCCCGCACCCAGCAGGAGATCAGCCGTGCGACGCTGATGGGGCAGCTCAACCAGTCGTTCGGGCTCATTACTCCCGAGATGCAGCAGGTCGTATCCGGGGTAAAGTCAATTCTGTTCGGCGACCCGGACGCCGCTGCCGTTGTTGCCGGACCGCCGGTTGACGACGACGACGGTGTTTACCGCAGCCCCCTGGAAATGTAAGCCCTCGAGGACTCCGCTGATGATTACCAAACTCCGTTTTTCCGCTCTTCTCAAGCTGCTGCCGGTGGCGGCCGTGCTCACGCTCGGCGCCTGTACCAGCACGCCTGATCTCGTGTGCAACGGTCCGTCGAGCAACAACATCGAGGTTGCGATCGGGCAGGCCAAGACGGCCATGCGCGAAGGCTGTGCGACTTACTTCGACGACTACTTCGCCGATCTCATGCACATTGCCGAGGGCGATCCCAAGCCTGAGAACAAGCGCGCCTTTAGCGACTTCCTCATGTGGGCGTCCGACGAAGGCATCCTGAACAAGCGCCAGGCGCAGACCTGGTACAACCGCTACTTCGCGGTGAAGTTCGTGTCCCTGATGGGCGACTACAACAACTGCTCCTCGACCTGCCCGCGGCGCGACGATGTCATGGCGCGCATGGAAATTGAGCTGAAGCACAAGGAGCAGGGGCTAATGCGCGTGTCCGGCGACAAGTCCGGCTACTACCGCGCCGACCGCCTGCTGCAGGAAGCCGAGCTCGTGCTCGCAGCGACCTGCAGTGCCTGCGAGCAGGGCACCTGAGCACTGCCTGATGAGCGCACGCCACTTCATCGAGGGCCTGCTTGCCGGGGCCGTGGTTACCGGGGCGGCGATTGCCGCGCCGGCCCTGTGGCCCAGCGGCGTAGCCAGCCAGCTTCCCGCCTGGGACGCAACGCTCGACCCCGCCATGGTGTGGGCGCTGGACAACCTTGGCTACTCGATTCCCGTGTTCGCCCTGGTGCTGGTGCTGTTTGGCGTAAGCCTTGCCCGGCTGCGTGAAATGCTGGCTCAGGACAGGCCGGTTGCGGACGTGGCTCATGCCGAATACCTGACCGATACCTGGGTCAGCCTGTTCTTCGGCGTTGGCGTGATCTGGACCGCCATCGGCATGCGCGGCGCGCTCATTCACGCGCTTGGCGACCCGGACGCAACGCTTGCCGGTGGCGCTTTCGCGGTGCTGCAGAAGATGGTGGACGGCGGCATATTGCTTGCGCTTTCCACCACGATTTTCGGCGGCGTTGGCGGCTACCTGCTCCGCGTCGTGAAAACTGTCGCGGTGGGCCCGGATCTCAAGCGCTGCTACGAGCAGGCCGCTTCGGCGCCGGCGCGCAGCATCGAGTCTTCCCTCAAGTCCATCGAGGCGCGGCTGGAACGCCTGACGCCGCAGCCCGCAGGAGCGGAACAATGACACCGGCGCACTGGCTGTCCGGCGGCAACGGAAACGACGCCGGCTTCGAAGACCTGCAAACCGACGTAATGCGCTTCATGGCCATCCTTGCGTTTTGCCTGATGGCGGTGTTCGCACTCGTACAGAGTCTGCCGCTTACCCCCGAACCGCCGCCGGCACCGGCCGCGGCCACGCCCGCGCCGGCCGTATCTCCCAGGGCGACGCCTGCGGCTCCTGAACCGCCGCCGCAGGCAGCCAGCGCAGTGGCCAAGGCAATTGGCAAGACAACTGCCAAGCCAAACGCAATGCCGGTGCCGGCGGCACCACGTGCCGTAACGCCGCCGCCCGCCAAGGTTGCGCAATCGGTTCCCGAGCCGGCCAGGGCTGTGACGCTGCAAGAGCCAGAACCCGCTGTCGAGCCGTTGACCGTATTGGCAGCACCAACCCCTGACGTAGCGCCAGCTGAGCCTTCGTCCGCACCGGCGAAGCCAGTCACAGAATCCGCGGCATCGCCGGCCCCTGAGGCCGCGACGCCATCGGAGGAGGGCGTGACGCTGCGCTTTAGCTCTGACGCCGCGCTCCGCCGCCTTGTGGCTCGCGGCAAGGTCGGCCTGTTCGCGTTTAGCAACGGGCAAAGCTGGCGCCTGGCGCCGTCGCTGTCGGAAGACACGTTTCGCGCCGCGAATGCGCCCACCGAATTTCACGCGATGGCAGCGGGCACCGTGCCCGCCGACGTGGTTGCGGCAATGACGCAGCAGACCGGTGTAGACAATCGCACCGTGTCCTGGGGCGTTACGCTACCGCTGCCGACGCGCTACGCGATTGCCCGACTGGTACGGGACTTTAACAACGGCGCGCTGGTCATCGGTTCCGATGGCCGCGTAACGCGGGAGGCGCCCTGATGATTTTTGCGAGTCTGCGTATTGTGTTTGCCCTGGTTGCCGCTGCGCTCATCGGCTTGCCAGCGAGCGCCGATGCGGCCAGTCGCGCGCGACTCGATGACTGGACGCGCGACGATCTGGTGCCGTACGTCACCGAGCAACTATCACGGCATCCGCGCTTTCGCGGTGAGCGCATTGCGATTGCCGCGCTGGACAACGGCGCGGTTGCCCCGCACATCGACGGCCTGACGGCGACGCTGCGCACAGAACTCAGCGACGCGCTGCTTCAGCAGCAGGGCGTCCGGCTAACCTGGGATGCCGCCCACGGTGCGGGGGCGGATTGTGCCGACAACAGCGCGCCGGGTTACTTTCTCGGTATCGACGTCACCGATAACGGCAACGGTAGTGCCACGGTGAGCGTGCGTGCACTTGACCGCCAGGAGCGCACGTTTGTGCCCGGTTTCGGGTTGACGTGGCGTGGCCGGCTCAGCCGCACGGAAAGCGCGGCGCTGCGTGCTACCAAGGCCGACGAGAGCCTGCGCGGCCAGCGCGCCTTGCCGTTCGACGGCGGCCAGGCTGACCTGGTGGCCGCGCGCGTCGCCGGCAAGCTCGCCTGTCTCCTGCAGCGCAGAGGCCTCGACAGCCGCTTGTCCCTGCCGGCAGGAGCCAGGCGAGCTTGCCGGCGACGCGCGCGGCCACCAGGTCAGCCTGGCCGCCGTCG
>JBCAXP010000156.1:0-10016 GCA_038533995.1 Pseudomonadota bacterium
CGACGCCGGTCCACCGTGCCGCGGTTGCGGCCGAGCCCCCAGTCGAAAACCTCGTAGCCAAGGTAGGACAGGTAGCGGCCGAGCGGCTTCATGGAACGCTCGTCGGTGCCGTAGCCCGGCAGCAGCATCACCGGGCGGCCGTCGCCGCGGGGGGCGCACAGCAGGCTCGGGGCACGCAGCAGCACGGTTGCCCAGTCAAGCGGGGCACGAAGTTCCATCAGGGTGGCGAGGCGGCTGGGTACGGAGGCGGTCGGGATTTCGGTCGTGGTCATCATGGCAGTTAGTTCATGTGTGAACGATAGGGTAAACTCTACACACGCATAAAATAGTTCACAAGTGAACTTAAGCCAAAAGTTACATGAAGAAACAAAACCCATTGCGCCCGCCCAGAGGCTTCGACACCTGGCTCACCGTGGGCCACACCAACCTGAAAGTGCACCGCGTACTCAACCAGCTCCTCGGCGAGCTGGACCTGTCCCTGGCTCAGCACGAAATACTCGTCACCATCCAGCGCAGCGAGAGCCTCACGCAGGGCGAGCTGTCCGAGCGGCTGCACGTCATAAAGAGCAACGCGTCCGCCCTGCTGAACAAGCTCGAGGCACGTGACCTCGTGCGCCGGGACCCGGACCCTCAGGACTCGCGGGTGCGGCGCCTCAGCCTCACGCCGGAGGGGCAGACGTTAGTAAAGCGTTCCTTCGCGGTGCAGTCACGCGTGGTGCGCGCAATGGTGTCTGTGATGGATGACGAGGAGCTGGAACAAATGGCAGACGTAATGGAACGCGTCAGCGCCTCGCTGGACCGCCTGCAGGCACGCGCTAGCCGCTAGACAGCCGCCGCGCGGCGAGCGACAGCAGCGCCCTGGAGTACACGCGATGGAACGGCATTAGCAGGCCGACCAGGAACCCCAGCGACGAGTCCGAAGACTTGACCGGCACCACCGCCGAGCCAAAACGCAGCACCGTCTTGCCGGCCCCGTCCGGCTCCACCATCAGCCACGAGCGGGTTCGCCCGGCCATGTCGCACAGCAGAATCTCCTCGTCACGCCGCGCCTCCACGGTCCACGCCGCGAAGTTGGTGGCGTCGCCGGCTGCCAGCGCCGCCACGTCGCTGTCGCTCGAAGGACGCCCGGCGAACCACCGCAGAATCAGCCGCTCCAGCCGGAACAGCCAGGTCGTGTAAAAGGCCGTCACGAACGCACCCAGGGAATGGCTCCCGGGCACGGTCGCCACGTAGCAATCGGTGTAGGTGGGGCCGTCGTCGCGATACGGCTGCAACAGCGCACCGTCGGGCGCGGTGCCGACACTGATCCGGGTACTCATACCGCAAGTGTGACAGGCGAGCGCCCTCGCCGCCACGTGTCAAATCCGCGCCGCAAATCCGCACCCGGACAGCGATCAAATAGCGTTCGGGCGGCCGGATTGTAGCGACCAGAAATCCTGAGTTGCACATCGGGATATACGGATTTTTGCACCGCATCAAATCACGTACCTTTAGTGCTTGTGGCCGGCGATGTTTTGGCTTCGCGGCCCCGTCGCCGCCAGGTGGCGGCTACGCACCCTGACAAATGGAGTGACTTCGATGAAACGGCAAACAGCCATCCTGGGGACCGCACTTCTCACCATTGGTTTCGGCACACCTGTTCTTGCGAACGAGGCCGGAGACTGGCTGGTCAAGGCAGGTCCGTACGGCGTGCTACCCAAGTCCGGCAATAGCGACATTGCCAACGTTGACGACGGCTTTTCCCTTGGCTTCAGCGGCTCGTATTTCTTCACCGACCGCTTTGCCATCGAGTTGCTCGCGGCGCTGCCGTTTTCCCATGACATCGAGCTGCGCGACGGCGGTGCAACGGTGGCCGACACCAAGCAACTGCCACCGACGCTCTCCGCGCAGTATCACTTTCCGCTGTCCGATGCGGCACGTATGTACGTGGGCGCCGGCCTCAACTACACGACGTTCTTCGACGAGAGCACCGAAGGCGCCCTCGCTGGCACCGACCTGGAACTGGACGACTCCTTCGGCCTTGCGCTTCAGCTTGGCGCTGACTTCGACCTGAACGACAAATGGTTCCTGAACATCGATGTGCGTTACATCGACATCGAGACCGACGCCAAGCTCGACGGGGCTGACCTCACAACGGTGGAAATCGATCCGTGGGTCGTGGGCTTCAACATCGGCTGGCGGCTGTAGCTTCCCTTCTGCTCCCCTTCCCCAACCCCTCCCGCGGGGAGGGGGAGCTTTTTCTTCTTGTAGCTACTCCGGCATGTGCGCCGGATCATCGTCTTCAGGCAGTTCCTCGAGCGCCACAGGGTTTCTAGCAATCCACTGCTTCACGTACTCCACGTGGCCCGCCTCCTCCTCGGCAAACTCCTGCGCCAGCCGGCGCACCTCATCGTCGCTGGCCTCCGCCGCAACGCTCGCGTAGTAATCGTGCGCGGCCTGCTCGGTTTTCAGTGCCATCTGCATGACGTGCGCGCTGGTCATCCGGTAGTCCGCGTCTGCCATCGCTGAAGTCTCCGGCGCCTCGACGCCGCCCCAGTCGTACTCCCACGGTGCAAGGGACACGGGCTCGGCGTTCTTCATCATGTCCCGCACTTCAGCCGCATGCTGATGACCGTAGCCGGCGAGCTTGTGAAATAGCTCCGCAGCCACGGGGTTGTTGTGCACCGCCATCACGTCCGCGAGCTCCTGGTACCGCTCCGCCGCCTCGGTTTCGAGCGCCAGGGCATGGGCGAAAAACACAGGCAGGCTGTTCAACGCCGAGGTGCCGGCTTTGCTCATATCGCGAACTCCTGCTCGAAAGCCCTTACATTTACTTCCTCCCCGAGCGTCGGCTGCCAGACTGGATGGCTGTCCTGGTAGATGATGCCGGTGGAGTAGCCGTCATCGGCATACACCCGGCTAAGAGCCTCCTCGACGTTGACCGTCGGGCCATCGTCAAACGCCCTTACAACCTGCTTCCATTTCTTCTGCTCGGGACAAAACGTCGGACAGGGGCTCAACACCTGCACAAACGAGAAGCCACGATGGCTGATTGCCTCGCAAAGGATGCGGGCAATTTCGTTCGGCTGGCCGGAGAAGGCCCGCGCCACAAAACTCGCGCCGGAGGACAACGCAATGGCGGCCGGGTTGAACGGACGCGTGCCGCTGCCCTGCGGGGTGAGCTTGCCGTGCAGCCAGTCCGGCGCCGTCGTGGGCGACGCCTGGCCCTTCGTCATGCCGTAGACCTCGTTGTCCATCACGATGTAGGTCAGGTCCACGTTACGCCGGCAGGCGTGCAGAAAGTGATTGCCGCCGATGGAAAAGCCGTCGCCGTCGCCGCCGGACACCACCACGGTGAGCTCGGGGCGCGTGGCTTTAAGGCCCGTCGCCAGCGGCAGCGCCCGGCCGTGAATGCCGTGGAAGCCGTAGGTGCTCATGTAAGCCGGCACCCGCGATGAGCAGCCGATGCCGGACACCACCGCGACGTCCTTCTGCTCCAGCTCAAGATGCGCAAACGCCTTGGTAGCGGCGCTTAAGACCGCGAAGTGGCCGCAGCCCGGACACCACACCGGCTTGAGAGACGATTTGTAGGCCTTGGCGGCCCTGGGGTTTGCCGTCATGGGGTTTGCTCCATCTGTCTGACCTGGTCGATCACATCGCCAGGCCGAATCGGCAGGGGGCCCGGGCGTGCCATGAGGCGCGCGTCGAGCCCGTTGAGTTCGCTGCGCAGGTAGCGCAGAAACTGGCCGCGGTGACTCTGCTCCACGACGAGCACCCTGTCCGCGCCGTCGAGCGCTTCGCGCAGGGCGTCCACAGGCAGCGGTGCAAGCAGGCGGGGTGCCACGACGCGCACGTCGAGGCCGTCGGCGGCAAGGCGCTCGCGCGCTTCGTGGCAGGCGCCGAGCGCGGAGCCCCAGCACACGATAGCGATCACACCGCTGCCTTCCGAGTGACACGCCAGCTCGCCGTAGTCGAACGCTTCGAGCTTGCGCAGCCGCTTGTCGAGCTGCGCGTGGTGGTCGGCGGCGGCGCTCGACGGCGTGCCGCTTGGCTGGTGCTCGAGCCCGTCGGCCGTGTGCATGCCGCCGGGGTCACCGGGCACCGCCATCGGCGAGAATCCATCGGCGGTAACGGCGTAGCGCTGGTACTCGGCGCCAGGCTCAAGCTCGGCGCGCAACCGCTTCGTCTCAAAATCTACATCGGCCGGCCGGTCGATGACGGCCGTTGTCTGGCCAAGGAACTGGTCACTGAGCACGAGCGCAGGCGACTGCAGCGTTTCGGCGAGGTGCACGGCCCACTGGGTCGTGACCATCGCATCGGCAATGCCGAGTGGCGCAAGCACGAGATGCGGGGCATCGCCGTGCAGACCGTGCAGCGCGATATTGAGGTCGGTCTGCTCCGACTTGGTGGGGATGCCGGTCGAGGGCCCGCCGCGCTGCACGTCCACGACAACGAGCGGCGTCTCGCTCATGACGGCCAGGCCCAGCGCTTCGGTCATGAGCGCAAGGCCCGGGCCGGACGTGGCCGTGAGTGAAGGGCTGCCGCCCCACGATGCGCCGATCACCGCGTTGATGGACGCGAGCTCATCTTCAGCCTGCAGCAGGGCGCCGCCGACCTTCTGCAGGCGCGGCGCCATGTATTCCAGCAGATCGGAAGCCGGAGTGATCGGATAGGCAGCCACAAAGCGAATGCCGCCCTTGAGCGCGCCGAAACCTGCGGCTTCGTTGCCGCTCAGCATCCAGCGCTCGGCTTCCGCCGGCAGCGGAATGTCTACAGGTGCACGCTCGTCACCGAAGTGCTCGAAACCGACGCGCGCGGTTTCGACGCTGGCGCCAACCACGTCCTCGCCCTTGTTCGCAAAGTGCTCACCGAGCAGCGCTTCCAGTTCCCCGAACTCGCAGCCTAGCCAGCGGGCCAGCCAGCCTAGCGCCACCATGTTGGACCGGCCACGCTTCACGGTTTTCGCAAGGCCGGTAAGAGGCAGCACCTCGTGATTCTCGGCGACGCCGGTAAAGGCTGGTGGGTCGCCGCCGGCCTCGTCAGACACGATCAGGCTGTCGGCGCGCAGCGGCATTTCGTCGGCGAAGCGGTCGGCGTTGCGCCAGTCGACAGCGAGCACGAGATCGAAACTGTCCGGCGCGCAGAACACGGGCTGGTCCGCCAGTCGCAGGAGCGCCGCCGACTCACCGCCTCGAATCTGCGGCCCGTACGACTTGCTCATCACGCCGTAGAGGCCGCGGCGCGCCGCGAGTGTAAGGAGCAGCTGGCCAATCGTTACGATGCCCGCGCCGCCCGAGCCCAACAGCGCTACTGAAAAAGATGCACGACAAAAGTTTTGCACGGCGTCCCGCCTGCCTGTCCGATTCCTGATTCAACGCGCCGCAGCGTACCGGCAAGCAGGCCGGGGGCGCATAGGGGTTTTCCGAAGCGGCGCGCTTACCTCACCGCCCGTTCGAGCTCCTGCACCAGTCGGGCGAGCTCGGGGTCACCCGGGCGCAGCGCCGCCAGCTGCCGCGCATAGTTCAACGCCTCGGCAACGTTGCCCCGATCACGCTGGAATGTGGTCAGCGCCAGCAGCAACTCGGGATCGCCGGGAAAGCGTTCCAGGCCGTCTTCAAGCACGGTCACCGCGTCAGCGTCGCGGCCGCTGGAGTTGAGCGCCACGGCGTGCACGTAAAGATACCGGGCATTTCCCGGGCTGAGGCGGCTTGCCGCGGCAAGCTCCGCCAGCGCCGCATCCTCACGTCCCTGCCGCACCAGCGTCAGCCCGTACGCGTGGCGCAGGTCGCCAGCGTCGGGCAACCGTGCGATGGACTCTTGCAGCAGCGCCGCGGCCTCACCATCACGCCCGACCCCTCGGTACAAGTCTGCAAGGTTGACCAGCGCCGGCACCCAGCCAGCGTCCAGGACAAGGGCCTGCCGGTAGGCGGTCTCGGCGGAGGCCGGCTCGCCAACGGCTACATAAACGCCGCCGAGATTGGTCAGCGCCTCGGGCCGGTCGGCGTTGAGCTGCTGCGCCTCGATGTACTCACGCAGCGCCGCGGTTAAAGGAGCCCTGTCTGCCTCGCTCAGCCCTTGCCGGAGCAAGGGCGCAAAGTACGCGGCGGCCTCCAGGCGCACGGCGCGCACCGGGTCGCTCAGCAGATGGCGCGCCATCTGCCACGCCTGGGCAGGCTCTATGGCAGCCATGCCGGCCAGCGCACCGAAGCGCACCAGCGCTTCGTCGTCACGCACGGCCCGCAGTAACGCGGTGGCAGACGATTGGGTTGTTGCGCCTGCGAGAAGCGAAAGCGCGGTGCCGCGCACGATGGGTGGCCGGGTGGTATCAGCGGCAAGTGCCGCAAGCTGGTCCGGCGCCGAGGGATCGCGGAGGCGTCCGGCGGCCAGCACCTCACCGTAGTGCGGCGCTGGCGGCGCTTCCGTTCGCGCGGCAATCTCGGCTGCGGCCCAGGCGGCGTCCTTGTCTGTGTGGCAGGCGTTGCACGCGTTCGGCACGCCGAGCGTCTGCGTCAGGTCGGGACGCGGAATGCGGAAGCTGTGGTCGTGGCGCTCGTCCACAACCATGTAGTACTTCGACGGCATGTGGCAGTTCACGCACTGCGCACCGTCCGTGTCGGCCTCGTGAAAGTGATGCTCGGGGCTGTCGTACACCTTCGCAGCCAGCGTCGGAAACTGCGGCGGCGGGTTTTCCTGGTGGCAGCGCGTGCAGGTCGCGTTGTCGGAAGCCTCCAGGGTTGCGGTGTGTGGGTTGTGACAATCCGTGCACCGCACCCCGCGCTGGTACATCTTGCTCTGCAGAAACGAGCCGTAGACGTACACCTCGTCGAGCACCTGGCCATCCGCGTGGTACAGCCCCTCATCGAGCAGCGACAGGCGATAGTGCTCCAGGAAATCGGTGCCAGGCTCGAAGCCCTCCGCGAGGATGCCACGGCGCGAGTGGCAGCGCGCACAGATTTCTATCTGCGCCTTCTGCCCCTCGAGCGAAGCGGTCAACCGAGGCTTGCTGTAGGCGCCGCTCAACGCCTCCTCGACGTGCGCCGACCCGGGCCCGTGGCAGGCCTCGCAGCCCACACTGATTTCCGACCAGGTGCTGTCGTAGCTTTGCGTGGACGCATCGTAGCCCTTCTCGAAGTTTGTCGAGTGGCAGTCGGCGCACATGTAGTTCCAGTTCTGGTTGCGGCCCGTCCAGTGCAGCGAATCGGTGTGGGTAAGCTCTTCATCGGGATACAGGTGAAACCAGCGCTGGCCGCCCTGCGCCGCCGGCCGCACGTCCCAGCTTACCGACAGCGCCTGGCGACGCCCGTCGTCGAAGCTCACGAGGTACTGCTGCAGCGGGTCAACGCCAAAGGTGTGCGTGATGGCGAAGTCGGCGGGCTCGCCATCGGCACCGTCGGCGCGCATAAAGTAACCGCCTTCCTCGACAAACATGCGGTGCTCGACGCCCGCATAGGAAAACGCCGCGTCGTTAAAGTCGCCGGTTACAGTCGCCTCGGTAGCCGGCTGCATGGCCAGGAAATGCTGTGATTCATCCCACTCGGCGGCCTGCTTCGCGTGACACGCCGTACAGGCGTCGCTGCCGACGTACTCCAGCACCTGTTCGGTTACCGCAGCGGCCGTCTCCTGGGGCGGCTCTTCCGGAGCCGGCGCATCGTTGGTGCATGCCACCAGCACGGCGGCCAGCGGCAAAGCCACGAAGCATGCCGTGAGCACCCGGTGCGCGCCGGCGAGCGTTTCAACTGCGGGCTGAAGACTGATGAGGATAAGTCCGTGTGAGCATTGCAGGCAAAATTCAACCCGGCCATGGTAGTCGACGCACCGGTCAATTGCATGCGTGAAGAACGAACCAGGCAATCAGGTAGACTGTCCGCCATGTCACTTCCTTAGGAGCAGTCATGGCACGCCTTGCCGCAGTTCTCTTCGCAGCGCTCGCCGCGTCGGTTGCCAGCGCCGGCGAAGGCGCGTTCTCCACCGGTCCGGCCATCGACGGCTTTGGCCCGGCGGCAAGCGTCGAAACAGACTTCGCGATTCCCGAGGGCATGCCCCTTCGGCTGAGCTTTGACGTCAGTACGCGGTCCAAGCCCGGCAAGACCAACAGCACGCTCGTAGCCGCTGCCCGCTTTATCAACATGCACGCGCGCGCCGGCGTCGCCGACGACCGCATGCAACTGGCGGTGGTTGTGCATGGCAAGGCGGTGTTCGACGTCGCCAGTGCCGGAGCGGCCGGGGAAGGCAAAACCACCGCCCATGCGAACGAACCGCTGGTCACCGCCCTGATCGAACAGGGCGTGAGAATCATCGTGTGTGGCCAAAGCGCCGCATACTACGACGTAACGAACGAGGCGCTGCTGCCCGGCGTTGAGATGGCACTGTCAGCGATGACGGCACACGCCGTGTTGCAGCAGCAGGGCTACGCGCTCAATCCCTTTTAGCAGACTCACTACGGACCGCAAGACAAGCCATGCGTAATTTTGCACTGGAAACTTTTTTCTCACGGTGGGAGTTCACCGCGCGCTATCACATGACGGCCTCTGACGTCGAAACGCTCACCGTCGGCGCGCTGTGCGAACTGGCCGGCACCGACACCGCCGCCGTGCTCGACGAGCAGCAGTTAGGCTATATCCCGACCTGGGGCACGGAGGCGCTGCGCGAAACCATCGCCACGACGTACGACGAGCTGAGCGCTGAAGACATCCTGTGCTTTGCCGGCGCCGAGGAAGGCATCTACGCTGCGATGAGAGTGATGCTCAAGGCCGGCGACCACGCGATCGTTGCAGTGCCAAACTACCAGGCCGCGGAAACGCTGCCGCTGGATATCTGCGACGTCACCGGCGTTGAACTGCACGCGGACTCTGGCTGGCGCCTCGACCTCGATGAATTGCGCGATGCCCTTCGCCCCAACACTGTCCTGGTGTCCGTCAACTTCCCGAACAACCCCACTGGCGCCATCATGCCGCCCGATGATTTCGCGGCGCTCGTGGCGCTGTGCAGGGAACGCGGCATTTACCTGTTCTGCGACGAGGTGTACCGCATGCTGGAGCTCGACCCCGGCAAGCGGCTGCCGCAGGCGGCGGAGGCTTACGAGAAGGGTCTGTCGCTCAACGTCATGTCCAAGTCGCTCGGCCTGCCGGGCCTGCGTATCGGCTGGATCGCGTGCCGCGACCGGGCGCTGCTGACCCGCATGGAGCGCTACAAGCACTACCTGTCCATCTGCAACTCGGCGGTAAGCGAACGGCTCGCCGTGCTGGCGCTTGGCGTTCGCGACACGATTCTCTCGCGCAACCGTGCCCTTATGCGCACCAATCTTGAAAAGCTCGACGCGTTCTTCGCGAAGTACGGCGAGCTCTTCGACTGGCGGCACCCGGACGGCTCCTGCGTGGCGTTTCCAAAGTACAAAGGCGACGTCGGTGTGGAGGACTTCTGCGAAACGCTCGTAAATGAGACCGGCGTGTTACTGCTGCCATCGTCTGTGTACCGGTCAGAGCTCATGACAACGCCAGCGGACCGGTTTCGAATCGGCTTCGGCCGGGCCGGCATCGACGAGGGGCTTGCTACCTTCGCCGATTATCTCGACACTCACCACGGATCCTGATCACCGACAACGGAATGTCAACGGCAGAACGCTTCTTCGGGTTGTTCACTCGCATTCGGCCTGGCGAGGGCCGAGGCATTGTGTTGCTCGGTTCCAGCGGCTTCCTGATGGTGTTCGCGTACTACATTCTCAAGACGCTGCGCGAATCGCTCATTCTCTCGGAGTTCGACGCCGAGAC
The DNA here is from genome assembly GCA_038533995.1 of Pseudomonadota bacterium. Classification (GTDB taxonomy): domain Bacteria; phylum Pseudomonadota; class Gammaproteobacteria; order Steroidobacterales; family JBCAXP01; genus JBCAXP01. Next base: position 9,747 of record JBCAXP010000156.1, read on the forward strand.
CAAAAGCTACGCCATCGCGACGATTGCCGTGGTGCTCTTTTTCGTCGTGCCGCTCTACGGCGTGCTGTTTCGCAATACGAATCGCACGCAGCTCGTGGTTACGATCAACGCGTTCTTCATAGTCAACCTCGCGATTTTCTACCTGCTGCGCGAAGGCGGCGTGTCCATCGCTTACTACTACTACGTGTGGATCGGTATTTTCGGCGTAATGGTCGTGGCGCAGTACTGGGCCTATGCCACGGACATCTACAACGTAAGAAGCTTCTTACG
>JBCAXP010000157.1:0-9992 GCA_038533995.1 Pseudomonadota bacterium
TCACTGGCATCAAGAACGGTTGTTGTGCCAGTGACAGGCGCAGGCTTGCGAGTTGCCGCCGCCGTTGCAGAAAGGTCTGGGTTACTTCAACCGATTGCACTTTACGTGCCGGAAAGGAATCCACCTGCCAGCCGATGAGTCCGCGCCTCACGGCAATGCCGTCACCGGCGCGTTCGATCCCCAGCCTGCGCCAGTGCAACTCGGCACCCGCCGCCACTGCAAGGAGCCAGGCCACAGCCGCTGCTGCACCGGCGAGCAGCTGCCCGCCAGTGTAGTCACCGCTCAGCAACAGGAACGCTCCCAGGCCCGCTGCTGGTATCACGCCGCGTCGAAGGAAAAGGTAGCCCTTGTACCGACGGTCGACAGGCAGGTAGTCGCCGTCGGCCGTCAGGCTGAGCTCACGGCAGTCGTTGCCCCACAGACGGCGCGCGAGCGCGACCGCCTGTTGCCCTGTTGCGAAGGGCACGAGGAACGGGCCGTCTTCCTGCTGGTAGCTGGCAGCGGGAAAAGCGGTAAGCCGGGTGCCGGAGAAAAGCCCGAGCATCATTGACCGGCGCAGCGTCAGGCACTGGATCTTGCGCGTTGCGACGGCGTGGGAGCGAACGGTAAGGAGACCCGCTCGGCTGCTGAAGCTGCTGCCGTCCTGCGTCAGCGTGTACCCGTTAAATCGCAGCATTGCCGCGACAATCGAGACTGCCCCGAGCACCACGAGCAACGCGACTACGAGCGTGGCAAGCGTTGCCGCCGGGCTGAGGTCAAGCGTGCGATAGATGGCGCCGGTTGCGCGGTTGAACAGGTATTCCGGTGTGTACTGCCGGGAAAAACGCTCGCCCACCGTGTCCAGCAACCACGGGATGACTGCCAGGAATACCAGCACCGTGCGGCTGGACAGGCCAATGCGCAGCATGTCGAGCGTCCCCAGCGAATGCACGACCTGCGCCGTCTCCGGTGCACCGTCGCCCGCCCCGGCGCCGCGTGCGCTGCCGGCGGCGCGCACCCGCTCACGCAGCGTTTGTGCGATGTCGGGGCTGACCGCAGGAAGGTCGGCCTCACTCTCCGCGGAGCCGGGTGTGTCGAGCTTGAGGTTGACGAGGTTAAACAGGCGGTAGACCGGGTTCTGCGAATCGTTGATTGCCTGGATGCGGTCGTACTGGATGTTGAGCTGGTTGCGGCTGAAGACGCCGGAGCGAATGACGATCGACTCATCGCCAAGAAAAAAACGGAAGTTGGCGTAGCGCGCGATGGCCGTGGCGACGGCACCGGCTGCGACCAGCAGGCCAAGCCCGTAGACACGCTCGGCGGTGATGCCGCCGGTACCCGCCAGCACGGCCGCTGCCGGCACGGTGAGCTGCACGATCTGCCGGGCGGCCGCGCGCGCGAGCTGGGCCAGGTAGAACACGACGGAGAGCGGCGACACGCGGCGCCACTGGCTGTCACTCATCGCTGTCTGTTTCTCCGCGCACGCGGTCGACAACCCACTGGCGCAGTGCGTCTGCGTCGGCCACGTCAAGACCTTCAATCGTCAGGTTGCCGCTGCCGGCAGCGGCGGTGTAGAGCCGCAGCGTCGAGAGGCCAAACACGCGGTCGAGCGGACTGCGAAAGGTCTCCACGTGCTGCACGCGCCGCAGCGGGACTGCCTTGCGTCGATGTACGAACAGCCCTTTGCGAAACTGCAGGTCGTCTTCCCGCCGTGCGTAGCCGGCGCGGCGAATGGCCGCGGGCAGCACGGCCAGCTGCACCGCAAGGTAGGCCGGCAACAGGGCCCAGGCCCAGGCGGGTATGCCCTCTGAACGTCCGATCAGGGCAGTGCCGAGCGGGAAGGCCACCGCCACCGCGAGCACCGTCAGCACCTGGCCCGTCAGAAGTCTTGGCACAAACTTCGAAGAAAGTGGTTGCCAGGTGAGCACCGGCTGATCAAAGTTCGACTCTGTGTCCGTCACGAAGCGTAGTCCGGCGTAAACAAATCAGTATACTCGTGAACAATCCGGGCCAGGAAACTACTGTGACAGGCAAATCGTTCTCGCCGCTGGCGGCCGCCGCGGTCATCGTGGCCAACATGGTTGGAACCGGCGTGTTTACGAGCCTGGGTTTTCAGCTTGTCGACATCCAGTCCGGCTTTGTCCTGCTCATGCTGTGGGCCGTGGGTGGCGTTATCGCGCTCTGCGGCGCCATGAGCTACGCTGAACTCGGCGCCGCGCTGCCGCGCTCCGGGGGTGAATACAACTTCCTGACGCGCATCTATCATCCGGCCATGGGCTTTGTGTCAGGCTGGGTGTCAGCCACCATCGGCTTTGCAGCACCGACAGCGCTCGCTGCCATCACGTTTGCCACCTACCTCTCATCGGTCTTTCCCGATCTTTCCGTGCGCTGGCCGGCGGCAGCGCTCGTTTTGGCCCTGACTTTGGTTCACTCCACCAACCGACGCAACAGCGGTGGCACGCAGCTCGTCTTCACCGTGCTCAAAGTGCTGATCATCCTTGGCTTCAGTGCACTCGCACTCGTACTGGTAGACCAGCCCCAGCCGTTGCGGTTCCTGCCGGCGGCCGGCGACGGTGCCTTGCTCACCAGCGGCGAGTTTGCGGTGTCCCTCATCTACGTTGCATACGCGTACACCGGGTGGAACGCCGCCACGTACCTGAGCGGTGAACTCGACAACCCACAGCGCTACCTGCCGCGCGTGCTGGCCGGTGGCACCATCGTGGTGGCGTTGCTGTACGTCCTGCTCAACTGGGTATTTCTGCGGTCGGCGCCAATCGCCGAGATGACCGGCCAGCTCGAGGTGGGCTTCATCGCCGCGCAGCACATTTTCGGTCAGCGCGGCGCAGATGCCATGGGCGTGGTGCTTGCCCTGCTGCTGGTGTCGACGGTCAGCGCGATGATTGTGGCCGGACCGCGCGTATTGCAGGTCATTGGTCAGGACTTTAACGCCTTTCGCATGCTGTCCATTTGCAATCGCAACGGCGTGCCTTTCGTTGCGATCTGCACGCAGGCGGCGATCAGTCTGCTGTTCATCCTCACGTCGACCTTCGAATCGATACTGGTGTTTGCGGGCTTCACGCTCGCGCTCAACAGCTTGTTGACGGTGCTTGGCCTTTTCGTGCTTCGGTGGCGGCAGCCGGACCTTGAGCGCCCGTACCGCACCACGGGCTATCCGGTTGTGCCGCTGGTGTACCTGTCACTGACGGGGTGGACATTGCTGTTCGTGCTGTCCGAACGGCCTGTCGAGGGCCTGGTGGGCCTCGCCCTGGTCGGGTCCGGGCTGGGGTTTTATGCGCTGACCCGCTGGCTCGATGGGCGCTCGGCCGATACCTGAATTCTCACGCACGCTATGACGATTGCTGACGGCCTCGTGTAGAATGTGCGGCCTCACAACCGCAGGGGTAGGCCGGGCCTGAAGCTACGGCGCTCCTGCCGGCACTAGTCACATCAGGCAGGGCAGGCCACCGTTCGACGAAGGCCCGGCCAGGCTGACAACCCAGGAGTTCTTTCACCGTGGCACCCAACAAACCCGGACGCCCCAACAATCCGTGGGGAAACGGCAGCAAGCAACCTGACCTGGAAGACATCGCGCGCCAGGGAAGCGACTGGATCAAGCGCAATGTTCCCGGCGCCGGCGGCGGCGGCGGCCGCGGTCAGCGGCCGAACAACCGTGCGGTATTCCTGGTGGCGCTCGGCGCCCTGGTGATCGCCGGCGCCTACACCGCGTACTACACCGTGCCGAGTGACTCGGTGGCGGTGGTGCAGCGCTTTGGCAAGTACCATACGGAAGTGCCTTCAGGCCTGCACTTCAAAATTCCGCTGGGCGTCGACAAGGCGACCATTGTGCCCGTGAAGCGCCAGCTCAAGCAGGAATTCGGGTTCTCCACGCCCGGCGCAACGGATCCCTATCAAAACTCACTCGACGGTCGCCGCGAAACCGAAATGGTCACCGGCGATCTCAACGCCGCGCTCGTGGAGTGGGTGGTGCAGTACCGGATTGCCGAGCCGAGAGAGTACCTGTTCGAAGTGCGCCAGCCGGCGCACACGCTGCGCTACGTGTCGGAGTCCGTGATGCGCGAGGTCGTCGGAGACCGCACCGTTGACGAGGTGATTACCATCGGCCGCCAGGAAATCGAGAGCGAGGCGCAGGCCAAGATGCAGGAACTGGCCAGCAAGTACGCGATGGGCATCAGCATTGACCAGGTGCAGCTCAAGAACATCAACCCGCCGAAGCCGGTTCAGGCGTCCTTCAACGAGGTCAACCAGGCGCAGCAGGAGAAGGAAAAGCTCATCAACGAAGCGCGGCGGGATTACAACAAGGTGATTCCGCTGGCCGAGGGTGAGAAAGACCAGCGCATCCGAGAAGCCGACGGTTACCGCCTGAAGCGCATCAACGAGGCCGAGGGTGACATCGCCCGCTTCAACGCGTTGCTTGCCGAGTACACCAAGGCGCCGGAAGTGACGCGCCGCCGAATCTATCTGGAAACCCTGCAGGAAGTCCTCCCGACGATGGGTTCGAAGATCGTGGTGGACGAGCAGGCCAGCGGCATCCTGCCGCTGCTGAATCTCAACGAATTAAAGCAGGACGGGTCATGAACAAGTTTCTTATTCTGGTGGTGCTCGCAGGCGCCGCGGCCGTGGCCGCCATCAATGCCTTCTACACCGTGAGCGAAGTTGAGCAGGTCATCATCACGCAGTTCGGTAAGCCGGTTGGCGAGCCTGTCACCACTGCGGGCCTCAAATTCAAGGTGCCCTTCATCCAGGAGGTGAACCCTATCGACCGGCGGGTGCTGGAATGGGACGGCAGCCCGTCGGACATGCCGACGAAGGACAAGCTGTACATCGTCGTGGATCTCTTTGCGCGGTGGCGCATTGTCGACCCCTTGCAGTACTTCCTGCGGCTACGCGACGAGCGCAGCGCACAGTCGCGGCTGGACGATATTCTGGGCAGTGAAACCCGCAATGCCGTGGCCAAGCACGAGCTGATCGAACTGGTTCGCACGACCGCGGATCGCGTACCCCTGCGTGACAATCTGCTCACCGAGGCAGAGCGCGAACTCAACATGGGGGCACTGGTGCCTATAGCCAAAGGCCGCGCGCTCGTGGAGCAGGAGATCTTTACCGAGGCGGCCGAAAAAGTGAAAGTGTTCGGCATCGAACTGCTGGACATTCGCTTCAAGCGCATCAACTACAACGACAGCGTTCGTCCGAAGATCTACGATCGCATGATCTCGGAGCGCCGCCAGATTGCCGAGCGCTTTCTTTCCGAAGGCAAGGGTGAGGCAGCCCGCATTCGCGGTAACCGTGTGCGCGATCTCAACAAGATCCAGTCAGAAGGCTACCGGGAAGTCGAGGAGATTCGCGGCCTGGCCGACGCAAGGGCCACGGAGATCTACGCGAGCGCCTACAACCAGAGCGCCGAGGCGGTGGAGTTTTACGAGTTCACCCGCACCATGCTGGCCTACCAGTCGATTATCGGCGACAGCACGACGATGGTGTTGTCGACCGACAGTGACCTTTTCAAGTTCCTGAAAGGCATGGAGTCGAACTAGCAGGGCGGCAGGTCGCGCTAGCCCGGACGCTCTCGCTACAGGATCAACCCCAGCACGGTGAAGCCGGCCGTGGAAATCGCGGCCGCAAGCAACGCGTAGGGCAGCTGCGTTCGCACGTGATCGATGTGGTCGGTCGCCGACGCCATGGACGCGACGACGGTCGTGTCGCTGAGGGGTGAGGCATGGTCACCGAAGATCGCGCCGGAAATTGCCGCGGCCAGCAGCAGCGGCTGGGACAGGTCGAGCGTCATCGCGATGGGCAGCGCGATGGGAATCATGATGGCGAAAGTGCCCCAGCTCGAGCCCACGGAAAACGCGATGAACGCCGAGGCGAGGAAGATGAGCGGCGCCAGCAGGGCGGCGGGGAGCGTTTCACTGACGACACCGGCCACGTAGGGCCCCGTGCCGAGCAGTTTGGCCGCGTCGCCAAGGGCAAGGGCAAGCAGCAGAATCGTCGCGATTGGCAGCAGGTCGCCGGCGCCCTTCATGAACACCTTCATCAGTTCCGGGACGGTGCTCTTTCCGGTCGCCAGCAGCATCGTCCACGCGGCGGCGATCGCCGCACTAATGGCCCACAGAATCGAGGTGGAGCCTGACCCCTCGGCGAGGGTGCCGCTGCCCGTCACGTAAAGGCCAATCGGCATCATGCCGATCATGACCAGGATCGGTACGGTCATGAAAGCGGCCGATGGTGGCGCGCCACCGTCATCGGAGATCTGTTCCGCCGAGGTATCCACAAGCGGCGTTGCGCCCGGCCACAGCATGTCACCCGCCTGCGTGCGCTTTTCCGCGGCTTTCATCGGGCCGAAGTTGAAGCCTGTGGCAATGACCACCGCGCCGAGCAGGATGGCGGTGAGCGCGTAGAGGTTGTAGGGGATGGAGGCGACGAACAGCTGCAGAGGCTGCTCGGCGCCGGCGCCGTCCGCAAGCCCGATAATCACGGCACCCCAGGCGTTGAGCGGAATCATCACGCATACGGGCGCCGACGTGGCGTCAATCAGGTAGGCCAGTTTTTCGCGCGATACGCGAAAGCGGTCGAACAGCGGCCGGCTCACCGAACCGGCAACCAGCAGCGTGATGTTGGACTCGACAAAGATCACTATGCCTGTGCCCCACGCGAGCCACTGCGCGCGCTTATCCGTGTGCACCCAGCGCCGCGATTCCAGAAAGTGGATGAAGCCGCGGACGCCGCCGGAGTGCTCGATCGTGGCGATCAGCGAACCGATCAGCAGCGTAAATATCAGCACGCGCGCGTCGCCGGCGTCGCCGAACACGTCCACGACCCCCTGCAGTGCCCCGCCAAGGCCTGCCACCGGGTTGAAGCCGGCCAGCAGGCTGAACGCGAGCCACAGGCCAGCGAACAGCGACAGGATGACCTGCTTGGTCCAGATGGCAAGGACAATGGCAAGAAGCGGCGGCAGCAGGGACAGCCAGCCCGGATCGGTCATGGTGGAGTTATCAACGCGCGGCACCCGCAGGCTCAAATCGGTAGCAGTTTTTTACCACAGGTGCCGCCGCAAAATCCTCCCCGGTGCCAGGACCCGGTTTTCTGCGTGAATCAGCCGGGCGCCGTCTGTTCCGTTCTCGACTCTGACCTGGGCTCTGAAGCAAAGGCCAGGTAGAGCAGCGGACCGAAGGAGCCGAGCAGCAGCGTCAGCAGCACCCAAGGCCACACGGCGCGGCCTGCCTTGCGGGCCTCCGGAATCAACCATGTCAGCAGCAGCACCAGCGAGATCACCAGGTCGGTAAACACCTGCCAGCCGGCCGGGCTGTGCCTGTGATAGTCGACGATGCCGATGTAGCCTACCTGCCACACGGCGTAGGCAGAGAGCACTGCGAACGGTGGAAGGATTGCGAGTGCGAGGATGCGTCGGGTTCTCATGTCATGCTCCTTCGTTGAGGTTTGAGCCACATCCTCGGCCCTGCACGTCATCGAAGCAATGACGTCCGGGGTAATTGTTTTTAAGATGCCCAATGCGATTTAATCCAGTTCAAGGTGGGTGAGAGGGAATACGTCATGGCTCAAGGCGCGCAGCTCGACAACCAGGACTTTCGAATGATGTGCCGCCAGTGGCGTCGCTACCGAAAGCTCTCGCAGATGGAGCTGGCGCTCGCGGCAAACGTCTCCCAGCGCCACGTGAGCTGGCTGGAGACCGGCCGCAGCAAGCCCAGCCGTGAAATGGTGGTGCGCCTGTCCGAGGCGCTGGATATCCCGCTGCGCGAACGCAACGTGCTGCTTCGCTCGGCTGGCTTTGCCGCGGCCTACCGCGAGTCGAGGCTGGACGACCCGGCGATGGAGCCGGTGCTTGACGCGCTCGAGCACGTTTTACGCCATCACGAGCCGTTCCCGGCCGTGGTTGTGGACCGATCCTGGAACGTGCGCATGAAAAACCGTGCGATGGACCTGCTGTTCAGTCTGGGTGGCGATCCCGCCGAGTTGCTGCGTGACGTTGGCGATGACGGCAGCATGAATCTCGCGCTGATGTCGCTGCACCCGAAGGGGCTGCGTCGCTACATCGCGAACTTCGACAGGATTGCGCCGATGTTTGTCGGTCGCCTTAAGCGCGAAGCGATTGCGTCCGGCGACCCGGCGATGCAGGAGCAATACACACGGCTCATCGAACTGGCCGGCGTTGCCGCCGCCGATGAGGCGCCCACGCCGGAGGTCATGCCGGTGCTTCCGATGCAACTGGACTTCGGTGGCTTGCGCTTAAGCGTGTTCTCCGTGATCTCCACGTTCGGCACCCCGCAGGACATCACCGCAGACGAAATCCGCATCGAGGGCTTTTATCCTGCCGATGACGCCACCGCGACGTTCTTTCGCCAGCGCGCCGCGTCACCGGCGGAGGGCGTTTCGGTGTAGGTTCCGGTCCTTGCCGCGCCGCGCTCTGCTATATTTCGCGGAGAATTTTTCTTAGCAGGCCGGTGGCCAATGCCCGATCGCAGTCAGCACGTCTTTACCCATCGCCTTGCCCAGGAGGCTGACAAGCCGGCCATCATCGCGCTGATGGGAGCGTCCATTGCCGAAAACATGAAGGCTTTCCTGTCGCCCTCGGAGATCGAATCGGCGAAGGAAACGATGGGCGTCGACCAGACGCTTATCGACGACCAGACGTACTTCGTCATCGAGACGCAGCATGAAGACAGGGTCGTGATGGTGGGCTGTGGCGGCTGGGGCAAGCGCCGCACGCTGTACGGCGGCAACCATACCGCTGGGCGTGATGACAGCTTAAGCGATCCACGCTCCGAGGCGGCGCGCATACGCGCCATGTACACGCACCCCGACTGGGTTCGCTGCGGTATTGGCGGCCTGCTGCTGCGCCTCGGCGAACAGGCCGCCCGCGAGGCCGGCTTTTCCACCATCGAACTCGGTTCGACTGTGCCCGGCGAGCCGTTCTACCTTGCCAAGGGTTACGTAGAGGTCAGTCGTACCGTTAGCGTGGGCGCCAACGGGGCGCCCAACACCATCATCAAGATGACCAAGCCGCTTCGCTAGCGGAGCGCGCGGCTAGCTTCCGTTTCCGCGCCTGAATACGAGTGAGTTGTTTCCACCGTCGCCAAGCTCAAGGTGACCGTCGTCGTTGACGGTTGCTTCCGACATGCCGGGCAGCGCGGTGAGAAACGCATCCTCCTGGCGCATCAGTTCCTCGGGGGCGCACATCCGTTTTGTCGCAGCCATAGCCGGATTGAATGCAATGCGGTTGCCCTCCAGTGTGTAACTGCCGTTAAACCGGTTGCAACCAGCGGAGCCGCTCACGCGGCCCTCGTCTGCGAAAAGAGCGGTCGGCAACTCGCTGCCGATTGCCTCCTCACCGTTCATGGTTACCAGCACCCAGGTGATGCCTCGTAACCAGTGTCCGCCGCCAGCCTCGCCCGTCGCCGACGCGCTCGTGTCTTCATCCGGCAGCACCGTACACTCTGGCAGGTCTTCGCCGTCAACCGTCACCATGGCCTTGTTGCCCTGGTTCCAGAATACGGTGTCGGGATTGCCGGTGTTCTCATAGCGGGCACCGGAAGCGGTTTCGACCGCCTTCATGGCGTACGCGGTGTTGGCGATGCGCATGTCTGCGGTGCCGGCATCGATGATGGCAAACTCCACCACTGTGTCGCCACACTGCAGGCGCGTGGTGAACAGCGCCCGCTCTTCGGCCGTCAGGGTGTGCCCGTCGCGGCTGGCAGGCGGCTCCTCTGACGCGGGAGTGGACTTCGTCGCTTGCGCAGTCTGGTCCGCGTCCTCCACGGAATCGGGCGACTGTGCGCTGCACGCGGCAAGGGCGATGAGCGCCAGGCTGAGAGGCACCGTTCGAACGGCTTTGGACATTGGCTTGTCTCCGTGTCGGTAATGGGCGTACTGAATTCAAGTGGCCGTAGTGTAGCGGCAATGCGGCGGGCCTGCGTCTGCCTCACGCGTAGCGTCGGTACTCGCGGTCAAAACGCAGCGCGGCAATGTGGCTGCGAATG
>JBCAXP010000158.1:0-9900 GCA_038533995.1 Pseudomonadota bacterium
GCAAGGAACGGTGACGATCCGCAGTACGTGGCGTTCCCTGGTCAAGGTGTTTCGCGATGACAGGCTGCGGCAGCTCTTCGCGCGCTACGCCACGTACTGCGGATCGTCACCGTTCCTTGCACCCGCCACGCTTATGCTCATCGCCCACGCCGAACGCGCCGGCGTCTGGAAGGTAGGCGGCGGCATGCACGTGCTGGCGCAGACGCTCGCAAGCCTCGCGCAGGCCCGCGGCGCGAAGCTGCGATACAACGCGCACGTGGCGGCGCTGACACGCAGCGGCCGCCGCATCACGGGCGTGCGTCTCGACAGCGGCGAAGAGCTGACCGCGGACGCGGTTGTGTTCAATGGTGACACCGCCGCGCTCGCGCGCGGCCTTCTTGGTGACGACAGCACCGCGGCGGTGAAGGTGCGCACGCAGCCGTCGCTGTCAGCGATGACCTGGAGCATGGTGGCGCGGCCGCAGGGATTTGACCTTGTGCATCACAACGTGTTTTTCGGCAGCGACTACCAGGCCGAATTCGATTGCCTGTTTGGTGAGCGGCGTATCACAAGCGAGCCAACCGTGTACCTGTGCGCCCAAGACCGTGGCGCGGGCAAGACGCCGAACGAGCGCGAACGCATCTTTTGCCTGATCAACGCGCCGGCGCGAAACCTTTCACCAGAAGAAATTGAACGCGGCGAGACAAGTATGTTCGCCCTGCTCGAGCAGCAGGGGTTAACGCTTCACGATATCGACGCGGGCAGCGTGCGCACGACACCGGAAGATTTCGCCCGCCTGTTTCCGGCAACCGACGGCGCGCTTTACGGACGACCGACGCACGGCTGGAACGGCTCGTTTTCCCGGCCCGGCTCGCGGGCCCGTTTGCAGGGGCTGTACTTTGCCGGCGGCAGCGTGCACCCGGGACCCGGCGTACCGATGACCGCGATGTCGGGGCGCCTTGCCGCCGCCAGCGTGTGTGCTGACTTAGGGATAGCGACCGACGCCCGTTCGTAGGAGCGGCATCTTGCCGCGATAAATGCCCGGGCCACGGTTATCAATCGCGGCAAGGATGCCGCTCCTACAGCTACGATTCCGAGGGATCCGGCACGACGCTGTCGAGCACCTTTGCAGAGGAGATAACCCCGGGCATACCGGCGCCGGGGTGAGTGCCAGCACCGACAAGGTAAAGACCCTCCAGTTCCTCGCTTCGGTTGTTCGGGCGGAACCACGCTGTCTGCGTGAGAATCGGCTGCATGCCGAAGGCGGCGCCCTTTACCGACCACAGGCGGTTACGAAAATCGAGCGGCGTAAGAAGCTCCGACGTCACGACGTGTTGCTCCAGGTTGGGCAGCACCGTGTCCGACAGACCCTTCGCGATGCGCGCGCGGTAGATCTCCCCCATTTCCTCCCAGTCCACCCCTGACTCCATGTGCGGCACCGGCGAGAGCACGTAGAACGCGTCGCAGCCGGGAGGCGCCATGGACGGGTCGGTGGCGGTGGGCCTGTGCAGGTACAGGCTGAAGTCGTCGGCGAGAATCTTGCGATCAAAAATGTCGTCGAGCAAACCCTTGTAGCGCGCGCCGAGCAGCATCATGTGATGAGGCACGTCGGGGTACTGGCGATCAGTGCCGAAGTACCATACGAAAAGGCTCATGGAGTACTTCGACTTTGCCAGCCGCTTGTTTGTCCACCGCTTGCGCGCATGCTCCGGCACGAGGTAGCGGTAAGTCGACGCAGAGTCGGCATTGGAAACCACGACGTTTGCGCGCACTTCCTCGCCGGAGGCAAGCCGCACGCCGACGGCGCGACGTCCTTCGGTGAGGATGGATTCCACCGGCGCGTTACACGTCACCTCGCCGCCGTTGGCTTCGATGAGCTTCACGAGCCCCTGGATAACCGCGCCTGTGCCGCCCATGGCGAAGTGCACGCCGTGGCGACGCTCGAGCTGCGCAATGAGCGCGTACACCGCTGTTGTCTTGAAGGGATTGCCGCCCACCAGCAGCGGGTGAAAGCTGAACACCATGCGCAGCTTTGGGTGCTTGATGTACTTGGCGACAAGGCCATGCACGGAACGGTAAAACTGCACGCGCAAAAGGTCCGGCAGCACGCGCACCATCTTCCACAGCGAATCGAATGAATAGCTCAGCAGCTGATCAAAGCCGACCGTGTACACCCGGGCCGCCGCTTCGAGAAAGCGGTGGTAACCGGCCACGTCATCGGGGTTGAACCTGGCAATCTCCGCTTCCATGGTGGCGTTGTCGCCGCTGTAGTCGAAGTAGTCACCATCGTCGAAGCGAATGCGATAAAAGGGATCCATCGCACGCAGGTCGATATCGTCAGACAGCTTGCGCCCACACAGCTCCCAGAGTTCCTCGAGCAGGAAGGGCGCGGTGATGATCGTGGGCCCCGCATCGAACACAAACCCGTCCTTGCGGTACACGTACGCACGCCCGCCCGGCGCGTCGAGCTTTTCAAAAACCCGCACCTTGTAACCGCGCGCGCCAAGGCGTACGGCAGCAGCCAGTCCGCCGAAACCGCTACCGATCACAATGACCTGTGGTTTTTCCGTCATGCTGGGGAAAACTCCGAAGTAAATCTGTCGTTGAGAGGGCCTGCGGCAAGCTGTTCTGCGCTAGAATGGCAGGCGTCCGCTCGACAGTGCCGCCCGCGCTGAGCACTGTACCCGGACAGTACAGACGGGGTGAAGTCATGTGGCTTTTCGATCAGCTGGTCCACGCCCATATCGTGACCGGCACAGTGGGCCTGATCAGCATGTGGGTGCCGGTAATTGGCCGCAAGGGCTCGGCGCGGCACAAGCTCTGGGGCAAGGTCTTCGCATACGCGTTGCTGGCCACAGGCACGATCGCGATTGGCATCAGCCTTTGCACCCTGCACTCGCCGCTGGAGACCCACCCGTTTTCCGATGATGCCGCCCTGGTGCGCGGCATGTTCGGCTGGATGATGCTGTACCTTGCCACCATGACGATCATGCTTGCGTGGTACGGCCTGCTGTGCATTCGGAACAAGCGCCATCACGAGCGCAACCGGAACCCGGTTAACTTCATTCTGCAGTTCGCGACGTTTGTTACGGCGGCTAACTGCATGTACCAGGGTTACCTCATCAAGCAGCCGCTGATGATGGGCATCTCTATCGTCGGGCTGACCGCCGCCGTGCTGAACACGCATTTCATTCTCACCGACAAGCCGGCCATGAACGAGTGGCTGGTTCAGCATACGCGCGGCCTCGTGGGAGCGGGCATTTCGGTGTACACCGCGTTTCTCGCGTTTGGCGCCGTCAATACCCTGCCGGCGTACGCCTTCAACCCGGTCATGTGGGCAACCCCTACGGTACTGGGTGTGAGCTTTTTGCTGTACCACCAGAAGAAGGTCATGGACATGCGCAAGAAGGTGAGTGCACGAAAAACTTCCATGCCGCCGCAGCCGGCCGTTGAAACGGCCGCGGGACGCGAACCCACCTGAGATCCTCTCAACGGTTCCACCGCCTCGCCAGGTCGCCGAGGTGAAAGAACAGCGATAACACCAGGAAAGCGGCAACCGTCAGCCAGCCGGATTCCATCAGCACTGCCCTCAGGGCCAGCATCAGGCTGCCACCGGCACCGAGATTCAATAGTAGTGACAGCGGCGGAATGCCACGTCCGGTGCGCAGGTTGAAACCCACAAGCAAGACAATCTCGAGTGCAACGAAGGCCAGCATCAGGTCGACGATGCGGCCACTCTCGACGAGTTCGATCAGCAGTTGCATGGCGGCAGTGTTCTGCGCCGGCAGTACTTTGTCAATGAGACGAACGTCTCGGCAACTGCGTGGTACGCGGAGATAGAGAAAAAGGCCGCCGGCCGGGGGACGCCGGCGGCCTTAGGCGTGATCAGCGGTACTCAGGCGAGCATTGACCGCAGCATCCATGCGTTCTTTTCATGAATCTGCATGCGCTGCGTGAGCAGGTCCGCGGTGGCCTCGTCGTTGGCGCTGTCTGCCGCCGGGAATGCCTCGCGTGCCGTGCGCGCTACCGCTTCCTGGCCCAGCACGAGTTGCCGCAGCATTTCCTCGGCGTTCTCGTCGCCCTTTGCCTCAGAAACAGAAGCGAGTTCGCTGTAAGCCGAGTACGAACCCGGCGCCTTCACGCCCAACGCCCTGATGCGCTCGGCAATCTCGTCAACGGCCGTGGCAAGCTCCGTGTACTGCTGCTCGAACATCATGTGCAGCGTGTTGAACATGGGCCCTTCCACGTTCCAGTGGTAGTTGTGAGTTTTCAGGTAGAGGGTGTAGCTGTCTGCCAGCAGCCGGGACAGGCCCGAGGCGATTTCCGTGCGCTGTGTGCTGTCGATGCCAATGTTCAGTTCCATGGTGTCCTCCACATCTCAAGGTTGTCGGTCGATGTAATCATGGTAGCGCCCACAGCATGATAAGAAAAATGGAATTATTTCATTTTCACCTTCAGTTTTTTTGATAGCCCAGGCAAAAGAAAACCCGGCGCGAGGCCGGGTTTTCCAGGTTACTGCTTTGCGTTGGTCGCTTAGGCAGCGCGCTTGCGCAGACCCAGCAGGCCAATGGCCGAACCCAGCAGCCAGACAGCAGCCGGCACCGGAATCGGAGCAGCGGTCTTCACGACCAGGTTGTCAACGAAGTAGTTCGACACGCAACCCGGCACGGCGCCACAGATGGCAGCGAACTGAATGCTGATGCCACCGGACACGTCAGGACCAACGGTGGTGGTGAACGAGTAGCTGGTCCAGACGCTCGAGTCGGCATCCGGGAACAGCGGGCCGCCGCCAAGAATTTCGGCCTGGGACACGCCGCCGCCGGCGAGCTCAGAGAAAATCTCAGCGAAGAACACGCCACCAGCCGAGGCCGAGCCGCGAATGTCGAAGGAGACCGTCACTTCAGCGCCAGGCGTAATCACACCGATGCCGATGTTGGCGTTCTTCGCAACCGGGTTGAAAGGTCCGCCGCTGCCGTTCAGCTCGATGGCGTAAACGCCGCCGGACGGGTTATCAGTGGTGATTTCGACGGTGCCGCCGTTATCGAACGTGTCCCAACCCATGAAGTCGCCCGACTCAGCGCCGCCGTTAATGGCGATGTCGACGCCGCTGGCCATGGCGCCGGCGGAGCAAAGCATCAGAGAAGCCGCCAAGACTGGCGTACGAAGGTTCTTAAACATGTTTTTTCCCCTTGAATTGTAAGCCTGGTTAGCCCTGGCTTTGTTATATTCGGTAGCACAGCCGCTGCTCTGCTATCCGTAGCGAGCGCCCCCAACGGTGACAGCGCTGTCATGAGACCATACCTTTCTGATCGCGTGGCCGCAAGCACCTTGTCAAAAAAGGTTAAAAGCACCTGCATTCAGTGTTTTACATAATCACTGAGTGGGGCGCTTTCCCGGTGATTTCGCCCCAAATTGGTGCACCCTGGCCTGCCAAGCCCGGGGATGCTCATTCGCCGCTGCCCAGCGCCCCCGAGGATGGCCTCAGCCGTCGGCATTCCTGCTATTGTGGCGCCCATGAGTGACTGGCTTTCCACGTACGCTCCGGACGGGGTTTTTGACGAGTTCATGGACGCGGACGGCGCCCCGCGCCAGCATGCGCGGTTGCTGGCCGAGTTCTTCGGCGCCCTGCCGCCGGAAGAACTCAAAGAGCGCCAGCGGGCCGTGGACAGCACCATCGTCGACATGGGCATTTCGTTCACGGTGTACTCCGAAGGCGACAACATTGACCGCGCCTGGCCCCTCGACATCATTCCGCGCGCGATGCCCGGTTCGGAGTGGGACCACGTCGAGCGCGGCCTCATCCAGCGGCTAAAAGCGCTGAACCTGTTCATCGACGACCTGTACAACGACCGGCGCATTCTGAAAGACAAGGTGGTGCCCGCCGAGCTCATCGACAGTTCGCGGAATTACCTCGAGCCCTGCCGCGGCGTAAGCCCTCGCCACGGCGTGTGGGCGCACGTATGCGGCTCGGACCTCGTGCGCGGCGCCGACGGCACCATCTACGTGCTCGAAGACAATCTGCGGGTGCCCTCCGGCGTGTCGTACATGCTGGAGAACCGCAACGTCATCAAGCGTGTGTTTCCGTCGGTGTTTCGCAACCACCGCATTCGCCCGGTGGGCGAGTACCCGTCGGCCCTTGGCCAGATGCTGGAATCCATCGCACCCGAAGCGGTGACCGGCAAACCTGAGGTAGTCGTGCTGACGCCCGGCATCTTCAACTCGGCCTACTTCGAGCACAGCTACCTCGCGCGGGAAATGGGCGTGGAGCTCGTCGAAGGCAGCGACCTGACCGTGGGCGACGACGACTGTGTGTACATGCGCACCATCAGCGGCCTGCAGCGCGTCGACAGCATTTACCGGCGCATCGACGACACGTTCATCGACCCGGAGGCGTTTCGCCCGGACTCGATGCTCGGCATACCCGGCATCATGCGCGCGTGGCGCGCGGGCAACGTCGCACTTGCCAACGCGCCGGGTTCCGGCGTTGCGGACGACAAGGTGATTTACTCCTACGTGCCCGAGATCATTCGCTACTACCTGGACGAAGACGCCATTATTCCCAACGTCCCCACGTGGCGTTGCTCGAACCCCGGCCATCTCTCGCACGTGCTCGACAACCTCGAGCACCTGGTCGTGAAACCCGCCAACGAGTCCGGCGGCTACGGCATGCTCATCGGTCCCCACGCCACGAGTGAAGAGCACTCGCAGTTTCGCGACCTTTTGAATTCCGACCCCAGGAATTACATCGCCCAGCCAACGCTGTCGCTGTCCACGGCGCCGACGCTGTGCGGCGGCGATGTCGAGCCACGGCACCTGGACCTGCGGCCCTTCATCCTGCAGGGCGAGGACGTGTCCGTTACCGCGGGCGGCCTGACGCGCGTCGCCATGACCCGCGGTTCCCTCGTCGTGAATTCATCGCAGGGCGGTGGCAGTAAGGACACGTGGATCATCGAGGACGCTGACTGATGCTGTCGCGCTCTGCCGAACGCGTCTACTGGGCCGGCCGCTATCTGGAGCGCGCGGAGAACACAGCGCGCATGGTGCAGCAGTACGCGCACCTGATGCTCGACCTGCCGCCGGAAGTTGGCGTCGGCTGGCAGGACCTCGTCGCCATCATCGGCGCACAGAGCCAGTTCGACACCGCCAGCGGCGAGCAGGCCACGCTCGACTTCCTGCTGGCAGATCCGAACGGCGGCGTGTCACTCGCGTTTTGCATTGGCCGGGTGCGCGACAACATCCGCAACTCGCGTGACCTGCTGCCGACGGAAAGCTGGGAGGCTGCCAATGAACTGCACCGGTTCGCAAAACGCCAACTCAACCACAGCGCCATGGGCGAGAACCGCTTTGACGTGCTGTCAGAGTGCATCGGCCGCTGCCAGCAGATCAACGGCACGCTCACTGCAACGATGAGCCACACCAGCCCGTATCATTTTCTGCAGCTCGGCCAGCACATCGAGCGTGCCGATATGACCAGCCGCATGATCGACGTTGCCGCAGCCTACCTGCAGCAAAACGAGCGCCTCGTGCTGCGCTACGGATCAACCCTGTGGACCAACGTGCTGAAGTCGGTCAGTGCTTTCCAGATGTACCGCCAGTACTGCCAGCCGAAGGTGGAGGGACTGGCGGCGATTGACTTCCTGCTGAACGACGACCGCTTTCCTCGCGCCGTGCGCGCCTGCCTCGACACAGCCAGCCGCACCGCCGCCGCGCTGCCCAACAGCGAGCCGCTCCAGGCTGAGCTGGCGCAGGTGCGCGAAGCGCTGCCCGCGGCGCTTCCGCGCACGCTGGACGGAGCGGGCGTCACGGCGCTGATGGACACGCTGCAGATCGGCCTTGGCGGCGCCCACCTCAAGGTGGTGGACACGTGGTTCCTGCCGGCGTCCTGAACCGGCTGCCGCGCGCCAGGCTAGTGACCAAGCCAATGATGAGCCAGCCACCATGAAGCGTTGGCAATGCCGGTGCGGCCACCCGGTGTTTTTCGACAGCGACGAGTGCCTCGCCTGCGGCCGCGCGCTGGCGTTTGACCCCGTGACCCTGAGACTGGATGCAGCGCCGGAACCCGGCGACAGCGTCGCGCGCTGTGCGAACCATGCCGCGCCGGTGTTTTGCAACTGGCGCGCGTTGCCGTCTGACCCCAACGGGCTGTGCCTGTCCTGCACAATGACGCGGGTAGTGCCGGCCCTGTCCAATCCGGAGAACCACGAACGCTGGCGCAAGCTGGAGGCCGCCAAGCGCCGCCTGCTGTACGACCTGTTACGGCTAGGCCTGCCGGTCGACCCCGCGGACTTAAGTTTCGAGTTCAAGGAGGACCGGCGCACCAACCCCAATGTGAGCGAGCACCACGTGGCCACTGGCCACGCAAGCGGGGTGATAACGATCAACGCCGCGGAGGCGGATGAGTTGTTTCGCGAAGCCATGCGCCAGAAGATGAATGAGCCCTGGCGCACGCTTGTTGGCCACTTCCGGCACGAGTCCGGCCACTACTACTTCAGCGTTGTCGTACCGGAAGAAAAGCGCGCCGAGGCGCGTGAAGTGTTCGGCGATGAGCGCGAAAACTACGATGAAGCGCTTGCCCGTTACTACCGCGACGGGCCCCCAGCGAACTGGCATGAGGAGTACATCTCGGCCTACGCCACGGCGCACCCGGCGGAGGACTGGGCCGAGTGCTGGGCCCACTACCTTCACATTCGGGCGGTGCTGGCTACGGTGTACTCAGCCGGACTTCTAACAGACGTGCGCCCGAGCAACTGGTACGGGCAGTTCATCGACGTGGTGCTTACCCTCAACGACATCATGCGGTCGCTGGGCCTGCCCGACGCCTACCCGTTTGTGATTACCCCGCCGGTCGCACGCAAGATCGAATTCATTCACTTTGCGATTGCGAACCATCCAGCGGCGGCAGTTCGTCAAACGCCCGGCGAAGATTAATCGCCCACTGCTCGCGGATAGTGTGCAGGTACGGGTCGCCGTCACGGTAGACGAGGTGCCGCGGCGCCTCCGGCCGGTAAGGTTCGTACAGCATGACTTCGATAGGCGGCCCGACGGTCGCGTTGCTGCGCATCGTGGAGTCCATGGAAACCAGTCCGCACAAGGCCACGGTTTCCAGGCTCGCGTCGGCGCGCACGATACGGTCG
The DNA here is from genome assembly GCA_038533995.1 of Pseudomonadota bacterium. Taxonomy (GTDB): domain Bacteria; phylum Pseudomonadota; class Gammaproteobacteria; order Steroidobacterales; family JBCAXP01; genus JBCAXP01. The sequence continues at coordinate 9,114 of JBCAXP010000158.1, forward strand.
AGAATCGGGCGGCCGTACTTCTGCTCGCCAATCTGCAGAAACGGCGCGGCTTCGGGCGGCGCGATGTAGTTGCCCTGTGCATACACGAGAAAGAGCGCGTGTGGGCTGTTGTCGCCCTGGTCGCAGATCTGGCCGCCGAAAATAAAATCGGCGCTCGGCGAGAAGCCGTCCTCGGCATCGTCGCTGGCATACTTCTCGGTGATGGTGCGATTCAACGTGCCCACGTAATCCGCCGCTTCACGCATGCGCCGCACGGTGGCAAGACTGGTGTCAGCCCCTTCCCGGATATCGCGCTGAAGGCGCGCGACCACGGCCTGCGTCGTGGCCAGGTTGCCGGCGCTCAGCAGCGTGAAGAAGCGCCCCGGCAGATCGGTAAACCCGTGCATCTTGCTGTGGGTGCCCAGGCGGTCGATGCCGGCGTTCGTGCGCGAATCGGAGACGAAGACGAGGCCCGCATCAACGCTGGCTGCCAGGCAATAGGTCATGCCGCGAAGCATAAATCGACTGGACCGAAATTGATATGCAAAGCGTTAACGCGCCGCCTGCTACAACGATCCGCACCCTGTAGGTGGCCGCGGCGGTCGCTGGTGGTTGTCCGAAGGATTTTCACCCTGTAGACGACCACGGCAGTTGGGGCACGTGATTTCCGGGCCGCTGTGAATGCGTCCCTGCACGCTCGAACTCGGCATCCCTGCCTCGTACGCCCGGAAATCACGAACCCCAACCACCGTGGTCTTCCGTCACCGAGAGCTTTCAGCCTCGGAACTGCCGGCAACCGAAAGGGGAC
>JBCAXP010000159.1:0-9867 GCA_038533995.1 Pseudomonadota bacterium
ATGACGGCATCGTGGACGCGGCCGACAACTGCACCGACGTGGCAAACCCCGACCAGCGCGATACCAACGCAGACGGCTTTGGCAACATTTGCGACGCCGACCTCAACAGTGATTGCCAAGTGAATTTTATCGATCTCGGCATCATGAAGTCGGTGTTTTTCTCCGCCACCGCCAGCGCAGACCTTGATGGTGACGGGAGCGTTAATTTCGCCGATCTCGCGATAATGAAACAGGGCTTCTTTCAGCCGCCTGGTCCGAGTAGTGTGTCGAGCGCTTGCAACGACGGGTAGGAAAGGCTGGCGGCTTGGCCGGTTCGAAGGCTATCAACCACGGGGCAAAAAAGATGGACGGAAGTTTTTCAATCGTTGGGCTTGGCAGGATGGGCGCGGGGCTAACTCGCCGGCTTCTTCGCGCAGGTATCACTCCCGCTGTGTGGGACATTGATGCAGCAGCCATTGAGAGTCTTTCCGGTGAGGGCGCCACCGCGATTACGGCTCTTGACGCCCTGGCAGCGCTGCCTGCACCTCGCACAGTCTGGCTGATGCTTCCTTCGGGCAAGGTGACAGAGGACACCATCGAGACGGTCTCCGGCATCCTGTCAGCCGGCGACTGCATCATCGACGGAGGCAACACCTACTACAAGGATGACCTCGCGCGCGCAAAGCGTCTTGCGGAACGTGATATCACCTATATCGATGTCGGCGTATCGGGCGGCATCTGGGGCCTCGAAGAGGGGTTTTCCCTGATGATCGGCGGCCCAGCCGAAACTGTCGAATGCCTGGACGCCATTTTTGACGCCCTGGCGCCAGGCGGAGGCACGGTCGAACAGACTCCGGGCCGTGCTGGTGCCGACCCGCGGCCGGAGAAGGGCTACGTGCATTGCGGGCCGGTCGGCTCCGGTCACTTTGCGAAGATGGTGCACAACGGCATCGAGTACGGCCTCATGCAGGCCTACGCCGAGGGCTTCGATATTCTGAAGAACGCGCAATCCACGGCGCGAGAAGAAGGCCTCAACTACGACTTCGATGTCGCGGCGGTCGCCGAAGTCTGGCGTCGTGGATCCGTCATTCGCTCCTGGCTGCTGGATCTCAATGCGAATGCGCTCAATGCCGATCCGGAGCTGGAGGGTTACGAGGGCTTTGTCTCCGACAGCGGCGAAGCACGCTGGACCATTGAGGCTGCGATCGAGCAGGACGTCCCGGTACCCACGATATCGGCCGCGCTTTTCGCACGGTTCCAATCTCGCCGTCAGCAGTCCTACGCTGACAAGCTGCTGTCAGCGATGCGGGAGCAGTTCGGTGGGCATATCGAGGGTCAAACGCCCAGCGGGCGAATCAAGAAAGGCGCCTGAACCAACCCGAGCCTTTCCGTGCCGCTCAGGCCTGTGTCGCTCGTGAGCTCCTCGCCGTTCAGGCCGGGAGGGTAATCCGGTTCTTTTCCGGGTTGCGCTTGTAGAAAAGGGCGGTGTTGCCAATCCGCTGAACCACGACGGCGCCGGTGTCCGTGGCCAGTTGCTCCACGGTCGCGCTTCGCACCTCGCGGTCGCCAACGCGGACACTGACCTTGATGAGTTCATGGTGGGCGAGGGCGGTGCGCACCTCGTGCATGACCGGAGGGCTCAAGCCCGCCTCCGCGACGTAGACCACCGGTTTCAGGGCGTGGCCGAGGCCCCGAAGGTGTTTTCGCTGTTTTTCCGTGAGCTTTATCGTCATTTAGCTGTTTTCCGGCGGGTTTTTGTGTGGTTTGGCGTGACGTGGTTCACACGCCGCGAGGGCGCCAAGGTTACACTAAGAGTTGGCGTCAACGGCCTGGAATGGCGGCACCGCATGGCAAAACGCAGCAAGAGCAGCAGCCGCTGGCTGCAGGAGCACGAGCGGGATCCGTATGTGCTGAAGGCCCGAAAGGAGGGCTGGCGCTCGCGCGCGGTGTACAAGCTGGAGGAGCTGGACAAGCGCAACTCGCTGTTCCGAAAGGGAATGACGGTTATCGACCTCGGCGCTGCCCCGGGCGGCTGGAGCCAGTTTGCGGCCTACCGGCTGGATGGCACTGGCAAGATCATCGCGCTCGACATTTTGCCGATGGACGCGCTGGCTGACGTCGTGGTGCTGCAGGCCGATTTCCGCGAGCCTGAGGGCCTCGCCAGCCTCGAAGAGGCGCTGGCCGGAAAAAAGGCAGACCTTGTAATGTCGGACATGGCCCCCAATATCACCGGTATTGCCGGGGTAGACCAGCCGAGGGGCATGTACCTGGCCGAACTGGCGCTGGATCTTTGCACCGAAGCCCTGGCAGCCGGTGGCAGCTTTGTAACAAAGCTCTTCCAGGGAGAAGGATTTGATGATTTCGTGAAGTTGGCGAGAGACCGATTCGGTAAGGTTTCGGTGAAGAAACCCGCGGCTTCAAGGCCTCGCAGCAGGGAGGTGTACCTTGTGGCGAGAAACTATCAGGTGTAGTACTGTCAAATCGTACAGGGTAGGGGTATTGCGCCCACCTGAAATTAAGCCCGGAGCGAGGCCTCGCGGCCCCGCCGGCTTGAGTGCCGGGCACAACACGGAGACTTAGTTGAACGATCTAGCCAAAAACATCATCCTCTGGGTGGTTATTGCCGTGGTTCTGTTGTCGGTGTTCCACAACTTCGGCGCCCAATCCAGAGCTGTGCAGGCGATGGAGTACTCCGAGTTCCTGACCGCCGTCAGCAGCAACGACGTCGCGTACGTGAAATTCCAGGGCGAAACGCTCACCGGTGAGCTGAAGCGTGGCGACAGCTTCATGACGTACAACCCCGAGACAGACAACAAAGCGCTCATCGGTGAACTCCGCGAGCACGGCGTGCGCTTTGAAGCCCAGCCGCCGGAACGGCAGTCGTTCCTCGTGCAACTCTTCATTTCCTCCTTCCCGATTCTGCTTCTCATTGGCGTCTGGGTGTACTTCATGCGCCAGATGCAGGGTGGCGCCGGCGGCCGTGGGGCGATGTCCTTCGGCAAGAGCAAGGCGCGCCTTCTTGGCGAGGACCAGGTAAACGTCAACTTTGGTGACGTGGCGGGCGTTGAAGAGGCGAAGGAAGAAGTCGCCGAAATAGTCGAGTTCCTCAAGGACCCGAGCAAGTTCCAGCGCCTTGGCGGCAAGATCCCGCGCGGCGTGCTGATGGTCGGTTCGCCCGGCACCGGTAAAACGCTGCTGGCCCGTGCTATCGCCGGCGAGGCCAAGGTGCCGTTCTTTACGATTTCGGGTTCCGACTTTGTCGAGATGTTCGTCGGCGTGGGCGCGTCCCGCGTGCGCGACATGTTCGACCAGGCGAAGAAGCACGCGCCGTGCATTATCTTCATCGACGAGATCGACGCCGTCGGTCGCCACCGTGGCGCCGGCCTGGGCGGCGGTCACGACGAGCGTGAGCAGACGCTCAACCAGCTGCTCGTGGAAATGGATGGGTTTGAGGGCAACGAGGGCGTCATCGTCATCGCCGCCACCAACCGGCCGGACGTACTCGACCCCGCGCTGCTGCGCCCCGGTCGCTTCGATCGCCAGGTTGTGGTCCCGCTGCCGGACGTACGCGGCCGTGAGCAGATTCTGAAGGTCCACATGCGCAAGGTGCCGGTGGACGACAACGTGGATGCTCGCATCATTGCGCGCGGCACGCCCGGCTTCTCCGGCGCCGATCTTGCCAACCTGGTGAACGAAGCAGCACTGTTCGCCGCTCGCGCCAATTACCGCACGGTGACGCAGGAAGAGTTCGACAAGGCGAAGGACAAGATCATGATGGGCGCCGAGCGGCGCTCGATGGTGATGAGCGAAGATGAGAAAAAGCTCACCGCCTATCACGAAGCCGGCCACGCTATCGTTGGCCTCATGGTGCCCGATCATGACCCGGTCTATAAGGTCACGATTATTCCGCGCGGTCGTGCGCTCGGTGTAACCATGTTCCTTCCTGAGGAGGATCGTTACAGCTACAGCAAGCGTCGCCTGGAAAGCCAGATCTCGAGCCTGTTCGGCGGCCGCATTGCCGAGGAGCAGATCTTCGGTGCGGACTCGGTTACCACGGGTGCCTCGAACGACATCGAACGCGCCACCGACATCGCCCGCAACATGGTAACGAAGTGGGGCCTGTCCGAGCGCCTGGGTCCGTTGACGTACAGCGAAGACGACGGTGAAGTGTTCCTCGGCCACTCGGTGACTCAGCACAAGCAGGTGTCGGCGGAAACGGCCAACGTCATCGACGAGGAAGTACGGCGGTTGATTGACGTCAACTACGAGCGGGCAGAGAACATTCTCAAGGAGAAGGTCGACATACTGCACGCGATGGCCGATGCGCTGATTCGCTTCGAGACCATCGACGAGAAGCAGATTGCCGACCTTATGGCTGGCCGCGAAGTCACCCCGCCGGAAGACTGGGATGACTCCAACACGCCCAGTGCGCCAACGCCCAAGAAACCGCGCACCGGCGACGGCGATGCAACTATCGGCGGTCCCGCCGGCCAGCACTAACCGTAAACGCCCGGCGCGCACTCTGCGCGCCGGGCTTCGATTCATCTCGCAACACCCTGACGCGCCCCACCGTGCTCGAATTTCCTGACGGCAAACGGATTGTCCTGGACATGCCGGTCGTCATGGGCGTGCTCAACGTAACCCCTGATTCCTTTTCTGACGGCGGTCATTTCTTCGACGCACCGCGGGCGGTCGACCACGCCCACGCGATGGTCGAGGCTGGCGCTGCGATCATTGATGTGGGCGGCGAGTCGACGCGGCCAGGCGCCAGGCCGGTTCCGGTCGATGAGGAAATCCGGCGCGTCGTGCCGGTGGTGCAGGCGCTGGCGGCCGATATCAGCGTGCCGGTTTCCGTCGACACCACGAAGCCAGAGGTCATGGAGGCGGCAATAGACGCCGGGGCAGGGCTCATCAACGACGTCAATGCGCTGCGAACGCCGGGTGCGGTGGCCGTTGCAGCGGCGGGCAGGATAAACGTCTGCCTGATGCACATGCAGGGCGAGCCCCGCACGATGCAGGACGCGCCGCATTACGACGATGTGGTATCGGACGTTCGGGATTACCTGGTGGACCGTGCCACGCGATGCGAGACAGCAGGTATTGAGCGCTCGCGCATCGTTCTGGACCCCGGTTTTGGCTTCGGCAAAACTGCGGACCACAACCTTGCACTGCTGGCGGGCCTTGATGCGCTCAGCGACTGCGGTTACCCGGTGCTGGCGGGCTTGTCGCGAAAGGCCACGATTCGTGCGCTGACCGGCCGGGACGCGCAGAACTGCCTGCCCGGCAGCCTTGCGGCGGCGGTGCTCGCCGCTGCCCGCGGAGCGAGCATTATCCGGGCCCACGACGTGGCGGAGACCGTTGACGCGCTCAAGGTTACCGGAGCGGTCAACGCGGCAGGGCGGGATACCTCCGCCTGACCGGTATCCTGATGCCGGGTTAGTTCTGAGTGCGCGCGGCTGCTACTATGCGGTCGGATTTGCGACGGGAGTGAGCGTTACATGGGTCGGTATTTCGGCACGGACGGCGTGCGCGGACGGGTCGGCGAGCAGCCGATGACAGTGGATTTCGCAGTGCGCCTCGCCAGCGCGGCCGGGCGGGTGCTCATCCCTGACGGCGGCAGCGTTGCGGTCGGCAAGGACCCCCGCATCTCCGGCTACATGTTCGAGTCGGCGCTGGAAGCCGGCTTCGTGGCTGCCGGCGTCGATGTGAAGCTCCTCCAGGTGATGCCGACGCCCGGCATCGCTTACCTGACGCGCGTGCTGGGCGCCGATCTCGGCGTCGTCATCAGTGCATCCCACAATTCCTTTGCCGATAACGGCATCAAGTTCTTTGACCGCACTGGCAGCAAGCTGTCGGATGACGTCGAGGCCCGCATCGAGCAACTGGTGGAGGAGGCGCCTGCGACCCGTTCGTCTGAGCGGCTGGGCCGGGCCGAGCGCCGCTATGACGCCGTCGATCGCTACCACTCGTTCTGCACCCAGTCAGTGCCATTGTCCACCAGCCTGGCCGGGCTGCGCATTGTCATTGACGGCGCCAACGGGGCGACCTACAAAGTGGCGCCGCGCATCTTCTCCGATCTTGGCGCCGATGTCATAACGATCGGGTGCTCGCCAAACGGCAAGAACATCAACGAAGGCTGCGGTTCGACCTGCCCCGAGCTGCTGCAAAACACGGTGCGCGCGCTCGATGCCGACTTAGGCATAGCGTTTGACGGCGATGGCGACCGCCTGGTGATGGTGTGCGAGAACGGCGAACTGCTGGACGGCGATGAACTGCTGCACATCATCGTGCAGTCGAGGCTGGCCGACAGGGCGCTTCGCGGACCGGTGGTTGGCACGCTGATGACCAACCTCGGCCTGGAGGTCGCGCTCAAAGAGCAAAACGTCGAATTCCTGCGCGCGCCAGTGGGCGACCGCAACGTGCTGGCGTTCCTCAAGGAGCACGGCGGCGTGATTGGCGGCGAGACCTCCGGGCACATCATTTGTCTCGACCGGACGACCACCGGCGACGGCATCCTGGGCGCTCTCCAGGTGCTTGCCGCCATGAGCCAGTTCGACAAGCCGCTGTCGGAGCTGCGCGGCGGCATGACCAAGTATCCCCAGACCATGATCAACGTCCAGGTGGAGCGCCGCTTTGATCCGGCCACCGTCCCGGCGATCGCCGCCGCGGTCGAGGACATCGAGCAAACCCTCGGCAACGAAGGCCGGGTCGTACTCCGCGCATCCGGTACCGAACCCCTGATCCGGGTCATGATCGAAGGCAGCGACGCCGGCCAGGTCGAGACCCTTGCCGGGCAGCTTGCCGACGTCGTGCGCGAGGCCGTGCCAGCGCAGAACTGAAGTACCCCGAAACAACCCCTTCAGAACGGGCGTCCGGCATTGATTTAAGCGCGGTCGCCGTTTAAGCTATCGCGCGTTTTGCCTTTACAGAGTAGTCCCATGAGAACACCCATCGCCGCGGGTAACTGGAAGATGCACGGCACGCGGGCCGAAACAGCGAGCCTGCTTGGTGCCATGGTCGGCGGGCTGGACAGTGCCAGAAAAGCAGAAGTGATTGTTTTTCCGGCTTTTGTTCACATTGCTGATGCGCTTGGCGCGGTCGGGGACTCCGGCATCGCCATTGGCGCGCAGAACGTGAGCGACCAGCCGAAGGGGGCTTTCACGGGCGAGGTTTCCGCGGCAATGCTGGCGGACATGGGCGTAACCCACACGCTGGTGGGCCATTCCGAGCGCCGTGCGCTGTTCGGCGAGACCGACGAGGCCGTGGCCGCCAAGTTCATTGCCGCCTCAAAGGCGGGACTGGTGCCGGTGCTTTGCGTGGGTGAGAGCCTGGAAGAGCGCGAGTCAGGGGCCACCGAGGCAGTCGTGAAGCGCCAGCTGGAAGCAGTCGTCTCGGCCGCCGGAGCGGTGGCGCTGAACAACGCCATCGTGGCCTACGAGCCGGTTTGGGCCATCGGCACCGGCAAGACCGCGTCGCCGGAACAGGCACAGGCTGTCCATGCATTTATTCGCGGGCTTCTGGCCGAACATGATGCTAAAATGGCGGGCTCGCTTCGCATACTCTACGGCGGCAGCGTCAAGGGGTCCAACGCCGCAGAGCTTTTCGGTATGGACGACGTTGATGGTGGCCTGGTTGGCGGCGCGTCCCTGAACGCAGACGATTTCCTGAAGATTTGTGCCGCGGCCGGCTGACCGGCGGCGCGCTAAGTAGAACGAGACAGTACGTACAACAATGTTGCAAACCATAGTCATCATCTCCCACGTCCTGCTGGCGATCACCATGATCCTGCTGATTCTCCTGCAGCAAGGCAAGGGAGCAACCGCGGGCGCCGGCTTCGGCGCTGGCGCGTCCGGTACCGTGTTCGGTGCGCAGGGCAGCGCCTCCTTCCTGAGCCGCGCCACCGCCATGCTGGCGACGCTTTTCTTCGTTACCAGCCTGACGCTGGCCTACTTTGCGTCCCAGGGGCCGCAAAGCAGCGGCAGCATAATGGAGGCGGCGCAGGAAGAGCTGGCGCCGATCGACGACGGGCTGTCCGACATGCTGCCGGTTGACGGTGAGTCGGACATTCCGCTGCTGCCGCAAACCCCGACGGAGAACACGTCGGTTGAGGTACCGCCAGTGACCGCGCCTGATGAGGGCGGGGACACGGCCAGCAACGAGTAGAATCCGGGAAACCTTGCACGGCGACGCCTGCCCACCGGGTGAGCGGACGCGGTGTTGATCAGTTAAGAATGCCGATGTGGTGGAATTGGTAGACACGCTGTCTTGAGGGGGCAGTGGCGAAAGCCGTGCCGGTTCGAGTCCGGCCATCGGCACCAGGTTGGCGGTTCCTTAGGGGCTGCCTTGACTGAGCCTAAGCAAAACCGGAAAAAAAGAGGGGCGGCGCCTGCGAAGCGTTCACTCCACGAGTACACTGCCTCTTGTGGTAGCGAAGGGGTAGTTTGAGGGGGCAACCTGGGGCATTTTCATGCTTGAAGAATACCTGCCGATTCTGATTTTTCTCGGCATCGCCACCGCCTTCGGCGCGGTTCTTTTGTCGGCCGGCTTTATCTTCGGACCGGGCCGCCCCGACAGCGAAAAACTCTCTCCCTACGAGTGCGGTTTCGAGCCCTTCGAAGACACCCGCATGAAGTTCGATGTTCGCTACTACCTCGTCGCCATTCTGTTCATCATTTTCGACCTGGAAATCGCGTTCCTGTTTCCGTGGGCCGTGTCGCTCGACACCATCGGTATGTTCGGCCTTGTCGCCATGGGCGTATTCCTTGGCGTCCTGGTTATTGGCTTTATTTATGAGTGGAAAAAGGGTGCGCTCGAATGGGACTGACCGCGACGCAGGAAGCGTCATCGCCGGGTTTCGTTACCACCGGCATTGATTCGCTGATCAACTGGGCTCGTACCGGTTCCATGTGGCCGATGACGTTCGGCCTTGCCTGCTGCGCTGTCGAGATGATGCACGCGGGCGCATCGCGCTACGACCTTGACCGTTTCGGCATCATCTTCCGGCCGAGCCCGCGCCAGTCGGATGTGCTCATTGTGGCCGGCACGCTGGTCAACAAAATGGCACCGGCACTGCGCAAGGTATACGACCAGATGCCCGAACCGCGCTGGGTGATCTCGATGGGTTCCTGTGCAAACGGCGGTGGCTACTACCACTACTCATACGCCGTGGTTCGCGGCTGCGACCGGGTGGTGCCCGTGGATGTCTACGTGCCCGGCTGTCCGCCCACGGCCGAGGCGTTGCTTTACGGCATCCTGCAGCTGCAGAAGAAAATTCGCCGGACCAATACGATAGCGCGATGACAACCAGCACCTCAGAACAGCCAGCCGCTCGCCCCACGCCCGAGCAACTCGCGAGCCGCATCGCCGAACGTTTCGGCGACGCCGTTACCGAAGTGTCATCGACCTGCGGCGAGATCGTCTTCGAAGTGCGTGCGGAAGATCTCACGGCCGTCGCCACTGGCCTTCGCGACGACGAGGCCATCGCCTTTGACATGCTGATGGACGTTTGCGGGGTCGACTACCTGACCTACGGCGACACCGAGTGGAAAACGGAAGTTGCCACGACCTCCGGCTTCAGCCGCGGCGTTAACCGTGGCGCCGCCGATGATGGCGTGCCCGCCGGTCGGCGCTTTGCTGTGGTTTATCACCTGCTGTCCACCGTGCACAACCGACGCATGCGGCTCAAGGCATTCTGTCCGGACAATGACGCGCCCATGGTCGAGTCGCTGGTACCGGTTTTCGCCTCCGCCGACTGGTACGAGCGGGAGGCTTTCGACCTCTTCGGAATTCTCTTCAACGGACACCCGGACCTGCGCCGCATCCTCACCGACTACGGCTTCATCGGCCATCCGTTCCGCAAGGACTTCCCGCTGATCGGCAACGTCGAGG
>JBCAXP010000160.1:0-9835 GCA_038533995.1 Pseudomonadota bacterium
GATATCGTGAATGTCAACGTCGCCGGTGGTCCAGGCCACCTGCGGCACGTACATGCGATCGTACCCGTTGTGGGTTTCTCCCTCACCGAGAACGTTGTCGAAGCGCCAGAGCTGGTAGAGCGTCGACAGGTAGAGGGTCTGGTCTGAAAACGACAGCCCCATGCTGCGGTTAAACGTGCGGTTGAAGATATCCAGCCGGCCATCGGGCTGCAGGCCCAGCATGAAAAACTTGCCGACCTGGTAGGTGGTGAACGCGAGGCTGACGCGTTGCTCGGCCATCCAGGCGGTGAACTGGCGCGACGTGTTGCACTCGAATTTCGGTGCCTGCTGGTTTGCCTGCGGGTCAGAAGTCATTTACTGGCCACTCGGGGTGTTGGATAGACGGTAGATGAGAATTGCCGCGCGCTTGATGGCAACGGCCATGGAGTCAAGCTCAAGGCTCTCATTTGGCGAGTGCGCACCCTTGCCGTTTGCGCCAAGCCCAGCGAGCGAGTCAGCATACGGGGCAACAAATGCGATGTCAGCAGCGCCACGCATCGCCGGGTCGAGAATCGGCATTTCGCCGCGCCCTAAGTCTTCGTTGATCGACGACAGCTGCAGCTGCAGTCGAATATTGCCGACGGTTGGCGGCATTGGCGGGTAGCCGTCGGAAAACGTGATGCTCGCTTCGGTGTGCGGCAGGTGCTGTTCGACAACGGCGGTCATCGCCGCCTTGGCGCGAGCGCGCTGTTCGAGCGAAATAGTGCGCAGGCCGCCATGCACGACGGCTTTGCGGGGTACTACGTTGGTCTTGCCGAAGGCGGTGCCTGCGTTGGTTGCAAAGTCATACTTCACATCCGTGCCGCCAACGAAGGCGCCGACGTTGAAGGTGAGGTACTCCTCGCCGCGCACCTCGTCATAGAACGCCGCCACGATGCGTGCCGCCTCGTAAATGGCGCCGGCGCCAACGTCCTCGGAGAACACGCGAGACGAATGTGCCTGCCGGCCGGAAACTTCCAGTCGCCACTCGGTGGAGCTGCGCCGTGCAATCGTTGCCCAGTCCTGTCCGTCGTGACGCACGGCGCCTTCGAAGCCCAGTGCAACGTCGGCCCACTTGCCTGCGTCGATCAGGTGCTTGCGGGTTATTTCCAGCGGCCGGCCCGGTTTTTCCTCATCGCCGGTGTAGAAGGCGATTACCTGCGCATCGTCCAGTGCGCCGATGTGCTGCAGCGCCTTGAGCGCGTACACCATGATCACATCGCCGGACTTCATGTCGGCGATGCCGGGGCCGGTTGCCACATTGCCGTCGCGCCAGTACGCCTGGAATTCATCAGACGCTTCGAACACGGTATCCAGGTGGCCGATAAGCAGGATTCGGTTGCCGCGCGAACCGCTGGTGCGCCCAACGAGGTGGCCGGCACGGCGCATTTTCACCGGCAGTTCTATCCACTCGGTATCCATGCCGAGCGTCATCAGTTCTGCGCGCAATACCTTGCCGACGCGGCGCACGCCGTCGCTGTTCATCGTGCCGCTGCCGATGTTCACGAGGCCTTCAAGGAGGTCGATGGCGTCTTCGGAGTGCAGGTCAATCCACTCCGCCATCGCTTGTTCCTGCGCGTCCAGCGCCGCGCTCGCCGCGGTGGAACACAGCAACGCCGCAAGCGCCGCGGCCGCGCAGGTAGTGCGGTGAATCAGGCTGCGGGGCATCGTTTGTACCTGTGATTGGCTCGAAGGGGAGGGCCGATCATAACAAACGGTGGGGCGATTACTGCTCCGGTGCTGTGGGTCGCAGCAGGGTCTGTACGAGGTTGTCGCCCACCCGGATGCCGAGCGCTACGCCCTCGACCGAGTCGTAGCGAAAGTGAATTCCCAAGTACACACGGGACAGACCGCACTCGTCCGCGGCGTCGGAGAACCGTTTAAACGAACGAGTTGGCGGATGCATTTCGATTTTTCCGGAGAAGGGCCCCGCGATGTCTACGGTGTCGGTGCGCATGGTGAAGGCGTAGTTGTCGCCATAAACCGTGGCAAAGGCCTGCATGGCCGCCGCGCAGGCCGTGCCATGAGCAGACGGATAAGACGGAAACGCGTAGGTATGCCGATGGGTATTCGTCCACGTGGCCTCGACCTGCGTATCAGGATTGCCGTCGTTGTCGGCCCAGCGAATCGCGGTGTACGGGCGCCAGTGGTTAAAGTGGAACTTGTTGTCGAAGCTCGACACGTACGCGTCGAAGATCGCCATGTTGATCAGGGAGAACAGGCGCGTGGCCTCGGCGAGGTCGAGCGACCGGCGCACGACAAGATCCCGCGCCAGCCGGTTGTGCGAGCTCTCGGCGAAGTCTTTCCACCAGAGCGCGAGGTGCGTCTGGTCGTTAGTGCGGGTCATGCTCTGGAAGCGGCCGACCTGCTTCACTTCGTCAAACGCTGTCGTGTACGCGGCGCTGTCGATCGCCGGTGGCGGCGGTGCCCGAAACTGGTCGGGGGCAGAAAGCGCAAAGCCACGCGCGTTCGCCCAGCCGGCGCCAAACACAAAGCCTTCGGGCGTGCCGCTGTGCTCGCGGAACTCGGCGTAAACGCCGGGCGCCATGGGGTGCCAGCTGTACTGTGCGTCCGTGTCCCAGCCGTCGCCTTCGCGGGCCTTGATCACTGCGCGGGCGCACGCCGCGCCGAGGCGTTCGCTGTCGCGGCGTGCCGTTGTTCCAAGGCCGGCCGGTTGAAGGCGCGCGTTGAGCGCGTCGAAGTGATCGGCCGCATCGGGATACTGGCTTGCCGCAACGGTGCGCGCAGCATGGCTGGCTGCCGCAACCGGGTCTGCCTTTCCTGCGTTAGCGTCACAGGCAAACGTTGCAAAGCGCCCATTGAGGAGGCTCAAGGCATCGTGCATCGCGAGGTGCATCATGGCCGTTGTGCGCAGGCCCTTGAGTGTGAGAAAGCCGTCCTCCTGCTCGCCCACTTCGAGCACGGCTGCGTTCCACTGCACGGCGGCATTCGGCCGCGAACCGTCCCTGGCCTCGGTGGCAACCGTCAGCGACGCGCACCCCGCCATGAGCACGCAGGCTGAAATTAGTCCGACTTTCATGGTGTCGCGTCCTCCGTCTGGCCAGGTGCCTGAATGACAAACGTAACGAAGGCGCGTGGTCTACACTAGTAGTAATTCTGTAGTTACCCGCGCGCTTCGCCATGACCGAAACAACTTCGAGGACCTCGAGCTACGGCCAGTACTGCCCGCTGGCGCTTGCCACTGAGCTTCTGTGCCGGCGCTGGACCGTGCTGATCGTCAGCCGGTTGCTGGACGGCTGCACCTCGTTCAACGACATTCACCGTGGCGTACCACGGGTGTCGCCATCGCTGCTGTCGACCCGCCTCAAGGAGCTGGAGGAAGCGGGCATCGTGACGCGCACGAGCGCGGGACGCGGGAAGCGCAGCGAGTACACGCTGACGCCGGCGGGCCGCGATCTCAACGACATCGTGGATCAGCTGGCGGTGTGGGGCCAGCACTGGGCCCGGGACATGAACCTCGACGATCTCGACCCCGCGTTTCTCGCCTGGTCCATGCATCTGCGGCTGGACGTTGGGGCAATGCCAGCGGGGCGCACGGTGATGCAGTTCGAGTTTGACGGGGCGCCGGATGACTGCCAACGGTTCTGGCTCGTCAATGACGACGGCAAGGTCGACATGTGCCTGAAGAACCCGGGCTACGAGGTGGACCTGCTCGTTGAAGCGGACCTGCAGCGGTTTGTCGAGGCCTGGCGGGGCTTTCGCGATCTTCGTGCGGAGCTACGCCGCTCGAAGATCCGGCTGACAGGCCACAGCGCGCTGCGCAAGGGCTTCCCCGACTGGCTTCGTCTTAGCGCGCTGGCACCGTACGCGCGCAAGGTCGATGGCCGCGAGCGGCACATCTCGCGCTGAGACCGAAACGGCTACAGGTGCGGCAGCTTGCCCGCGCCGAAGTCCGGCACGAGCTGGCGGAACAAATGGATCATGTCGACGAACACCCAGTTCTCGACGTAGCGGTCGTTTTCCAGCTTCCAGTAATCCAGGCCGTTGAACGACACCGGGCGGTTGGTCGCCGGGTAGCCCAGATACTCGCCGGTGTGGGTTGCGTTCACGCCCGCCCAGCCGGGGCCGCCGCTGTAAGGGCCCTCGGCGATTAGCGCATCGAGGTCCTGCACGCGCCGGTCGGGGTAGGCGTGCAGCCAGCGCTTCTGGTGGTGATTCTCGAACTCCTCGAAGCTCAGGCAGGCGCCGATGCCGCCCGGTCCGTACCACTTCACTTGCGGGTGGAAGAAGCCCGCCATGCCCATGCTTGTGAGGTCGTTCTCGTCGAACGCGTTTAGCCCGTCAAAAATGAACCGGCGAATGTGCGCGAGCGTGTGGGCTGACTGCGCCTCGTCCAGCGCATCGAAAAGGAGCCCATCGCCAGCCTCGGGTGGTGGGTAGATGCCATCGGCGCCGCGCGCAGGCGGCAACAGGTCGATGCCCGCCTGCTGCAGAAAGTCGATCATGTCGAGCAGGTAAAAGCTCTCGACGATGCGATTGTCTTCGACCTTGCAAAACTCGCCCCAGCGAATGTCGATCGGCTTGCCGGTGGCGGCAATGCCGAGAAAGTCCTTCTCAAAGGTGCCGCTGAAAAGACCCGTGCCGCCCACCCACAGGTGGCCGTCGCCGGTTCCGTCGATGCGGCCGCTCGAGGGTCCCCCGAAAAACACGTGAGTCTGGCGACGGAAATCGCTGAGCGCGGTGCGCAGCGGTTGCCAGTACACACTCGCATAGGCTTCGCTGCCCTGCAGGTCGTTGACTGGGTCAGGGCCGTGCCACGTGGTGCCCTCGGTGGCGTAGCGCGCCACGATGCCGGCACTGTCGGACGGTGGCGCCGTGTCGAGCGCCCGCCAGAAGTCCCAGACCAGCTGTTTGTTCGCCTGGTTGAGTGCGGTCGTGGTGGTCATAGTGCTTTGCTTTGTTCCTGCTCGCCGTTTCTGACCGGCATCCGTGATGAGTCCCGCTGTTCCCAGCCGTGGCCGTTAAACGGGTCGACGCCGAGCTGCTGCATCACCGACGGAAAATCCACCATGACCCAGTTGTCGACGATCTTGCCGTCAACAACTTTCCAGAAGTCCATGTAGCGAATTTCCACCCGCTTGCCGGTGGGCTCGATACCCATGAACGGGCCACTGTGCACAGCCTCCTGCCGGCCGAACGCGGCGCACCACTCGCCCTGCGTGATGCGCGCCTCGTCAATGCACACCTTGTCGGAGAACGCGGCCTGGAACGGTCGCTGCCAGTTGTCCTGGAACTCCTTCAGGCCCTGCTTGAAGCCGCAGCCGGCGTTGCCGATCCAGCGGAAGCTCTCGGCAAAAAACCGGCCCATGTTGTCGATGTCATGGTCGTTGAGACCGTCGACCATGGCGTCGATCGTGGCCAGCGTCTCGCCGGTTTTCTCCAGTCGATTGTCGCGGGTCAGCTCGGCCTGTTCGGGGCGTGCGCCGCTCATCTGCGTAACCTCATTGGGCCAGATTCTTGTAGCGGGTTACGCGCAGGTCGGCCTGTGCCTTGTGACCGGCAAAGCCCTCGAGCGCACACAGTCGCGAGCAGTACTCGCCGATCTGCGCCGTCGCCTCTGGCGCCACGCGCTGGTACGTGCACGTCTTGATGAACTTGCCGACCCATAGCCCGCCGGTGTAGCGCGCGGCCAGCTTGGTGGGCAGTGTGTGGTTCGTGCCGATCACCTTGTCTCCGTAGGCCACGTTGGTCTCCGGACCGAGAAACAGTGCGCCGTAGTTGCTCATGTTCTGCAGGAAGTAGTTCGGGTCGCGCGTCATCACCTGCACGTGTTCGCTCGCGATGCGGTCGGCCTCGGCGAGCATCTCCTCGTCGGTGTCGCACAGGATGATCTGGCCGTAATCGCGCCACGCGGCGCCGGCGATGTCGGCGGTCTCCAGCGTCTGGAGCTGCCGCTCGATTTCCGTTTGCGTGTCTGCCACAAGTTTCTCGGACGTGGTCAGCAGCACCGCCGGCGAGTTCGGGCCGTGCTCGGCCTGGCCCAGCAGGTCGGTCGCTGCCATTTCGCCGTCGCAGGTTTCGTCGGCAATCACGAGCGTTTCGGTGGGCCCGGCGAAGAGGTCAATGCCAACGCGCCCGTAGAGCTGGCGCTTGGCCTCGGCGACGTACGCGTTGCCTGGGCCCACCAGCATCACCACCGGGTCGATCGAGTCGGTGCCGAGCGCCATGGCGCCTACCGCCTGCACGCCGCCGAGGCAGTAGATTTCATCGGCGCCGGCAAGGCTCATAGCGGCAACGATTGCGTCGTTGGGTGCGCCGCCGTGCGGCGGGGCGCAGGCAATCACGCGCTTGACGCCGGCCACCTTGGCGGTAAGCACGCTCATGTGAGCGCTGGCCACCATCGGGTATTTGCCGCCAGGGATGTAGCAGCCCACGCTGTCGACCGGAATGTTCTTGTGGCCGAGGAACACGCCGGGCAGGGTCTCTTCTTCGACGTCCACGAGTGCGGCCTTCTGGAGTTCGGCAAAGCGCCGGATCTGCGTCTGCGCAAAGCGAATGTCGTCCAGCGTCTGCTCTGGCAGGCGCTCGATGCAGGCGGCGATTTCCTCGTCGGTCAGCCTGAATTGCTCAGGCGACCAGTTGTCGAACTTCGCCGACAGCTCCCGCACGGCGTCGTCGCCGCGGGTGCCGATGTCACTGAGAATTCCTTCCACGGTGGCCTTTACCCTGGCGTCCATGTCTGCCGCGGCATCGGCGCTGATGCCTGGCTTGATGACTTTGATCACTGCACTGTCCTCAAACGGTTTCTAATGCGGGCACAGCGGCCCGGCGGTTTTCAGATTGCGTTCGCTGGCGATTGAACTGGTCGCAAATCGGCCCGTCAGGCGTCAACGAACGTCGCGGGGCGAGGCGCGTCGCCGCCTCGCACAAAAAATGCCACGGCGGCCTCCTGCCCGGCGTTGCCGAAGGCGCGAGGCATCGCAATGGGCACGGTGAGCGTGTCACCGGCGGCCATTTCCGTCTGCACGTCGCCGAGCGTGACCGACAGCCGGCCGCTGTGCACGATGATGACCTCTTCTTCATGCCTGACATGAAGGTCGGTGCTGTCGCCCGGGGCCATGCATGCGCGGCGCAGGTGAAAGCCGTGCGGCCAGGCCATCTTGCCAGCGGGCAGCCCCTCGTCGTTGCTCGCGCTGCCGATAATCGCCTGCTCCCCGAGGCCGGCGAGTCCGCCGGTGGTCGCCTTCTGCTCGAGTTCGGCGGCGGTGAGCACGCACTCGGCCAGTTCCTCGGCGCTCATGCGCCGGGCGCTGGCCACGTCTTTGGCGGTTGTCGGCGGCATCGGCTTCTTGCCGGCGGGCACGCTCTCGCCCCGGGTGGTATCTACCAGGCTGCCGTCTTCCATGAGGATCAGGCCGTACTCCGTGGCGGCGTCGAACACGTAGGGCGCCCAGGTGACGTGGCCGGGATCGTCACCGCCGAGCACCGCAAACATGATGCCCGTATCGTCGCCGACGTTCTGGAAGCCGCGGAACACGTGAACGGGAATGGAAATGGTGTCGCCGGGGCCGAGCACGATCTCGCCATCTTCGCGGTCGGCGCCCAGGAAGAAGGCCCAGCGGCCGCTGTGCACCATGAACACTTCCGCGGTTTCGTGGCTGTGCTGCGAGTTGACGCAAGCAGGCGGCTGGCGCGCCGCGCCGATGTTGAAACCGTGGGGTTCGGAGATGTGAATGTGCTGATCCGGGCTTTCGGCGACCCCGGGCCCGATGATGGTGAAGTTCTCCTTCTCTGCGGACCCCGGCGTGCGGGTATCGATAAATGCCGTGGTGCACGGCCGCAGCTCGTCGTAGCGCACGAGGCGCTGCGAGAGCAGATCGCCGGCGTTGTTGCCACTGGCGCTAGCCTGATCCATGTTGGTGCCGCTCCTGGCGAGGCCCGGAAAATTCCTAGCGTAGCGCAATGTACTTCGAATGCAAGCCTTTTTGCTAAGGCAATCCTCTGCTACCCATAGAATATTCCAAATGACTGGCAAGAAATTGGGAAGTTTTTCTGCATTCGAAGTACAATTCCGATTTCGCGGACATGCGCCGGGGGAGCGGACACATCCATGACGGGCAAGTTGCAGGGGGCGTACGGCGCCGCTGACGACATCGTTGACTACATACTCGGCATCACCTTCGAGATCTGGGAAGAGGGTGGCGTTGACCTCATCCGGCAGTATTACTCCGAAGATTGTCCGGTGTATGGGCTTGACGGGGTCACCCTGGGGGCGGAGCAGGTCGTGGACGGCACGCGCGCAACGCTGGACGGCTTTCCCGACCGCCTGCTGCTCGCGGAGAACGTGATCTGGGCCGGCAACCGCGAGGACGGCTACTACACCTCGCACCGGCTGCTGAGCCTGGCGACCAACAGCGGGCCCACGGTCTACGGGCCGGCGACCGGCGTACGCATTCGAATGACCAACATCGCCGACTGCGTCGTGAGGGACGGCGTAATCGTCAAGGAGTGGCTCGTGCGCGACAACATGACGCTCGCCACCCAGCTTGGCGCCGAACCGGTGGCCGCTGCCAGGGCCATGGCCGAGCGCCGCACGCCGGCGCTCACCGAGTGGATGAACGCGGAAATCGAACGGCTCAAGGGTGTCGAGGAACCTGTCGTGCGGCGTGCGGCGATGACGCCGCGGGAAAATCCGGAAGGCTTCGCCTGGCGCGTGCTCGGCAGCATCTGGCGCGGCGACAAGGCGCGCTTTGACACTACACACGCGCCGTACAGCGTGCTGCATCGCTCGCCGCTGCGGCACTACTCCGGCAGGGACGACGTGTTTGCCTACTACCAGTCGCTGCGCAAAATCATGGGCGATGTGCAGTTCAGTGTCGATCACGTGGCCAGCCAGCCGTTTGCCGAAAGCGGCACGGACATCGCCGTACGCTGGACGGCGAGCGGCGTTCACCAGAACGACATCATGGGTGTCTCGGCCACCGGCAAGCCGCTCTTTATCATGGGCGTGACGCACTGGCGCTGCATCGGTGATCGCATCGCCAGCGAAACCACCGTGTTCGATGACCTTGCCGTGCTCAGCCAGGCGTTTGTGGACGCGTGATGCGCATCGTCGACGCTCACCACCACCTGTGGGACCTGGAGGCCGTTCACTATCCGTGGCTGATGGCGAAGGGCGTAAAGCGCTTCTTTGGCGATCCCGCGCCCATCCAGAAGAACTACCTCGTTGCCGACCTGCGGCGCGACGCCAGTGATTTTGAGCTGGCGGCTTCGGTGCACATCCAGGTGGGCGCGCAGCCGAGCGACGAGCTCACCGAGACGGCGTGGCTGCAACGCGCCTCCGACACCGATGGCCTGCCGACAGCCGTGGTGGCGGCGTGCGACCTGGCGAGCGACGGGGTCGGCGAGCAGCTCGATGCGCACGCAGAACACGCGGCGCTTCGCGGCATCCGTCAGATTGTCGGGCGTTCCGATGAAGAGGACGCGCAGACGGGCAGCGGTGCGCTGCTGGACGAGGCGCGCTGGCAGGCTGGCCTTACGCAGCTCGCAGACCGTGGGCTGTCCTTCGATCTTCAGCTTGTGCCGGCGCAAACGGCGCGCGCGGCCGAGGTCATGGCGGCAGTTCCGGGTCTGCGCGTTGCGCTGTGCCACTGCGGCTCGCCGTGGAATCAGTCGAGCGAGGGCCTTGCGAGCTGGCGCGAGGGCCTGAAGCTCCTCGCAGACAACGAGCACGTGTTTTGCAAACTGTCCGGCTTCGGTATGTTCGATCACACGTGGACGGTCGACAGCATTCGCCCCATCGTGGAATCGTGCATTGAGATCTTTGGCGCTGAACGTTGCATGTTCGGCTCCAACT
>JBCAXP010000161.1:0-9825 GCA_038533995.1 Pseudomonadota bacterium
GCGGTGTTCTTCACCAATGACGCAGACGCCGACCTCAACCTCGACGGCACCGTGAACTTTGCCGACCTCGGCGCAATGAAAGCCGCCTTCTTCCAGGCGCCGGGCCCGAGTGCGGCAGCCGGATGCCGGCTGGCGGCCGGTGCGTCAGCGCAACCGGCAGAGGCGACGGGCAAGTTTTAGCCGTTGACGCAACCTCGACGCTCAGCGTCGCCGCGTGTATCAGACGACGCTTTGTACTTCAGCTTCCTGAGAGCTGCCTGGACACGGCGACGGGTGTCCGCACGCACGTTCGGCTCTTTGTTGGCGACCTCGATGACGGAGACGGCAGACACTCCTGCCAGCTCCGCGACTTCGATAACGGTGACTCGGTTCACGACACGGCTCCTTGTTGGGCATTACCGATGCGACGGGCACTTAAGATTGAGAGCATGATTCGTGCCAGCCGGCAGACCAGCAAAAACCAGGCGTTTTCACCAGCAGCGCGACGAAACAGGCAGCGACATGGTGCAAGCATCGCACATGCACGCATCACGGTAGTGCGACCGACGTCAAGGATTCGTCAGCTCGAAGGTAAACCGATTCATCATCCCCGGCGTTTCCACCGCCACCCCGTCGATGACCCGCGGCCGGTACTTGAAGCGTAGCGCAGCATCGATTGCACTTTTGTTAAACACCCGGTTCGACGATTCGACGACGACGGGATCGCGCACCGCTCCGGTCACGGTCACGGTGTACTCCACGATCACGAAGCCCTCCAGCGCCCGCCTGAGCGCACTGGCCGGATAGATCGGTGACACCTTCGCGATCGGCAGCGGACCGCCGTCACCCCAGGCAGAACCCGGGCCGGTAATGGGCGGGGCCACCGGTCCGACAGGCGGCATCACCGAGACGGCGGTGGCTTCGGCAGGATCCAGGGTTAACTCCGGCTGTATCACTTCCGGCGGCTCAACCGGCGGCGGCGGCCTCACCGGTGGCGGGTCGCGGTCCGGCTCTTCTTCCACCGGTTCGCGGACGAACTTGCGGATTTTGATCGGTTCGATGTCCGGTATGACATAGCGCACATAGATCAGCTGCTGCATGAACAGTAGCAATGCGGCAGTCATCACTGTTGCCCCGGCTGTTGATCCGACGAGTCTTGGCATCATGGCTTTCACCTCGCTCTTTACCTTGAACCACGAGGCAACAGGCTACATACCTTGAACCAAAAAGTATAGCCTTGACTTTACCTCGTGGTTAAAGGTAACGTCGAAGGACAAGGCAAAGGAGACGACCGTGGGCCAGACGAACCCACCGTTCATGACGGGCGTACCGGAACTGCTGGTGCTGAGACTTCTGTCCCGGCAGCAGATGTACGGCTACGAACTGGTCAAGGCCATCCGCATCGTCACCGATGAGGCGGTCTCGCTCGGCGAGGGCGTCGTGTATCCCGTGCTGCATTCGCTGGAAAAGGCCGGCGCGCTGAAGGCGAAGCGCAAGCTGGTGAACAGCCGCAACCGGGTGTACTACAGCGTTACCGCCAAGGGTCGAAAGCGGCTCGACAAGCTAACCGCCGATTGGCACCGCATTCAGGGCGGGGTCAGCGCCGCGCTGGGAGAACCCGCCAGTGCGTAAGCCCAGTGCATAGGCGAAGCAACAAGCGGCAGGCGCTCGAGGACTTCGCGCGCATGTATCGCACGCTCGGTGTCAGCAGGCGCTATGCACGCCGCGCACTCCGGGAACTGCAGGATCACTACGACGACCTACTGGACGAGGCCATCGCCGCGGGTCTGGACGAGGCAGACGCAGCACAGGATGCCCACGCTCGCCTCGGCAACGCGAGCCTCATCGCCGAAGCGACGATGACGCGCGAGAATCTCATCACCTGCCAGGCGCTCTCCTTGGCGAATGGCGGCGGTGTACTGCGGTGGGGGGTGTCGGCCTGCCTCGGGGCAACGATTACCGCCGGCTTGCTGCTCTTTATGCACGCCGCGATTGTTGTCACACCCTGACAGGCAAAAGGCCCATGCGCGGCATCCTGCCCTGGTGCCGGGCCGTTGGAAAAATCCAGGAGAATTTGGAGCTGGCGGAGGGATTCGAACCCCCGACCTGCTGATTACAAATCAGCTGCTCTGCCAACTGAGCTACGCCAGCGAAGCGTGATCTTGCGAGGCGAGTGGCCGGTGGGCGCTGCGCCCAAGGCCGATGCAAGAGGCGGCATTGTATGCACTCCCCGGCCCGCGATCAATTGCCTGCGTCACGTTCTGCGACGCGGGGCGCATCGCAGGCCCGTGACTCGAGCCTGAGCCGGCGCGCCTCGTCGCGTTGGTAGGCGGCAGGATCGGGCGCCTCGGCCGCGGTGAGGGCGATGTCCACCCAGTAGGCCGAGCCGATGCGGTAGCGGTCGGTAATCTGCGGCCGCACGTCGTGCTGGCGCACCCGACCGGCGTACAGCTCGGCATTCTCGCGATCCGAAAACAGCCCCAGCGATACCGCGTTTTCCCGGTCACCCCGGGGCTCGATGTAGATGTCCTTCACGCCCAGCTCGCGCAGCCGCTCCACCACCTCGATAGCCTCAGTGCGGGTGGGGTACGACGGCAGGTACACCCAGTGGCCGACCCACACCTGCTCCTCGGCCAGGCGCTGACTGGGCTCAAAGCCGTTGGCCCGCAGCTGCGACGCTGCCTGGGTCGCCTGGCGAAGGTCCGGGAAGGGTCCCATGCTCGCGCACTGCTCTGGCGTGTCGGCCATCGCAAGCTCTATCGCTTCCGCCGGGTCGGGCACTTCGCTGCCAACCGCCGCTACCTGGAGCGGCTCCTCGGCAGCGGGCGGCGGATCGTCGGCGACTGCCTCTACGGGCGCCGCTGCTTCGTCAGGCACGGCAGCCTGTGCCAGAGACTGTGGCTCGCTGGACAGCTCCTCACCGGAATCTGTGGCAGCCGTAACTGCAGCGTCAGAGCCGCCCTCTGCGGCAACTTCGACAGGCGCTTCGCCGGAGTTATCCGGGGCTTCCCCGGGCAACACGTCAAGCATTGGTTCGAGCGCCGCGCTGCCGGCATCCGCTGGCGCGGAAGGCTCCGATGCACCGTCAGGGGCTTCAACCATTGCGAGCGCCACGTCAGCACCAGACTCTCCGCCCATGGGCGCATTGTCGAGTTCGGACAGCAGCGTCAGTTCCACGCCGCCGCCTGCCTCGCGCGGAGATACGTCGACCGGCGGCTCAGCCACCCAGGTGCTCCACATGAAGAAGAGCGCGTTGGCGAGCACGAGCGCGAGCACCATGACTCTCATGCCGTCGCCTCCCTCGCCAGCCGGTCAAGGCCGCGCAGCACCAGGTCCGGCGAAACGGTAGTCGGGGTCGTCACGAGGCGGGCCAGCGCCGGCGCCTCACCGCCCGTCAGCAGCAGCGTTACCGGTTCGTCCTGGCGCTCCGCAAGCTCGTTCACTGCGCGATCAATGAGAGCCGCGGCCGCGAAGCCGGCGCCGGCAGCCACCGCGGCACCGGTGTCGCTGGCAAACATGTCGCCGGCCGTCAGGGTGTCGACGGGACCGGCTTCCCCGATGCGCGCTGTATCGCTCAACATAGCGCGCATCATCGTGCCTGTGCCCGGCGCAATCAAGCCTCCCAGGTGCTGCCCGTCGCCTGTCACCGCATCGACGGTCAGCGCGGTGCCGGCGTCGGCAATGCAAAGGGCCCCGTCGACGAGCCCCTGGCCGCCCAGCATTGCAAGCCACCGGTCGACTCCGAGCCTGGCCGGCACCTCGTAGGCAATCTTGAGTCCGCAGCAGTCCCTCTGCACCGTCGCAAAAGTCACCGGGCCGTGCCCTGCGTCACGCAGTGCCGCCTGTAATTCGTGGTCATGCTCGTCACCGGCCACGCTGCCGATCATCACGCGCTGCGCCGGAAGCTGAGTGAGTACAGCAGGCAACCCGGCACCCGTTTCCGCCACGCCATGGGCCTCGAGTCCATCCGCCGAGGACAGTGCCCACTTGATGCGGCTGTTGCCGGCGTCAATCAGGAGCATCGGCCGCTCTCCTTAAGGACACTTCGCCGGCCGCAAAATAGCGCCGTTCGCCGTCGACATCGACCGCCAGCGCGCCGATGCTGTCGATGCCGCGCGCCACGCCGCGCACCCGGTCGGCGCCTGTCAGCACGAACACTTCACGGTCTCGCATGGCGTCGGCGGCCAGCCACTCCTCGCGAAACGCGCTCAGGCCCGAACTTTCGAAACGCGTCAGCGCGTCGATCACGGCATCAATGAGTGCAGCGGCTACCGCGTTGCGCCGCACGGTCGGGGTAACGTCGCGCAGGGCTGCTGGCTGACCGCCGGTCGCGTGCACAGCCTCGCGGGCACTGGAGGACAGCGAGAAGTTGATGCCGCTGCCAACGATAACCGTTGCGCCATCAATTGTCGGATTCACTAGTTCGATAAGGATGCCACCCACCTTGCCGCCGGGCAGCAGCAGGTCGTTGGGCCATTTGAGCGACACACCGTCCACGCCGGTGTCGAGCAGCGCGCCGCGCAGCGCGACACCGACAGCCAGGCTGAGGCCCGCCAGCAGGTTTGCCGGCCGGTTAATACGCCGTGCAACGGAGAAGCAGATGCCCCCACCGGACGGCACGAGCCACCGCCGGTCCAGCCGGCCGCGCCCTGCCGTCTGGAATTCCGCGAGACACACCGCCGCCTGGCCCGGCTGCACGGCGATGTCGCGAACGGCGTTGTTGGTGGAATCCACCTCGTCCAGCACCATCAGCGCCGGCAAAGGTGACGCGCGAAGCAGCCGGGTAATGTGTTCGCCATCCAGTTGCTCGACCGCGTCCTTGCCGGGCATGGAAGGTTCGGTCATCGCAACAGGCGCGTGGCGCTGCGGCTCTCAACGCCCTCCCGCATGCGGTGGATATTGCCCCGGTGCGCCACGGTAACAAGCACAACCATGGTGAGGCCAAAGGCCAGCAGCGGCAGGTCCGGCGCCGCAGGCGCAAGTGCAGCGGCGTAAGCGGGCACCGCGGTCGTCGACAGCATGGTCGACAGGCCGACGTAGCCGCTGACCATCATTACCAGCGACCACATGACAAACACCATCAGCAGTGCGAGCGGCGCCAGCACCGCGAGCGCTCCCACGAGGGTGGCGCCACCCTTGCCGCCCCGAAAGCCATGCCACACCGGCACCATGTGACCGATGATCGCGGCGGCCGCGCAGGCCACCGGCAGCCAGGCGGCGGCGGCACCGGCCGCCGGCGTAATGCCCGGCAACGCCGCCGTTGGCAAAAGGCCAGCCGCGAGCGCGCCCTTGCCGACATCGATAATCACCACCATCAGCGCAAACAGCGGCCCCTGCGTGCGAAGCGCGTTAGTGCCGCCCGCGTTGCCGCTGCCCATCTGGCGGATGTCTACACCGCCAAAGAAGCGGCCAACAACGAGGCTGCCGCTCACCGAACCCAGCAGGTAGCTGAGGGCGATGGTGATGCAGAAATGAAGCATGAAAAAGGCCGCGAAAGAGAAACGTTACGCGGTCGATTGTAGCACTGCGGGCACAGCGATTTACCGCGGCAGCGATATTGCCCGGTGTGCCCTACCCGGTCTTGCGCACCGCCGTTCCCAGCCAGATCGCCGCAAGCGCGATGGCGGCTCCCGCCGCCTCGCGCAGGCTCACCGGGCGCCCGAGGAGCACCACGTCCCACACGAAGGACAGCAGCGGTTGCAGCAGCAGGATGACGCCGGCGCGGGAGGCCGGCACGCCCGGCAGGCTGCGCGCGATGATGAGCCAGCCGATCACCTGGGAGATCAGCCCGTAGGCCACGAGGATGACGCCGTCGCGAACGGTGCCGATCGCCAGCGTCTCGCCGGACGCGTACACCACGGGCACGAGCAGCGCCGCGCTCGCCAGCGAGATCACCGCCAGGTCCGCTGCCCCGTTCCGGCCATCGCCGGCGCGGCGCTTCTCAAGTTCCCCGATCCGCCGCAGGCTCAGCAGGTAGCCGGCGTAGGTCAGCGCCGTGAACAGTCCAAAGGCAACCCCCAGCCGAACATCGGTCGAGGCCGTAAAGCCCTCGAAGCCGACGATAAGCGCTATGCCACCGAGCGCCATCGGCATCGCGATCAGCGTGCGCGCCTCGGGACGCTCCCGGTACAGAAAGATTCCAGCGAGCGCGAGAAAGAACACCTGGAAGTTGCCGAGCAAGGTGGCAAGCCCCGGCCCCACGAGCACGATACTGCGGTGCCAGAATGCGAGATCGAGCGCAAAGAACACCACTGCCGACAGGAGCAACACGGCGACTATGCGCGGCCGGGGCGACCGGGGCCGCGCCTCGCGCTGCCTGCCCCGCCGCAGCAGCGCCCAGGCGGCGAGCACCACGCCGCCGATGAACACGCGGTAGAACGCCGACGCGGTCGGCGGCACGGACACCAGCCGCACGAAAACGGCGGAGAAGCTGATAAGCACCGCGCCGAACAACAGGCCGGCGGTGGCGGCGCGCGAATCCGGGGCGTTCATGCGAGGATCAGCTTTACGTGACGGAAGCGAGGCGCTTCAAGGCAAGCGAAACTTCAGCACGGTGTCGCTGACCTGCTGACCGGCTCGCATGCCGCCAACGATCACCAACCCATCGCCGGACACCAGCAGGGCGCGGTGGTCCATCGTAGCGGTCGCAAGGCGCCCGATCTCCTGCCAGCGGCGCTCGTCCACGTTCCAGGCGAAAGCCAGGTCCGAGGGCTGCGACGGGCTGCCGTTGTACCCCAGCCCATCGTAGTTGTAGGGATTGTCGCTGCCGCCGGCAAACACGACTTGCCTGGCGTCCGGCACGCCGGCGGCCGCCATCCGGTAGAGGGGCGCTCCGGGATGCCGCGGCATCGCGTACCAGTCGATCCGCGCCGGGTCCGCGGCGTCGATCTCGCCGCGGTAGCACGCAGGGGACGCCTCAAAGCTGCGCTTGTCATTGGCGTACACCGCGATAGTGACCCCGTCGCAGATGACAAGCGTCGCGTCCACCAGGCCACCCGCATGGCCGAACACGGCCGGACCGGGATACGGCGTTGCCTGCCGCCAGCGATCGTTCTCAATGTCGTACAGCTGCACCAGGTTGACATTGCCGGTGTCGTGCCAGCCGCTCACGAGGTACAGCCAGCGTTCGTCCCGCGCAACGAGCACCGCGTCGTCGACCGGCACCGGCATGTCGGCCAGGCGCTCGTACTCGCCGGTGGCCGGATCCAGGGCATGCAGGGTTTCGATGGACTTTTCTGCGCCGTCTTCGGCAACCGTGTAGCCGCCGATAATGAAGACCCGACCGGCCGCGGCAACAGCGGCCGCCGCCAGTCGCCCTTCGTCACCCGGCACGTCGGGCAACCGCCGCCACTTCTGCGCGCCGGCGTCCAGCATCCAGGCGCCAGACGTGGTGTCGGCCCAGCTCTTGCCCGCGCGCAGGCCCAGCGCGCTGACGAGCACATCGCCGTCGGCCGTTGGCAAAAGCGCGACGGCGTTGTTGCTTAAGGGTTCGGGCAGGGGCGCCAGGGACGTAACCGGAATTTTCGGCGCCCGCGCCTCGGTCGCCGCGCAGGCAGCGCCAAGCGCGGCAAAGGCGATGAGGAGGACTTTGAGGCTCGCCGCAGCCGGCTCCGCTGAAAGGTGCATCAGGCCGGATCGCCGCCGGCGCCGTACGAAGGCGCCAGCCATGCTGCGCGCGCCGCATCGGCCGCCGCGTCGGCTTCGTCATCCACCACCAGCTTGCACGTGTCCTTCACAGGCGCCTGGAGTTCGACGACAAATTCCATCAACTCGTCCCGGCGAAAGGCCTCTACCGTCACGGTCTCGCCAACCGCGCAAGCCCGCAGGCGCGCCGACAGGTTGCCGTGGGTCACGCGCAGGCTATCGATCGCCACCAGTTCGTCGCCCGGCGCAAGCCCCGCCCGCTCGGCCGCGCCGCCGCGCAGCACGTTGCCCAGCACCGCGGCGCCGTTGCGCGCTTTCACCACAACGTCCAGCGAGGGACGCGGTGGCGAGTCTGCCTGGCCCGATCCCCTGGCCTTGCGTCCATCGGTCAGCGCATGGCTCACGCCGACTTGGCTGAGCGCCTGCGCGAGCGGCAGATCCTCCGTGCCGCGAACGGCGGCGTCGAAGAATGCCTTTAGCTCAAGGCCGGTGACCTCTTCGGCCAGCGCTTCGAAGCCTGCCTCGTCGACGCCGGTATCGGAGATACCGTGACGCTGCCACAGCACACGCATGACGTCGTCCAGGCTCTTCGCCGCGCCGGTGCGTTCACGGATCAAAAGATCCAGCGCCAGCGCCGCCAGTGCGCCCTTCGTGTAGTAGCTCACGATCGCGTTCGGCGCGTTCTCGTCCGCCTTGTAGAGCTTGATCCATGCGTCGAAGCTCGACTGGCTCAAGGTCTGCACGTGGCGGCCACGACTCTTGTATACGCGCGTCGCGGTTTTCCCCAGCAGCCCGAGGTAGCGCCGCGTATCGATCAATCCGCTGCGCACGAGCGCCAGATCGTCGTAATAGGAAGTGATGCCTTCGAACACCCATAGCAGGCTGGTGGGTGCCTCGGCGTCCAGGCGCGAGCGCTTCAGCACTTCGGGGCGAATGCGCTTCACGTTCCACAGGTGAAAGTACTCGTGACTGACGAGGCCGAGGAAGCGCGCATACGCATCGCTCATGCTGCCGGTGGCCGCCGTCGGCAAATCGTCGCGACTGCACATCAGGCTGCTGGAGTAACGATGCTCAAGCCCCCCATAGCCGCCCTCGCCCACCACCATGACGAGGAACACGTAGCGGTCGATCGGCGGCGGACCGCCAAAGAACCGCATGTGGTACTCGCAGATGGTCGTCAGGTCACGCGCCAGGCGGTCGAGATCAGCGCGGTGCTGCCCGGTCAGGACCATCTCGTGCGGCACGCCAAGGCAGGAGAAGTTCACGCGGGTGAACACACCGATTTCAACCGGGTGGTCGATAAGGTCGTCGTAGTCGTCGGCGGCGTATTCGCCGAAACCGCCACAGGCCGCCCCGGCTGTCCGCAGGGAGGTGGCCACCTGCCAGTTATCAAAATCGCCAGCGTCGGCCGGAGGCGCTTCTAGCACTACGCTGCACGGGTCGGCGTCGCGGCCTTCCGCGCGCAGAAACACGCCGGTGCCATTGAAATAGCCGTGCGTGGTGTCGAGATGGCAGCCGCGTACCGACAGGTCGTAGGCATATACCTGGATCGTGACCGTCAGCGGCCCGTCGCAGGGATCGCAGACCCACGTGCTCTTGTCAGCCTTCCGGATGCCCACCGCAGCGCCCGCGGATGACGCCGACGCGGAAAGCACATGCCGGGCGAAGTCGCGCACAAGGTAGCTTCCGGGAATCCACACCGGCAGCGAAAAACGCTGGCCCGCGCGGTCCGGGTCAGTCACCGTGCAGGCGACAGTGAACAGGTGGGCGGCCGGATCGGACGGGGTAATGCGGTACTGCACTGCGATTTGCGTCATTGGTGTGCCGTTGTGTGGCCGCCAGCCGGCCGACGTAGTGTGGCGAAGGGCGCTGTGCGCCGGC
The DNA here is from genome assembly GCA_038533995.1 of Pseudomonadota bacterium. Lineage (GTDB taxonomy): Bacteria > Pseudomonadota > Gammaproteobacteria > Steroidobacterales > JBCAXP01 > JBCAXP01. The sequence goes on from JBCAXP010000161.1 coordinate 9,505, forward strand.
TTAGTTGTCTTCAGCGACGGGCAGGTGCACACCTACCAGCATGCAGCGAACGCCTCCGCCGGACACGGATTCGATAGTGTCGACCGGTGATGCCAACAGCGTTGCGTATTGCTCCAGCGCCGCGCGCTGCTCTGGCCGAAGACTGCGCTCGGCTCGAGTTGACATCGCCAGGTAGCGCTTGCCGCCGGCTCCCTGCACTTCGAGCATGTTGCCGGCAAACTGGCCCATCTGCGCAAAACTGATGTCGATAACCTCGCGCCCGCCGATGGCCAGCGACTGCAGGAGTGCCTTGCGCCGCTGCAGGTCAGTGACCGACGCCGA
>JBCAXP010000162.1:0-9759 GCA_038533995.1 Pseudomonadota bacterium
GGAGCGCCTCGCAGCAACCTACGCTGACCTGGCCTCGCAACGGCGCTATCGTAAAGCGATCGACTTTTTTCTTTCTGACCTGTACGGCACCAGGGACTTTACGAAGCGCGATGCCGATCTTGTGCGTGTCTATCCCATCATGGTGCGGGCGCTGTCGGAGAACGCGCTCGAATCGCTGGCAACGGCCGTGGAGGTGCACGCCCTGACCCAGGAACTCGACAGCGAACTCCTGAAGGCATTGCGGGACAGCGGCGTCGACATCGGTAAAGACCCCAGCGCTCTCGACCAGGAGCGCTACGCCCGGGCGTACCGCAAGTGCGACAATCATGATCGGCGCGTACGGCAGATTGAACTGATCAGGGAGACCGGCGGCCTCCTCGACGAGGTCGTGCGCCATCCGCTGATTTTTTTGACGGTCAGGCTGGTGCGTGCGCCAGCCCACGCGGCCGGCCTTGGCGAGCTGCAGGAGTTTCTCGAACGAGGGCTGGGCGCATTCAGGGCAATGAAGGGGGCCGGTCAGTTCCTGCAGACGATTCTCGATCGCGAGTTCTTCATACTCGAGCAGATCTTCTCCGGAAAACCGCTTGGCGACTGGTCTGCGAGTTCCTTCGCAAACCAGGGCGCGGTCGGCTAAGCGTCAGGATTCTGCGTCGCGGCCCGATTGTGTTGCCGAAGAAACAATCGGGCTATAGTGTTTGCCCTGCTTATCCGTTGAGAACGCTATGATACTGGTTTTGTTGCGACCGGGTCTTGAAGACCTGGCGGGCGCTATCGCGGGCGACGGCGAGCTGGCGCATGCAGGCGATGAATTGCGGGGCTGCATCGAGCTTGTGTCGATGCATTTCGGTATGCGCCAGGAGATCGCTACGGATGCGGGCAAGTCTGCCCGCAACGCTGGACGCCGGGTGCTACAGGACATCACGCTCGTTAAATACCTGGATCGTTACTCGCCGCTACTCTACAGACACTGCCTGTCAGCGGCACCGATCGACAATGGTTCCGAGCCCACACGGATACTGCTCTACGGTCTGCCTGACGCAAACGGTGATGGCGGCGGTGTTGGCGAAGTGGTTATGACGATAAAGCTGTTCAACTGCATGATCAGTACGGTCGAGGCCCAGTCCCACCCCGACGACATGGCCACCGAGCAGCTAACGCTGAATTACACCGACATACACTGGAGCACGGTGACAGGCGATGACCAGCCTTCCGGCCCTCAGGGCTTCAGCTACGGCTGGAGTGTTGCCGGCAACCGAGACCTGACCTGAACCGGGCCCTTGATAACTGCCATCAGCCGCCAGGATCGATGCGCTACTCGAGAATAGCTTTGATCGTAGAGATGTTCTCTTCCAGCGATGATCGCTTGGGTTCGTTAACAGCGGCTCTGCTCGTGCCGCTCTTGGCCATCGTTACCGCAACCGCGCCGAAGGCCGCCGAGCTGCCACCGCTCACGCTCGACCGGCTGTTCGCTTCGCCCAGCCTTTTCGGCACGGCGCCGTCACAGCCAACCTGGTCAGCGGACAGCAGCTACCTCGCCTTTTCCTGGAACGACGCGGGTCAAAAGCATCGGGGGTTGTGGCTTGTGGCCAACGATGGCGAGGGACTTCGGCAACTCGACGGTGGGCCGGATGCTTCTCCTTCAGTGCGCGAGATCGCCTGGCTGCCGGATGGCGACAAGATTGTCAGCCTGCGCGGAAACTCCCTCTGGACGACGTCGGCCGCAAGCGGTCGGGAAAAAGCTCTTGTCGACATTGGCGAAGGCGCCTACGACCTCAAGATTGCGCCAGGTGGTTCGCGCGCGACCTTTCTTCAGGGTGGTGACCTTTGGCTCGTCGATCTGGATAAGCGCAGCGTTACTCGAGTCACCAATGTTGGGATCCCCGCGTTGTCATCCCTGGCGATAGGACGCTACAACCGTCCGGAGCGCGAGATCGGGCCGGGCATCTGGGGCGGGCCAACCTATGCCTGGTCACCGGACGGCCGGTACCTTGCCGTCCACCATGTCGACAGGCGGCAGATGCGCCGCGTTCCGTTTCCCGACTACCTGGCTGCGGAGACCGACACGAACGAGGTCAGGCGTGGCTACCCTGGCGATCCTAATGAACTGCGCACGGTCGGACTGCTCGACCTGACGGAGGGGAGCCTGCAGTTGCTGGAGCTCAAGGACCCTGCAGCCAACCAGGTTGTTGGCTTTTCCTGGTCGCCGGAGGGCGTGCTCCTGGTTGACACGGCATCGGACACGGCCGTCGACCGTTGGCTTTACACCGTGCAGCCCGGGGAGAACCAGGCGCGAGAGATCCTGCACGAGCGCCGAGAAAGCCGCATCTACACCTCTTTCGCCTCGGGCTGGCATCCGGACGGCAAGCGAGTTGTCTTTCTAAGCGACCGCGGCGACCGCTACGGTCTGTACTCACTCGACCCGGGCATGTTGGACGCTGAGCCCGAACGCCTCACCGATCCTGCTTACGATGTCCTGGGCGCGCCGGTGGTCGCAGGCGACGCGATCTTCTACGCGGCCAACGGCGGCAGCCCGTACGAACGTCACAGCTACAGGATTGACGCCTCCGGCGACCCCGCAAGCCGGCTCACCAGGCAGTCCGGGCACAACAGCGCGTATCCGGCGCCGGATGGCCGTCACGTTGCGATTCTGCGCAGCGACGACCAGACGCCAACAGAGCTTTACGTCATGACCGGTGACGGAGGCGGCGCGGTCCGCGTGACGCATTCACCGCCAGACGAGTTTGCCGAGCGCGAGTGGGGGCGAGTGCGCTATGCCAGCTTTCCGAGCCGGGTTGACGACTACACGCTGCATGCCCGTATCCTCGAGCCCGCCACACTTGATCGTGGGCGCAAGTACCCGGTCATCTTCGGCCCCATGTACTCGAACACCGTGCGCAACCGCTGGCGCGGCAGCATTTAAAGCGCCGTTCAGCAGCTCCTGGTTCAGAAAGGTTACATCGTTGTGCAGGTGGACGTTCGTGGCAGCACGGGTTACGGGCGGGCGTTTCGTGAAGAGTTCCTTGTTGACTTCGCGGGTGACGACCTTCACGACATCGCAAGCGCCGTCGATTACGTGCGGACGCTGCCTTACGTCGACGCGAACCGTATGGGTATCTGGGGAAGCAGCTACGGCGGCACGTTGACGCTTTACACGCTTCTGAAAATGCCCGGGCTGTTCCGCGCCGGTGTCGCCGCTGCAACGGCCGTGGATCCTCATTTCTTCGGTACTGATGACGTGGCGATTGTTCGTCGTCCCGATACGCATCCCGAAATTTTCGAGCGCAAGGCGATCAACTATGCGCAGAACCTGGAGGATCACCTGCTGCTGATTCATGGTATGCAGGACCAGGTCGTGCCCTTCAGGACAGTCGCGGAGTTTGCGGACGCCCTTATACTCAACGACAAGGCGTTCGACACGGCGTTCGTTGCTGGCGCTACCCATTCCTGGAGCCGTGAGCCTTATGCGCGCTACCTGTTCGGCAGGCTGCTTGATCACTTTGATCGTTACCTTGCACCGATCGCGGAGGATCTGTAATCGATGAGAATCTGGTCAACAGCAGTGGAGATGGCGCAGAAGACACCGCCCGAGCGAAATCGCTATGTCGATTTTCTGCGAGCCGTTTCAATCACGGTGGTCATCGTTGGTCACTGGCTTATCGCGACCGCTTACTACGCCAACGGTGAGCTGAGCTTTGGCGCGCTGCTGAAGGACCAGCCGCAAACGCACTGGCTGACGTGGCTGTTCCAGGTTATGCCGATTTTCTTCATCGTCGGCGGCTACGCGCACGGCGTGTCGCTGGAGAGCGCGAAGCGTAAAGGTCTCGACTACGCCACCTGGCTCGCATCGCGCTTGCACCGGCTCGTCTCGCCACTGCTCGCGTTAATCGTTGCCTGGGCCGTAATTGCGCTGGTCATGAAGCTCGTCGGTGCAGAACGAGACGTCATCAAGTTTGCGTCGCAGGCAGCGATCATCCCGACCTGGTTCCTGGCTATCTACATTGTCGTCGTGATGCTGGCGCCGGGGATGTATCGGCTCTGGGAGCGCTTCGGCTACCTGTCGGTGGCCGTGTTTGCGGCAATGGCAGGCGTCGTCGACTACCTGTTTTTTGCGTTGGGGCTCGAGGGTCTCGGCTTCACCAACTACTTCTGGGTGTGGCTTGCGATTCACCAGCTCGGCTTCGCCTGGCGCGATGGGCGGCTGGGTAGCCCCGCCGTCCTGATCGCCTGCTCTGCCGCCGGCCTGCTTGCGCTCTACCTGATGACCTCACTCGGCCCCTACCCGTTGGCGATGGTCGGCTCGCCGGATGAGAATCTGAGCAACACGCTGCCACCGAAGGCAACCCTGCTTGCGCTGGGCCTGTTTCAGTTTGGCCTGCTCATGGCGATCGAAACGCCGATGCGGCGAGTACTGGAAAACGTCCGGCTGTGGGCCGCCGCGGTGCTCGTAAACAGCATGATCATGACCGTTTACCTCTGGCACATCACAGTGATGGTTGTTGTGGTCGGGCTTTTGTACCTGGCGGGCGGCCTCTGGCTGACCACTGAGCCGGCCACCGCACAATGGTGGCTCTGGCGTCCCGTGTGGATCACCTTTCTGATCGCCGTGCTCGTCGCCGTGGCGCTGCCGTTGTCCGTCTTTGAGCGCCAAGGCCGCAGCGCCGATGCGAAGGTGCCGTCGACAATCCGGCAGGTCATCGGCGCGTTGCTGCTCTGTTTCGGCGTGGCGCTTCTGGCAATGTTCGGCTACGGCGGCAGCCCGATTCCCGACCTGAAGATCGGCTCGCTGGAACTCGACGTGGGGGCGTTCGTGCTGGTGATCGCCGGTGCGGCGATCAGCGGCCTTCTGCCGCGTTTTGGGAAGGAAGGAAGAAGTTAGCTCTGCTTCTGCCACAATCGCGGCTAAAGCCGCTCCCACCGTGGGAGCGGCTTCAGCCGCGATTCCTCAGTCCTCGAGCAGGAAGCTTCGAAGCTGATCCGAGCGAGTCGGGTGACGCAGCTTGCGCAGCGCCTTCGCTTCGATCTGGCGAATACGCTCACGGGTAACGTCGAACTGCTTGCCCACTTCCTCAAGGGTGTGGTCAGTGTTCATGTCGATGCCGAAGCGCATGCGCAGCACCTTCGCCTCGCGCGGCGTAAGGCCAGCGAGCACGCCGTGCGTGGTTTCCTTCAGGCCCTCGGAGGTGGCGGAGTCGATCGGTGAATCGACCGCGGAGTCTTCAATGAAGTCACCCAGGTGCGAGTCTTCGTCGTCACCGATGGGCGTTTCCATCGAGATCGGCTCCTTGGCGATCTTGAGCACCTTGCGGACCTTGTCCTCCGGCATTTCCATGCGCTCGGCCAGCTCGTCCGGCGTGGGCTCGCGGCCCATCTCCTGCAGCATCTGGCGGGAGATACGGTTTAGCTTGTTGATCGTTTCGATCATGTGAACCGGGATGCGGATCGTGCGCGCCTGGTCAGCAATCGACCGGGTGATCGCCTGGCGAATCCACCACGTGGCGTACGTGGAGAATTTGTAGCCGCGGCGGTACTCGAACTTGTCCACCGCCTTCATGAGGCCGATGTTGCCCTCCTGAATCAGGTCCAGGAACTGCAGACCGCGGTTCGTGTACTTCTTCGCGATCGAGATCACGAGGCGCAGGTTGGCCTCAACCATTTCCTTCTTCGCGCGGCGGGCCTTGGCCTCGCCAATCGACATCTGCCGGTTGATCTCCTTGATCTCGTGAATCGACAGTTGGCTGCCGCGTTCGATGTTAATCAGGCGCCGCTGGGCGCGCACGATGTCGGGCTTGAGCTTGGCAAGAATCGACGAGTGCTTGCGCTTGGCGCGAATGTGCTTGTCGACCCACTCGAGGTTCGTCTCGGATGACGGAAAGCTCGAGATGAAGTCGCGCCGCGGCATGCCCGCCTGGCGCACGCAGTACTGCATGATGAGCCTTTCCTGCGAGCGGATGGACTGGATCACGTAGCGCACCAGTCCGACCAGCTGCTCGAGCGCCTTGGGGCTGAGCTTGAGCTCGAGAATCTCGTCCACGCACTTCTCGCGCAGCGCCATCGTCTTCGGGTCGCGGGAGCCGTCTTTCTCGATGGCGGCCACCACTTTCTTGTGCAGCTTGGCGATCGACGCCATGCGTGCCTTGATTTCCTCTGGGTCGGGCCCGGTGTCGACGGCTTCGTCGTCATCGTCGTCTGAGGCGGCGGCCGGGGGTTGCACGGAGCCGTCGTCATTGGGATCGATAATGCCCGTGACCACGTCGGCCATGCGGGTGTCGCCAGCCAGCACGGGCTCGAACAGCTCGACCAGCAGGCCGACCGAGTTCGGGTACATGGACATCACGCGGCGCACCTGGATCAGACCTTCCTCGATTCGCTTGGCAATACGAATCTCGCCCTCGCGGGTGAGCAGTTCCACGGTGCCCATCTCCCGCATGTACATGCGAACCGGGTCGGTGGTGCGGCCGAACTCGCTGTCGACGGACGCGAGAGCGGCGGCGGCTTCGTCGGCGGCGTCGTCATCACTGGAGACGGCTTCGTCCGACAGGATCAGCGACTCGGCATCCGGCACTTTCTCGTGCACTGTAATGCCCATGTCATTGATCATGTTCACGATGTCCTCGATCTGCTCAGGATCGACGATATCGCTGGGAAGGTGGTCATTCACCTCCGCGTAGGTCAGGTAGCCCTGTTCCTTTCCGCGGGCAATCAGCAGCTTCAGCTGTGACTGGCGTTCCTCGATAATCGGGGGATTTTTCTGGGTCAAAGCAGTGATCTCAGTAATGCCAAGTAAACGCGACAGTATACCTAAATATAGGACGTCGTACCATCAATTCAAGTCCTTCGGACGTTCTTTTGAGGCCGCGGCGCGAGCCTCGAGGAGCGCCTTAAGTTCCTGTTTTTCCTCAAGCCCCAATTCCGTCAGGCTGGCCTTCTCCAACAGTGCGCTAATGCGCTGCGCCGGCCCGTGCTGACGAACAAGATTTAACAAAATCTGCTCCAGTTCGGCGGTGGCGCCGGTTTCGTCCACCAGAACCTCCACGGCGGCCAGCGTTTCCAGGTGGGGCCCGGCGTCGTCATCACGCCAGCGTTCCACGACGGTCGCTGTCAGGGTATCGGCATGCTCGCGTAAATCCTTGATCAGCGAGCAAAGCAACGGCACACCGGCCTTGTCCACCGCGGGCAGCTCCTCGGGCACCGTTATCCGGCCTGCCACGGCCGGGTAGTTCATCAGCAGTGACACTGCCTGGCGGACCAGGTTGCCGCGCCCGGCGCTCACGCGGCGCTTTGGCGAGCGCCTGGCGGGTCGAGCGCGGGCTGGCTCCGGGTCCGTGATCAGGGTGGCGAGCCGCTCCGGGGCCATTTGGACCGCGTCGGCCAGCCGATCGTTCAACAATTCGCGAAACACGCCCTCGGGGATTCGGTTGAACACAGGGCGCGCCGCCGCGGCAAGCCTTGCGCGGCCGTCGATGCTAGCGGTATCCAGCTCCGACGTGAGCCGCTCTACAACGAACTCCGACAGGGGCAGAGCGTCGTCAAGGCGCCGCTCGAACGCCGGCCGGCCTTCCTTTCGAATCAGTGAGTCCGGGTCCTCGCCGTCGGGCAGAAACAGGAATGACAGCTGCCGGTCATCGCGCAGCCCGCTCAGCGAATTCTCAAGCGCCCGCCAGGCGGCTGCCCGGCCAGCGCGGTCGCCGTCGAAACAGAAGACCACCTCCTGGGTGAGCTGGAAGCACGCCCGCAGGTGCTCCACTGTCGTTGCCGTACCGAGCGTGGCTACCGCGTTGCGGATGCCGGCTTGCGCAAGGCCGATTACGTCCATGTAGCCTTCGACCACCAGCAGGCGGGAAAAATCCTGCCGGGCCTGGCGAATCTCGTACAGTCCGTAGAGCTCGCGGCCTTTGTGGAAAAGCGGCGTTTCCGGTGAATTCAAGTACTTCGGCTCGCCTTTGTCCAGCACCCGGCCGCCGAACGCGATCACTCGACCGCGCGGGTCCCGTATCGGGAACATGATGCGGTCGCGAAAGCGGTCATAGTGGCCGTCCCGGCCGCCTTCGCGGCGCTTCACGAGACCCACTGCCTCCAGCCGGGCTACCGCCTCGGGGCTGTCACCGAAGCGCTTCAGCACCGTGTCCCAGCCGTCGGGTACGAAGCCCAGCTGGAATTCGGCCGCGACTTCGCCGGTAAGACCCCGGTTTTTCAGGTATTCAACCGCGCGAGTATCGTTCTTGAGGGTCTGGCTGTAGAACCCCGCCACGCGTTCCATGATCTCGTAGTAGCTCGTGCGCGGCCGCACCGGGGCGTCGCCTCCCTCGCGTGGCACCTCCAGCCCCAGGTCCTGCGCCAGTGCTTCCACCGCGTCGACAAAGTTGAGCCGGTCGTGCTCCATCAGGAAGCCGAGCGCCGTGCCGTGTGCGCCGCAGCCGAAGCAGTGATAGAACTGCTTCGTGGCGCTCACCGTGAAGGAGGGCGTTTTCTCGTCGTGGAAGGGGCAGCAGGCCTTGTACTCGCGGCCTGCCTTTTTCAGCTGTACGCGCTTGCCGATGACATCGACAATGTCGACACGGCCTATCAGGTCGTCAATGAATTGCTTCGGGATCTTGCCGGGCAAAGGAGCGCGTTACCGGGCGGAAGCCTCACGCACCGAGACGGGCGCGCACCAGGGCGCCAACGGCGCTCATGTCTGCCCGGCCGGCGGCACGGGCCTTGATCTGACCCATCACCTTGCCCATGTCCTTCATGCCGGAGGCACCGGTGTCAGTGATTATATCGGTTACGAGCTGCTGGAGCTCGGCCTCGGACAGCTGCTCGGGGAGGTAGGGCGTGAGAATTTCTATCTCGGCCCGTTCCTTGTCGGAAAGATCGGTGCGCCCGCCCTTGTCGAACTGGGCGATGGACTCGCGGCGCTGCTTCACCATTTTCTCGATGACGGCCATCACCTGGTCGTCATTGAGTTCGACGCGGTCGTCGACCTCGCGTTGCTTGACGGCAGCAAGTGCCATGCGCAAAACCATGAGCCGCCCCTTGTCGGAGGCGCGCAGCGCGGTTTTAACGTCAGCTTGGAGTTGGTCCTTGATCGCCATGGCGGGACCTACGGATCAGTACAGGCGTTTGCGGCGGGAGGCGTCCCGGGAAATGCGCTTTGCATGGCGCTTCACGGCAGCGGCCTTCTTGCGCTTGCGTTCCTGAGTGGGCTTTTCGTAGTACTCGCGGCGACGAAGTTCGGTCAGAATGCCGGCTTTTTCACAGGCGCGCTTGAAGCGGCGCAGGGCGGCGTCGAAATACTCGTTTTCGCGGATGCGAACGCTGGGCATGAATTGTCCTCTGGTCAAATGTCGTGGCGCACGGGATTATCCCCTGTGCGACCGGGAAAAGCCCGCTAGTGTACAAGTGGCCCTGTCGTTTTGCAAAAACTCTCGTCAATGTCGCGCGGGAAGGCGAGCGCGGCTAAGCCAATTTGGGTACAGTACGCCGATGACGAAGCTGCACGGCAATAATTTCAATACCTTAGGCATCGAGACGTCCTGTGACGAGACGGCTGTCGCGGTCTATCACTCGACTCGGGGACTGCTCTCGCACGTGGTCCACAGCCAGGTCGCCGTGCATGCCGACTACGGCGGCGTAGTGCCGGAGCTCGCCTCCCGTGATCACATTCGCAAGCTGGTGCCGCTGATCGAGCAGGCGCTTGGGGACGCCGGCGTCGAGCGCGCCGACGGCGTGGCATACACGGCCGGGCCGGGCCTTGTGGGCGCACTGATGGTCGGCGCG
>JBCAXP010000163.1:0-9757 GCA_038533995.1 Pseudomonadota bacterium
CCCGCGGGTCAGGTTCGGTGTAGCCGCTTGATCGAGCCTCACGCACGATGTCCGAAAACGGTCGACTGCCGTCATACACGTTGAAAAGGTATGCCAGCGTGCCGGAAAAAACCCCCTGCACGCTCAGGATGCGATCGCCCGTTTCCCGCAGGTCGCGCATTGTGTGCAGCAGCGGCAGGCCGGCACCCACCGTGGTCTCGTACAGGTAATGCGCCTCGCCGTTGCGGCGCTCGTCCTGGATGCGCCGGTAGTAGTCCATGCTCGACGTGCTGGCCCGCTTGTTTGGCGTAATGATATGGATGCCGCGCGCCAGCCAATCGACGTAGCGATCGGCGACACCCTGATCTGCGCTGCAGTCCACGATAACCGCGTGTGGCAGGTGATCGGCCTGCACGAAGTCGGCAAACTGATCGAGGTCGATGGGCTCATCGGCACCGTCGAACCGCTTTCGCCAACCGTCGAGATCCACCGCGCCCTCGTCGAGCAACATCGTGCGCGAATTGCCGATGCCCCGGACACGCAGGTCCACGTTGGAGCGGTCACGCAAGCGCTCTGCCTCACCGGCCAGCTGATCGAGGAACACGCCGCCAACGACACCCGGTCCGATAACGCCAATCGACAGTGTTTGCGGTGACAGGTAAAAGCGCGAATGCACGGCAAGCAGGGCGCGTCGTGCATCAGCGGCATCGATCACCGCTGAGATATTGCGCTCCGACGAACCCTGGGCGATGGCACGTACGTTAATGCCCGCCTCACCGAGGCTGCTGAATACCTTGGCCGCGACGCCGGGGGTTCCAGTCATCGCGTCACCGACCACTGCAAGGATGCTGCACGGGCCGTGCGCGGTGACGCTATGGATCTGCTTTTCTTCCAGCTCCCGGGCAAAGCCCTCGGACACCTTTTCCGCCGCGCGTTCCGCGTGCTCGGCCGGCACGACAAAACAGATGGAATGCTCCGAACTGCCCTGCGAGATCATGACGACAGAGATTCCGCCTTCCCGAAGCGCCTTGAAAATGCGATGGGCCGTGCCTGGCACGCCAATCATGCCCGCACCCTCGACGTTCAGCAGCGCGACGCCGTCGATGGTCGTAATGCCCTTGATGGAATGACCGTCGGAAGCGGCGACGCCAATTTTTGTGCCGGGCGCCTGGGGCTCGAAGGAATTGCGAATATAAATCGGTATACGCCGTTCGATCGCCGGGCCCATCGTCTGCGGATGCAGCACCTTCGCACCGAAGTACGCCAGCTCCATGGCCTCGTTGTACGACAGCGCATCGATCACGGCAGCGTCGGCGACAAGGCCGGGATCCGCGCTCATGACGCCGCTGACGTCTGTCCAGATGTTGATTTCCTCGGCGTGAAGCAGCGCACCAAAGATTGACGCGGAGTAGTCGCTGCCGTTGCGGCCAAGCGTCGCCTGCACACCGTCCGCGAGCCGTGCAATGAACCCTGGAATAACCACGTGGCCGACAAAGTCCGGCGGAATCTTCGCACTGATACTTTGACGAGAAGTGGTCCAGTCGACGACCGGGCCGAGTTCACCGCTGTCGATCGTGAGTACGTCCCGCGCATCGAGCAGTTGCACCGGATCGCTGAACGCGTCATCGCTGCTCATGAGCCCGGTGAGCAGGTTTGATGACCACAGCTCACCGTACCCACAGACCAGGTCCCAGACATTACGCGCGGCGGACCGAAGCAGGTAGGCCGCTCGCAGGATGTCGGCAATCTGCTCGCAGTCCTCTCGCAGCATCATTGTGAAGCGCTCGTGGCTTGCGCCGTCCAGAAGCTCCGCGGCTATGGCCTCGTGCAGAGTCTGCAGTCCCTGGAGGCGTTCGAGATAGGCATCGTCACGGCTGCTGGCTTCCTGCACCAGGCGCTCCAGGCTGTCCGTCACGCCGCGTACTGCCGACACAACCACCGCCTGGTGGCCGCCGCGCCAGCCGGCAACGATGCTGGCCGCGCGCCGGTAGCGCGCCGCATCGGCAAGACTGCTGCCACCAAATTTGTGAACGATCCAAGTCATGTTGACCCCTGTGCCTTCGCTCCGCTACGCCCGGGCCAAAGCGTGCCCGCGACTGCGAACGCGCAAGCCTACGACAAGCGCCTTCGGGCGACAAGCAAATGCAACGGCAGCCGCGAGTTACACCGCGACAGGGAGGCACGCGAGGTAACGGCGCACGGCCTCGCGCAGGCCATAATGCATCAGGGCATCACCGACCAGGGCCTGTCCGATGGATACTTCGAGAATACCGGGAATGGTGCAAAAGTCCCCGAGGTTGGCAAGGTTCAGATCATGGCCGGCATTGACGCCGAGGCCGGCACCCTGAGCAGCCTCGGCGGCGGCGGCATAACGCCTTAGCTGGGTCGCGCCTTCGCCCCGCTCGTGCGCCCTGGCGTAGTCTTCCGTGTAGAGCTCAATTCGATCGGCGCCTGTAGCGGCAGCGGCGGCACAGGCTTCCGGCTCTGCGTCCATGAATAGGCTTACGCGGCACCCTGACGCCTTGAGCCGTGAAACCACGTCGCGCACCCGGTCGCCGTCCTTCTCAAGATCCCACCCGTGGTTGGACGTTACCTGGTCAACGCTGTCAGGTACGAGGGTCACCTGCGTTGGACGCGCCTTCTCGACCAGCTCAATGAAGCCCGGGTAGCTGCCCGCCGGATCCGAAAACGGGTTGCCCTCCATGTTGTACTCAATGGGTGCGCCAGCCTCGGCTACTACCTCGGCGGCGGTAAACACGTCGTCAACGGTAATGTGGCGCTGGTCAGGTCGCGGGTGCACGGTGATGCCGTGAGCGCCTGCGTCCAGGCACAGCCTCGCCGCTTCCGGAACGCTGGGCCAATCGCCTCCGCGTGCGTTCCGCATCAGGGCTACTTTGTTTACGTTCACACTGAGCTTGGTCATGGTGCCTCCGGCGTCATCAGGTCGTAACCGGTATTCACTGTGCCACAGGCCCTCGCCGCGGCCCATACCGTCAACCACTGTACTCTTGCGCAATGAAAACGGCCGCACCCGGAAGGTGCGGCCGTATGGTCAAAGTGCGTAGCCCGCGCCGGCGGGCCTGCCGTCTGTCAGGCTTTCCGGAAGCGGGCTGCGCCAAGGCCACCAAGCGCCGACATCATCAGGAGCAGCGCTCCCGGTACCGGAATTGGGGCAACGGTGCCTTTCACAACAGCGAACGCGTCGTTGTTCGCAGACGTGCCAAGAGCTTCGCGGAACAGGCCGGAGTCGGTGAACGTGTTGCCGTTCGCGTCCGTGAACGTGACGGTGAAGATCGCACCTGCCATCTCGGAACCGCTTACGAAGAAGTCGATCACGTCGTCGAGGTCGGTGGTGAAGGCGAAAGCCTCGCCGGCATCGAAGTCGGTAAAGTCGAGCGTGAGCACCTGGCCTTCTTCCAGCGCTGACTGCTGCGCCATCGTCAGGTCCACATAGCCAACGTCAGGTGCGCTGAAAGCCGTAATGGGCGCGCCATTCGCCGCGCCGTAGTTGTAACTTGCGGAGGCACCGTCGAGAGTATCGAAGACCGGGAAGTTAGCGGCGCCGCTCAGATCGATAACGATCTGGTCAAGCGTAATGCCCGGATCTGAGATGTTCGAGATTGTGAAAATGTCGGGAGCCGGGTCAGCCGGTGTGCCGAAGTCGGTAAACGTTGCAAAGAAAGCGTAGCTGGAAGCCGACGCCACCGACGTTGCGGTGAGTGCCACCAGACCAAAAGCCGCCTGCCGCAGTAGAACGGAGCATTTCATTATTGCTTCTCTCCCTAGGTGTTCCGACATCGGAGTGTGCCGTCGACGCGCGGCTTGCAGTCCGATGTGGTTTTATTATTGCCCTCGAGTGTAGCGCACAAGGCGCCGGGATTCCAGCCTGTTTTACAATCCTGTGGAAGCTCCGCCTGCGCTCCCGTCGCCGTATTTAACCGCTTGTTCCTTATTATGTTTTCCGGTTGAGAACAAGACCGGATAAAGCGCCCGATTGTGGTGCGGAGGCCGATTTAACGCACTATTATGTTGCACCGCGGCCCGGACACCGGGGAATTCACGCCGGAACGGCTCAAAACTGCGACGCAGTTCCGCTCCGCAGCGCAGCCCCGCCGTACACTCCGCCCTGTCGCCCCTCCGATCGGTTTGTCCTCCTAAACGCAACGCCAGCTCATGATCCCGCTTTGCCGCGACCCGGGCACCTCAGGCCCACTCACCGCCGCGCTCCGCGCCTGCGCCGTTTTTCTGCTGTGCCTCACGGCCGCCTGCGGTGGTGGTGGCGGCGGCGACGATGCCGTCGCGGAGCCCGTTGGCCAGCTTCCGGATGCGCCACCGGCGCCGGATCCTTCGCCAGCACCCCAGCCATCTCCGCCGCCGGATCCCGACCCGGAAACCGACCCGGAGCCGGATCCGGGACCGGGCCCTGCACCCCCAGCACCGGTCACGAAGGCAGCCCTCGAGGCCGCCTCGCGTTTCGCCGATCAGGCGGCCTTCGGATTGCCGCCGGAAATGCTCAATACGGTGGCGGCTACCGGACATGCCGCGTGGCTGGAAGAGCAGTTCGAGCTGCCAGCGACCCGCCACATGACCACCGTCGAGGAACTAGTCGCGCGATGGGAAAGCGGCGAACTGGTCGATCTTCTGCCTGAGTTTGAAATCTACTTCGCGCTGCGTCGCATTGCCTGGTGGCACCACACGGTGACCGCTGAGGATGTCGTGCGCCAGCGCGTGGCTTTCGCACTCAGCGAAATCTTTGTTGTGTCGGACAGCGTGACGCAGCTTCTCGGTGACCCGATTGCGCTCACGAGCTACTACGACATGCTGCTCGACAACGCATTCGGAAATTTCCGCGACCTCCTGCGCGCAGTCGCCCTGCACCCTGCGATGGGCATCTACCTCAGTCACGCAAACAACCGCAAGGCCAACCCGGCTGCCAATACCTTTCCCGACGAGAACTTCGCGCGCGAAGTCATGCAGCTGTTCACGATAGGCCTCTACGAACTCAACCTTGACGGCAGCCAGCGTCTTGACGGTGACGGCAAACCCATCGCGACCTACAACAATGGCGACATTCGCGAGTTTGCCAAAGTGTTCACCGGCCTGTCCTTTGGCGGCACCGACGCGTTTTTTGGCAACCGGGAAGGCGATTTCCGCTTGCCCATGGCAATGTTCGACGCGTTCCATGAACCGGGAACCAAGCACCTGCTCAACGGCGCGATTATTCCGGACGGCCAGACCGGCACACAGGACATTGACGCTGCCATCGATAACCTCTTCCAGCATCCGAACACCGCGCCGTTTTTTGCGCGCCAGCTTATCCAGCGACTGGTAACGTCAAACCCCTCGCCTTCCTACGTCGAAAGAGTGGCTCGTGTGTTCAACGGCGAGTTCGGTGCCCCGCGGGGCGACCTGAAGGCGGTTATCGCCGCCGTCCTTCTCGACGTAGAAGCCAGCGCGCCAGCCGCTGCGAGTAGCTCAACTGGCAAAGTCCGGGAACCTGTCGCACGGCTCGCCGGACTGCTGCGACAGTTCAACGCAAGCGCGGCCGACGGCTTCATTGCGTACACCGGAATTCCACTCCAGGAGCTGGCTGCACAACACCCGCTCTCATCGCCGAGCGTGTTCAATTTCTACCTGCCGGATCATTCCCCGGCAGGCGCAATCGCCGACGCCGGCATGGTTGCGCCGGAGCTGCAAATCGTCACGAGCACCACGGTCGTCGGCATGGCGAATCTGCTCGACCTGGCGGTGACCTCCGGCCGGATCACCGACCTGCCAGAGCCCTTCGCGCCCATGACGCTCGACTTGAGCAACTACCTGGCCCTTGCCGACGACCCGGCGGCTCTGATCGACGAACTCGACGTTCTTTTAACGCACGGTCAGCTGTCCACCGCCAGCCGCGACGTCATCCTTGACGCGGTAACCGCAACCCCGGACCTCGATCTCAGGCTGCGCACGGCA
This sequence comes from Pseudomonadota bacterium, assembly GCA_038533995.1. Taxonomy (GTDB): domain Bacteria; phylum Pseudomonadota; class Gammaproteobacteria; order Steroidobacterales; family JBCAXP01; genus JBCAXP01. The sequence goes on from JBCAXP010000163.1 coordinate 5,941, forward strand.
CTCTATCTTCTGCTGATTTCGCCTGATTACACGGTACGCCAGTAATGCCCGCACTCACACGACGCGCCTTTCTCACGCACGGCTGCTCACTGGGAATGGCCTCCGCCACCGTGTCCGGTTCGCTGCTGCAGCTGGGCCTTGCGCGCACTGCGGCCGCCAACACAGCGGGCGACTACGGTGCCCTCGTCTGCATACTCCTGGCCGGCGGCAACGACTCGTACAACATGCTGCTTCCGTCGGATGCCGATCAGTTTGCCGAATACCAGTCGATTCGCGCGGATCTCGCCCTTTCCGAGGCTGAGCTGTTGCCACTGGCCGGCACAACAGCGGACGGTCGCCAGCTCGCGCTGCATCCTGGCATGCCGGAAGTGCAGTCGCTCTACGCCAGCGGCGACCTCGCCTTTGTCGCTAATGTCGGTACGCTTATCGAACCAGTGGACGCCGCCGCCGTCGATGCCGGCACCGCCCGTCTTCCGCTGGGACTCTTTTCGCACTCGGACCAGATTGCGCAATGGCAAACCGCTCTGCCCGACCGCCGTGCAGCGCAGGGCTGGGGCGGCCGCGTCTCGGACCTTCTGCAGCCGGCCAACCTTGCCAACGGCCTGTCGATGAACATCTCGCTGTCCGGCAACAACCTGTTCCAGAGCGGCGGGCAGATTGCCCCCTACGCCATCAACGCGACCGGCGACGGCGCAGTCAGGCTCGGCTCCTATGGCGACGGCACAAACTTCGGCAGCTTTCGCCAGCAGGCAGTGGACGCGCTGCTGTCAGTAAATCACGAGCACTTGCTGCGTCGTGAGTACGCCGGCCGGCTGCGCCAGGCGATTGACGGTCAGCGCCTGTTCGCCGACGCGCTCGGTGCCGCGACGCCGCTGACAACCGCGTTCGGTAGCGATACCTTTTCGGCCAGCCTGCGGCAGGTCGCACGCACCATCAGCGCACGCGACGCATTGGGGGCAAACCGGCAGACGTTTTTCATTACGGTGGGCGGCTGGGACCACCATGACGAGGTACTGGCGAACCAGGCTCGGATGCTGCCGCAGATCAGCCAGGGCCTGAGTGCGTTTCGCGACGCGCTCGTGGAGCTTGGTGTGTGGGACTGCGTCACGACCTTCACCATCTCGGATTTCGGCCGCACGTTGACGTCAAACGGACGCGGTTCTGACCACGGCTGGGGCGGGCATCACATGGTCATGGGCGGCGCGGTAAGCGGCGGTGAAGTGTACGGAGACTACCCGTTGCTCGCGGCGAACAGTCCACTGGATGTGGGCCGCGGCATCTATGCGCCCACCACGTCGGTCGACGCTTACTTCGCCGAACTGGCGCTGTGGCTCGGCGTGGAACGCAGCGACCTGGAAACGGTGCTGCCAAACGTCGGGACGTTTTACTCGCCCAGCAGCGCCGACCCGCCGCTGGGCTTCCTGCTGTAGCCGATCCCGCTCAGGCCTTCTCGGCGGTAATCTCGAGCCAGTAGCGGGTAACTTCCGTGATGCCGAGCTTCTTGAACGCGATGCCGGCCGCTTCCTGCAGGCACTCGCTCGCGATATCGACCGGGTAACCGCTCATCAGCACTTCGGCGAGGCCGCCGTAGGCACCCACGAGCTCCAGGCCGCGCTGGGTGATCGGAATGGGCCGCTTGTACGTACGCGTAGTTTTGAGGCCAGCGTCCGCCAGCATCTGCGACCACTGGTCCGGCGTCTTCCAGTCCTTGTCAAACGCTTTGCCGGCGGTGCCACGCTTGCGCGGGATGCCAGGCTTGCCTTCGGCTCGCAGGGCAGCATTGCGCTTGTTCAAAATAATGACCGCTTCCTTCATCCACTCCGTGTAGAGAGCCTCGCTGCCCTCCGCGAACGTGCCGGTAAAGAACACCGAGTTGAAGGTGAACGGCGCGCCTTTTTTCAACACCCGGGACACGGCAGACAGGAACTGGGCCTTGTCCGGCATCAGGTGGATCGCGTTACCCATCATGGCCAGATCGAAGGTCTCGTCGGCGAAGTTGAGGTCGTCAGCGCTACCCTCAACCATCAGGTAGGCGCCACGCCCGGCGGCGGCGGCCTCGTCCAGCTCGCCCTGGCTGTTGACGAGCAGGCCCTTCTCCGTGAACAGGCGGCGGCCAATGTCCAGCGACTCGGCCGACAGGTCGATGCCATTGACGGCAATGTCCGGCTTCATCGTGAACAGCAAATCGGTGAGAAGACCGGTGCCGCAGGCAAGATCGAGCACTCGGTGCACGCTGCCGAGGCTGAGCTCCGCGAGCAGCGCCCGGTTGGCTTCGATATATTCAGGTTCCTGCGAGTATGGCTCGTAGCTCGTATCTACTTTCATCAACGTCACCGCCTGGTCAGTTTTTTCGATAGTTTCAGCGGAACTCGCAGACCGGAGTCTTGTTGACCGGCTACCGGGCCGCGAATGACGGCTGGGGGTGGCCTTTCTTCTTCAGTCTGCGAACCAAATCCCTGTGGACGCCGACCGTTGTGCGGCGCTACAGCATAGGAGTGTAGACCGCTGTTGGCGAACCGGTCAACGGATGGTTGACGTAATGCGAAACAGCGCTCAATTGCCCTATCTTCAGGCATGTGCAGCGAGTACTTCTACAATAGTCCAGATGTGCTAGCATGACTGGATTAGGCGCTCTATGTCGCTGTAATCATATGTCAAACGGAAATTATTGCGTCGCACGAAAAGTGGGCGTGCCGGCCGCCGCAGGCGCGCTCGCAGATTCGAATAACGAGGCATCGCTGAAGGAATGACGGCCAATCAACAGCGCGTCGGACAGCCAGACAACGAAGGCGCCGATAGTGCATCGCAGCAGGGCAAATCCGACCTGAGCTGGCCCCGTTTGAGGCCAGACGTCGACTGCGTGCGCACGCGCGACAACAACAACATGGTGAACACGGTCATCGACCCGCAGTCCGGTGAGGCCTACGAGTTTGGCGAAGAAGAGGACTTCCTGCTTCGCCGGCTCGACGGGGAAACCGGCCCTGTCGTCACGATGGAACAGTTCCGTGAGCGCTTTGACCTTGAGATAACCCTCGAACAACTGAACGATTTCATCGGCATGCTGCGCGACTGGAATCTGCTCGACGAGCCGGGCGCCACCGGTGCCGCGGCCGCCAGCGATTCGAACCTGCCTGCCGTCGCGGAGCCCATTGTCGAAAAAGGGGTCGAACGAGAGGTCGATCAAGGGTTCGAACGAGGGGCCGGACAAGGCGCTGAACTACCGCCGGGTGCAGCCCGCCGGCGCCGCGGTCGCGGCCCGCGCGGCGGCCGTCGCGGCCAGGGCCGGGCCAGGCACCAGGCTCACGAGGCTTCGTTCGACGACATTCTTGAAGAGGACCTTGCTGAGCTCGAAAACGACCCGGCACTCGAGGACCTCGAGCTTTCCGGACAGTTTATCGGTGCTGGTGATGCCAACCCCGAAGATTTTGGCGACGCTGACGACTCGGCGCGCGCCGCCGGTCGCGCCGATGGCGGCATCTGGAAGTGGTTCAACCCCGACGGCCTGTTTGCCGGCCTTGCCAATGCGCTGCGCCCGTTTCGTTTCGTAGCGTGGCTGGTGCCCCTGATCGCGGTGATGGGCATTGCCGGGCTGTTCAACAACGTAAACGCGTTCGTCGATGACTTCGACCGTTTCCGCGCCCCCTTGAGCCTGCTGCAGAACCTGATCTTCAGCATGATCACCATCAATCTGCTGGTGCAGTTCATGTCAGGCATTGTGGCCCGCGGCCTGGGACTCGCCGTGCCGGCGTTCGGCATCCGCATGGTGTTCGGCCTCATCCCGCGCTTTGCCATCGAGACCGGCAGCGCGGAACGGCTG
>JBCAXP010000164.1:0-9701 GCA_038533995.1 Pseudomonadota bacterium
CCGCCCCCCCCCGAGATCCACACCAGTGCTTACACTCTTTCCCTACACGACGCTTCCGATCTCTACGAGCTGGAAAAAGCCGAGCACCACCACGATGGGAATCACGTCGACCACCGTGTCCCGCAGCGTCTCCAGCGTGAGTGTCAGCCATCCGCCCATGCGTTACACCGCCAGTCCGAAGATCAACACAAAGATAATCGGCGCCAGGCTCGCAAACGCGATAAGGCCAAAGCCTTCGACCATCGGGTTGCGCCCGCGAATAGACCGCGCCAGCCCAACCCCGAGCGCCGTGACCAGCGGCACCGTAATGGTGGAGGTGGTGACGCCGCCCGAGTCGTAGGCAATGCCGATGATTTCGGTTGGCGCAAAGGCGGTAAGAACCACCACGATCACGTAGCCGCCGATAATCAGCCATTGGATAGGCCAGCCGACCAGGATGCGCAGAACGCCGATCACGATGGATGTGCCCACCGCGGCGGCCACGGTGTAGCGCAACGCCAGCGCAAAGTTCGCCATCGCGTCGTTCGTTGACTCCAGTGCACCGGCCGCCGCCATCGTTTTCGCCGCTTCGTCGCACACTGCAATGAGCGCAGGCTCAGCTACGGTTGTGCCAAAGCCCAAGCCAAAGGCAAACAGCAGAAGCCAAGGCACGTTGCCTTTCTGTGCAAACGCACCGGCGAGCGATTCGCCGATGGGAAATAGCGCCGTCTCAAGACCCTGGATGAAAATCGTCAGGCCGAGCAGTACGAAGATAAGCCCGATCGCAATGTCGGCGAAGTTGTCGATGGGTTGTCGAATGACGACCAGCTGAAAAAAGCCGGTCACGAGCACGATCGGGAGAATGTCGCGGACGGTGCCAAGCAGCAAGCGACCGCCGGAGGCGAGCGCCGCTACCAGCTCGCCGCCCCGCTCACGCTGACTCTCGTTACTCGCCAAACCGCCCTCCACCGGCGCTGGGGGCAGCGCCGCTCAGGCGGCAGTGTAATGGCTTGGGATGCCGCAGGCCAACCAGCGGCATCCCCTTATTGAACTACCCGGGCCTTTCTAGGCCGCGGCGGCCTGCGCGTCTTCCGTGTCGTGCAGCAGGAGGTATTCGAACGCGGCAAGCGACGCCTTCGAGCCTTCGCCGAGGGCTACTACGATCTGCTTGTACGGCACCGTAGTGACATCGCCGCAGGCGAAGATGCCCGGCTCACTCGTGCGGCCACGTTCGTCGATAACAACCTCGCCATACTCGGAAAGGTCAACGACGCCTTCGAGGAAGTCACTGTTCGGCACCAGGCCAATCTGGATGAAGACGCCAGCAAACGGCAGCGTCGAAACGTCACCCGTCGCCCGGTCTTCGTACTCGATGCCGGTCACCTTGCCGTCCTGCGCCACGATCTGCTTTGTGGCCACGTTCGTCATCAGGGTGATGTTGTCACGGCGCTCGGCCTGGTCCACCAGCACCTTGTCAGCCTTCAGCGTTGGCATGAACTCGAGCACGGTCACTGAGCGAACGATGCCGGCGAGATCCAGCGCGGCTTCAACGCCCGAGTTACCGCCACCGACCACCGCAACGTCACGGCCCTTGAAGAACGGACCGTCACAGTGCGGGCAGTAGGCCACGCCGTTACCGATGTTCTCGCGCTCGCCCGGCACGCCCAGCTCACGCCACTTGGCGCCGGTAGCGACGACGACCGTTTTCGTCCTGATCGCCTCACCGGATGTGAGATGCACCGTCTTGATGTTGCCGGTGTCGATGCTCGATACCCGCAGGTGTTCCTTCAGAGTAACGTCGTACTCGGCAAGATGCGTGTGCAACGCGCCCGAAAGCTCCGGGCCGGTTGTCTGCGGCACGGAAATCAGGTTTTCAATGCCCATCGTGTCCTTGAGCTGGCCGCCGAAACGGTCGCCGATGATGGTCACCGCCAGGCCCTTGCGCGCCGCATAGATTGCGGCCGACACGCCGGCAGGACCGGATCCGATAATCGTGACGTCCTGCAGCGGCAGCGCCGGCTGCGCGTCGGTCGCGGATGTGGCGAGCGAAGGGTCGCGCTCCAGCAGCTTGTCGAGTATCTGCGCCGGGTCGATTTTGCCGTTGGCGAACAACTCACCGTTCAGGAACACCGTCGGCACGCCCTGGATGTTGCGCTCCTCGATGACGTCCTGGTACAGGCCACCGTCGATCGTTTCAACCGAGATGCCCTCGTTCAGCACGGCAAACTGGTTGAGTGCCTGGACGACGTCCGGGCAGTTGTGACAGCTCAGGCTCACGAACACTTCGAAGCTGAGCGGCTCGCGTGCGGCGCGTACCAGTCGCGCGATGCCGTCGTCCAGTTTTACCGGTACGCCGCCGGCGTTGAGCACTGCCAGCACCAGCGAGTTGAACTCATGCCCGCCCGGAATACCGGAGAACACGATGCCCGTCGGGGCGCCGTCAGTCTCAAGTGAGAAGCTCAGGGGACTGCGCAGCGCGCCCTTGGTGTCGCGCTGCTCAAACGACAGCAGGTCGGAGGCGGAGGCAAAACCCTCCAGGAAACCCACCAGCTCGTCGCGCTTGGCATGCTCGCCCGTCTGGAGCACAAGGGTTACCGCCTTGTCCATCTTTTCGGTGTAGCTCTTTACCGCCTGAAGAATTTCGGGGCTTAACATGCCAACTCCTTAATCGTTGAATCCGGTGCGGCAAAAGCCGCGGTTTTAGAAACCGGGGCGGCAGTAATGCCGCCCCGGCTGTCGTGTCGATCGATCGTTAGATCTTGCCGACGAGGTCCAGCGAGGGGGTCAGGGTTTCCTGACCGGCTTCCCAGGCTGCCGGGCACACTTCGCCGTCGTTAGCCGCGACGTACTGTGCAGCCTTGACCTTGCGCACCATGTCCTTCGCGCTGCGGCCGATGCCGAGGTCGTGGACTTCCTCAACCTTCACGATGCCTTCCGGGTTGGCCAGGAAGGTGCCGCGCAGGGCCAGGCCGTCTTCCTCGACCATAATGTCGAAACCGCGGGTGATGGCGCCGGTGGGATCGCCGATCATCGGGTAGCGCACCTTGCTGATCGCATCGCTGCTGTCGTGCCACGCCTTGTGCACGAAGTGCGTGTCGGTGGAGACCGCGTAGACCTCGACCTCGAGGCTCTGCAGCTCTTCGTAGAACTTGGCCATGTCTTCGAGTTCGGTCGGGCACACAAACGTGAAGTCCGCCGGGTAGAACAGGAAGATCGACCACTTGCCCTTCACGTCGTCGCTGGTGATCGTCTTGAACTCACCATTGTGGAACGCTTCTGCCTTGAACTCGGGAATGGGCTTGTTAATCAGGGTCATGAAAGGGTCTCCGTCATCTTGGTTTGGGGGAAAAACAGCGACTGTTGCCAGCCTGTAGACACAGTCTGACCGGGTTACATCTTCCAGTAAATCGAATATAATTAATCTTGTTGTTCAATTTTTCAGATTGAAAAGGAAAAACATGATTTCCCTGAAGCAGTTGCACTACGCCGTGGCCGTGGATCGTACCCGGCATTTCCGCAAGGCCGCCGAGGCCTGCTCGGTGTCCCAGTCAGCCCTGAGCACGGCCATTTCGGAGCTGGAAAATCAGCTCCGGGCGCAGATTTTCGAACGCGACAACAAGAAAGTGCTCGTTACCCCGGTGGGCGAACAGATTCTGCGAACCGCCCGCGCAATCGAAACCGAGGTTGATCAGCTGTACCACATCGCCAGGCTCCAACAGGACCCCCTGACATACCCGATGTCCCTCGGCGTCATTCCGACAATCGGCCCCTACCTGCTGCCAAAGGTGCTGCCGGCGGTTCGTCGCCAGTTCCCGGACTTTGAGCTAACGATTGTGGAAGAACAGTCGCACGTGCTGGTTGAAAAAGTACGCAACGGTGAGATCGACACGGCGGTGCTCGCCCTGCCCTATGAGGTCGACAACCTGCACGCCTTCGAATTCTGGCAGGAGGACCTGTTCCTGGTGACCCACGAGGGCAGCGAGTACGCGGAGCTCGACACCATCGATACTGGCCAGCTGCAGGACGCCTCACTGTTGCTGCTTGGCGAGGGCCACTGCCTCCGCGACCATGCGCTCGCAGTGTGCAAGCTGCAGGCGGGGCGCATGCGCCGGTCGCTCGCCGGAACCAGCATGTACACGCTGATTCAGATGGTCGCCGGCCACATGGGCTCCACGGTCGTGCCGGAGATGGCCCTGGACCAGCTGCTGGGGGGAAGCTCCGAACTCCGCGCAGTGCGCCTCAACGAGGCCTCCCCTCACCGGCGGATCGCGTTCATCACGCGGCTCAACTACGCCGGCGTGCCGAACATCGAAGTGCTGATGAAGCTGTTCAAGGGTGAGCTTCAGCGCACCCGCCACTGAGCCCTGCCGCCAGGCGCGTTCAGGCGCGGGACACGAACTCGCCGGTCTCGGTGTTCACCTTCACGACCTCGCCCTGGGCGAGATACTCGGGAATCTGCACTTCGACGCCGCCGGCGAGCACCGCGCGCTTGCTGCGCTTCGTAACCGTTCCGCCCTTGAGCGCCGGCGAGGTCTCAACGATCTCCAGGTCCACCGTAGGCGGCAGCTGGATGCCGACGGCCGTGCCATCAATCAGCATCACGAGGATGCCGGTCAAGCCTTCAGTCAGGTAGCCGTCCTGGCCTTCCAAATCCTGTGCGTTGAGCGCGTACTGGGAGAAGTCCTCGTCATCCATGAACACATACAGCTCACCGTCGAAGTACGAGTAGCTTGCCTGGCGGCGCACGAAGTCGACGTCGCCAAGCACGTCGTCGCCCTTGAAGGTTTCCTCGAAGTTTTGCTTTGACTGCACGTCCTGCAGGCGCATTTTGTAGAGAGTGTTGCTGCCCCGGGAGGACGGCGTGCGAATCTCCAGCCGGCGCACCGCGCACACCTTGTCACGAAAACGCACGATGGCGCCCTTCTTGATATCGCTTGCCTTTGGCATCGGCTTCTCCGCAGCAGGTTTGTTCCGATGCGCATGGTACCGAAATACCCGGTGCGATGCGCTTGCCCCGGAGCCTACCGGTACCACCCAGACAGCTCGAACGCCGCCCAGTAGTACGGATGCGAAAAGACAGCGTCACCGATCAGCGCGCGCTGTGCCTCTCGCAGCGCTGCGTCACGGGATCGACCGGCACCGAGGTGCCGATAGAGGGAGGTCATCAGCGTCGCCGTCGACTGGTCGGACACCTGCCACTGCGACGCCACAACAGAGCGCGCTCCAGCATGGTGAAACGCGCGGGTCAGGCCCACCAGGCCATCGCCGGCGGTTTCCATGCCGCGGGCGGTGTCGCAGGCAGACAGCACAACCATCGACGCGTCTGTACGGAGCTTTTCGATGATCTCCCACGCCTGCAGGAGGCCGTTGCCAGACTTCGCCCCACCGTTCAGCACCAGCGCCGAATCCAGCGGCGCCTGCTCATTAATCACGCTGTGCGTCGCAAAGTGCAGGTAGGTTGCGTGTGGCGCGGCTTCCAGCACGTTCCGCTCCGTGGCATCGCTGCCGGCGTAGACGCGGCTTGACGCCGCAAACACCGCGTTGATGCCGTCAATTTCCTGTTTGACGAAGGGCAACGGTTGAAGATTGCTGAGTTCGTGGGCGAAGCGGGTCGCATCGGAGGAGCGCGCAGGCCGGTCCTGGTACAGGTTGCCGAACACTGCCACGCGGGCCGGGAGTGCCTCGGCAACAGCAGGCCTTCTCAGGCGGCTGTAGAGCGTCAACGACTGCGCCTTGTGCAGCGGCACCTGCTCCACGAGGTACCGCGGCCGGTCGTCTCGTCCAGGCACAACCAGTGCAGCCCAAGGCAGGGTGTGCAACGGCCCGTCCGGAACAATGAGAAAGCGCTCGGCATCGGCGAACACCTCGACCGGCCGCAGCAGCAATTCATAAAGCGCAGCACCGGCAGCCCCAAGCGCGGCTAGCGACGACGGGGACGGGGCGCGGGCATCCCGACCGGTCTCTATCAGGAACCGGAAGCGGCGCACCTGCTCACGCAGCGCGTCTGCGCCAACCGGGATGCGAACGGTGCGCAGCGCGTCACGGGTCAGTGCAAACAGCAGCGTGTAGTCGCTGTGCACGCTGTATGACAGCGCCAGCGTGCCCTCCTCGAGGCTGCGTGCCGCGGCGTTCAGGTCAGCAGGCTGCGGGTAGATCAGCGACGCAGACCGGGCATCGGAAGATCGTATGCGCTGCGCAACGCCGTCCCGCTTCACGCGAAGCTCGGTCATGGTCGAACGGAGCGCGGCAAGGTCAGGCTCCGGCGCGCCGTCCCGCGCCAGCTCGATCAGCTCGTTCTGCGCCTTGTCGTAGTCTTCCTGTAACTGTGCGCGCTCGGCCAGCAGCGCTGCCGGTACTTCGTTGTCGAGCGACAGCGCCTGCTCGGCCAGCAGCGTGACGATGCTTCGCGCACGGTAGCGTTCCAGCACCTCGAAGGCCTTCGCCGACAGGCCGCGCTCCTGCAGCAGTGCGATGTACTCCTTGTAGTGCGTCGCGTAGCGGTCACCGAACCGGGAGCGGGAATCGTCCGCGCCGCCCAGCGTGCGGGTCTGTGCTTCGAGGGCGTCAATGCTGCGTTCGTGGTAGTCCAGCGCCTCGTCGTACTGGGCACGCGCAGCATGGACCCGCGCGAGGCCGTGAAGCGCCGTTGACAGCTCCACGCTGTCCGGCGCTACACGCGCATAGATTTTCCTGGCATCGTCCAGATGACGCTCCGCCGCGTCGTAGTCGGCGGTCTCGAGATACAGCTCGGCAACGCCCTGATGCGCCTGGGCCGTTTCGACACTGCTGGTTGACACGGCCCTGTGCCGCGAGAGCACTTCGAGGAAGTAGCGCTCCGCCGACGCGACATCGCCCAGACGCTGCGCCGCGCTGCCCAGGCCACGGAGCAGCAGCGTAACGTCCGGGGAGTCCGGGGCTTCCCTGCGGTAGGTGGACAGGGCCGCGTCAAACAGCACCTGTGCCTCCCCCAGCTGGCCTGCCTCCACCAACATGTCAGCGAGCGAGGACTGGGTCTGCGCGATGCGCAGGCTGTCGGTGCCAAGCTGCTCGAAGCCCGCCAGTGAGCGGCGCATGAGCGTAATGGCTGTGGCAAGGTCGCCGCGCGCGTCCGCGACGTCCGCCAGGTTGTAAAGGTTTATGTTTCGGGAGCGCCAGGCGCCGATACGCTCGTTGATGGCCAGGGCGCGCTGGTAAAAGGTCTCGGCACCGGCAACATCGCCACGGCGCACACTGAGGATGCCAAGGTTGTTGAGCACGCGGGCGGCGGCCGTCTCGTTGCCCGCCGCCTCGGCCACCGCGAGCGACTGCTGGTAGTAATCCTCCGCAGTCTCGAGGTCGCCGCCCATGGCTGACACGGTGCCGAGATTTCGCAGGGGGTCAGCCGCCCCGGCCTGCGGAACACCCGACACACTCAGATGCTCCACCGCCTCCTGGTAGTGCTCGAGCGCGGCGGCGAGGTCGCCCTGTGCGCGGGCCGCGTCACCCCGTTCGCTGGCCAACGCAGCCGTCTGAGCTTTTTCCTGGGGCACGGCACCGCTCGCCACCTGCGCGAGGCTGGCGAGGGCAACCAGAAGGAAAAGCCTGAATAGGGGCTGCATAACCCACTAATGCGACGGTCGCGCAGAAATTCCCTCACGCTGGATCGCTTTTTCTTCGCGGCGTGAGGGAATCCCGTAAGAGGCGTCGCTTTACCGGATGTGCAGAAGCCATCCGGAAAAAACTCCGTGCTCAAGTTCCTCGATCAGCAGCGGTCAGACGAGGCCCTGCTGCGCCGTTGCGCCTCGCGGCTGGACCGCGATGCGTTCGCCGTTGTGTATGAACGCCATCGGCAGAATTTCTACCAGTTTCTGCTCAAGCTGAGCGCCGACCCGCGCATCGCCGAGGACGTGTCGCAGCAGTGCTGGCTCAAACTTCTGGAGTCGTTTGCTGGCACGCCGGTCTACCAACCATCGAAGCATGCCCGCTTCACGACATTTCTCTACACGCTCGGGCGCAACCTGTACATCGACCAGTTTGTGCGGCGGCATGACCATTCCCGCTGCCAGTCGTTCGAACACACACCCGCCGCGCAGAATCGCCACGCCGAGCACTGCGTGCAACGCAATACCCACGAGCAGCAGCTCGAGCAACACACCACGTCGGCCCTGCGACAGCTCCCCGTTGAGCAGCGAGAGGTAGTGTCCTTGTGGGCCTGCGGCTTCAGCGCCAGGTCCATCGCCGACATCGCCGGCGTGCCGGTGAATACCGTTCACAGCCGAAAGCGCTACGCGATTGCCCGGCTCCGTGAACTTTTCGCACAGTCGGGACTGCTGGACAGCGTACCACCGTGCAACAACGCGCCCCTAAAGGCCCTGAAAAATGCAGTAGCAGGCCAGACACGATGATCGACTTCGACAGAAATAGCGACGACGCGGCAATGCACCGTTTGCTGAATCAGGCGGGTACCGGCCCTTCCTCCGCGCATGACGACGCGGTACTCGGGGCCGCAGACCGCTTGCTGCGCTCGTCTCCTGAGGCCCGGCCCCGCCGCTGGCACGTACCCGCCGCGCTGGCGGCAAGTTTGATAATTGCGGTGTCTGTTGGCCTGCCCAACCTTCAGCACGTCGAGCAGGCCTCGCCCGCCAGCGCGGTGCGCGCCGCTCAGGCGGAAACCGCGCCGCCATCGGGCGAACGGCTGGCAGCGCTGCCCGAACAGCTACGCTGGCCGGCCGCAGCCGACGCCACCGGCTATCGCGTTGTGTTGCGAGACGCCACTGCGGACGTCGTCTGGACAAGCACCGTACTCGTTGAACCGCAGCTGCGTCTCGATGGAGACGCCGCAGCGGCGGTTGCCGGCCTGGAGACGTGCATCTGGTCCGTCGAGGTGGTCGGACCCGCCGAACCACAGGAGCTCGGTCCGTACTGGTTTCACCTGGCTCACCGGTAGCGCCGGTTTTAAAAAAAGCAAAAAAGACCAAATCACGCGATTCAGTCGTTGAACCTCCAGGGCGGCCACTTTCAGGCCCCCAACCAATGACAGGAGGTCACCATGAAATCGCAACGCAACCACTCACGCCATTCCCGTGTATCGCTGCTCGCCGCCCTGGGAGTCAGCGCGCTGCTTTGCCTGCCCGCCGCCTGGGCGAAAGACACCGAAGACGGCGCTTCGGCCGAAGACTGGCTCGAATCCCTCGAGCCTGGCGCACGGGTCAACGCCCTCGTCAGCTACAAGGAAGGCAACCTCGCGGAAATCCTGGCACACGTCGAGGCGCTCGACGGCGATACGGGAACGCTGCTGAAAGACCGCCGCCTCGTGTCGGTAAACGCGAAGGCCGAGGCGTTGATGGAATTGCTTCGCAGTGGCCTGGTGCTGTCGATGGAGCACGACGTGGCACGTTTCATGTACGGCAGTGGACAGGACTACCACCGCACCCTCGTGCAGGCGCAACAGCTGCCGTTTGCTGGCATGACGATACCCGACGAGTTTGCCGATACGCTCACTGTCTGCATCATCGACAGCGGCCTGGACATTCACCACCCGGACCTGGCCCTCACCCGGGTCACCGGCGAGTCCGCACCCGACAAGGGACTGCTTGTTCCTCAAACCGTCGGCGACTGGTTCGTCGATGAGATCGGTCACGGTACGCACGTAGCCGGCATCGTCGCCGCGCTCGACAACAATATCGGAGCCACCGGCATCGCGCCCAACGACCGCATCGCGCTGCATATCGTGAAAGTCTTCG
>JBCAXP010000165.1:0-9594 GCA_038533995.1 Pseudomonadota bacterium
ACAGGAATGTGCAGCACGCCGCCCCTCGGGTGTGCCAGAAGCTGCGTGATGCGCTCGCCGTTGAGCGTTACGGCCTGCGGCAGCCAGCCGTCGGGTTTGCCCGGCAGCGGCACAGCGGTTCGCTCCAGCGCATCACGCAGCTTCTGGCACACCCGAGGGGCGGCGTGCTGCACATTCCTGTTCCACCCGGCAGGCACAGCGTCAGGTTGCTTGGCGCCCTGCCCCAGCGCGATGCGCTGTCCATCACCTTTCCGCAGCCGCCGCACCAGGTATCCGTCATCACATCGGGCTGGGAAGCGACCGGCCTCGTTGACGGCCAGCTTGTCGGCGGCGTGCTGGAACTGGTGCGCGCCAACGCCGGTGGCCAGAACGGTGGCAATAGCGGCACTGATGAGCTCGAGCCGCAACAGGTGCCGCCGTTTGTGAGCGTGCACCGCCATCTCGTGTTCGACGTCGACTGGCAGGTGGTAACTGAGGTCACTCGCCTGGCGCCGCGGCAAGGTGCGTTCACCCTCCGCATTCCGCTGCTCGAGGGCGAAGCACCGACGTCGGACACGCTGCCCGTTGCTGATGGTGTTATCACTGTGGGTTTCAGCGCAGGCACGAAACGCGCAACCTGGAGCTCGACGCTGGCAAAGGCGGACGAGCTGGCGCTGACCGCCGCCACCACCACGGACTACGCTGAGCTTTGGTCCTTCGAGATCAGTCCACTGTGGCGCGCCACCTTTGACGGTATTCCCGTGAGTGAAGCCAACCGGCCGACCTGGCAACCGTTCTACAACCCGCGCCAGGGCGAGACCCTGCGCGTGCGGCTCAGCCGGCCCGAGGGCTTGCCGGGGGGAACGCTCGCTTTCGACTCAGCCTCCCTGAACACCCGCCAGGGCCGGCGCAACGCTGAATCCACGCTGGACCTTGCGTACCGCAGCACGCGCGGCGGCCGGCATACGCTTCAGCTGCCGACGGATGCGCGGGTGGTATCTGTCACCGCAGACAACGACACGCTGCCGCTTCGTGCCGAGGCCGGTGCACTAACGCTGCCGATCGTGCCGGGCGAACACGCGCTGCGCATCGTGTGGCAGCAGACGACCGAGGTCGGCGTGCGCCTCGCCACGCCTGAGGTTGACCTTGGCGAACGGGCCGGCAATGTGCAGGTCTCCCTCAACCTGCCGGCTGACCGATGGCCCGTTTGGACGTACGGTCCGCGCGTCGGACCCGCGGTGCTGTACTGGTCGGAGCTGCTCGTGTTCGTGCTGGTGGCGCTGGCACTCGCGCGCACGAACGTCACGCCCCTTAAGGCCCATCACTGGCTGATACTCGGCCTGGGTTTCAGCACGTACTCCTGGGGGGTGCTTGTACTGGTCGTGACGTGGCTGCTGGCGCTGGGCTTTGCAGCGAAGTCTCCGGCTCCGGACAACCGGCTTATGTTTAATACGAGACAGGTCGTGCTTGCGGTACTGTCCGTGGTGACGCTGGCGACGCTGGTGGGCTCGATTTCCTTTGCGTTACTGGGCCGTCCTGACCTGCACGTGCAGGGCAACGGCAGCACCATGTCGTTGCTGCGCTGGTTCACCGACCAGGTGGATTCAGGGCTGCCGGCGGCGGGCGCGTATACCCTGCCCCTCTGGCTCTACAAGGCGCTGATACTGGTCTGGGCCCTGTGGCTCAGCCTCGCGCTGCTGAAATGGCTGCAGTGGGCCTGGGCGAGCTGGACCCGGGATGGCCTCTGGCGCGGCCGCATCGTAACCCCGCCGCCCGAACCGCCGTCCGGGCAGGCTGAACCGGGCGGGCCGGGCGCCGGCTGAATAAACCATTGCGGCAATGCGGCCATCCTAGTTACCGTGAACACCTTGGACCTGCAGGAGAGAACGCGGTCATGAGAAAGAAAAAGGCACGTACAGCAATGCTGCTGTTGCTCGGGGCGGTGTTGCTTGCACCGGCGGTCAGCCACGCAAGCGCGGACGTTGAGCGCAGTTTTGACGCGGGTTCTGCGCAGTTGCTGCTGGTAGACACAGATATCGGCTCCATCGAGGTCAGCACCCACACGGCTGATGTCGTCGACGTGCGCGTGGTGCGCAGCGGTCGCTACGAAGAAGACCTTGAAGTGCGCTTTGACACTGACCGCGGACGCATCGCCGTGTACGGCGACCTCGACCGGGGCCAGCGCAACGGCTGGGGCTGGGGCAACAATTCGCGCGTGCGCTTTGAAATCACCGTCCCGCAGAACTTCGACATCGACCTGGAAACCGCCGGCGGCTCCATCGAGGTGGATGACCTCAACGGCAAGGTCATGGCCCGCACCTCCGGCGGCAGCCTGAGCTTCGGCCGGATCGAAGGCAGCATTCGGGCGAAGACCTCGGGCGGCAGTATCCGCTTCGAGGGCGGCAACGCGGATGCCGACCTGCGCACCAGCGGCGGCTCCATCCGGGTCGGCGACGTAGGTGGCCGGCTGAAGGTACACACCTCCGGCGGCTCAATTTCCATCGGCCGGGTCGAGGGCAGCGTGGATGCGCACACCTCGGGCGGCAGCATTTCCGTTGACGAGGCGGTCGGCGCCGTAAACGCACGCACGTCCGGCGGTACGGTTACGGCGTACATTTCCGAGCAGCCCGTGGGCGACAGCCGGCTGGAAACGTCCGGTGGTACCGTGACGGTGTACCTCGCAGACCACATTGCCGTAGACATCAACGCGACCGCCGGCAGCGGTCGGGTCAGGAGCGACTTCGACTTGGGCCAGGGCGACGACGACGATGACCGCTACAACCGCGGACGTTCTCTGCGCGGCAGCCTGAACGGCGGCGGCCCTCGCCTGGACCTGCACAGCAGTAACTCTGTTCGCATCCGTCGCCGGTAAGCTTCTCTGGCGGCTGGCGCTCGGCTAGCCGCTGCCAAAGCCGCGCGCCGCTCCACGTGGCTGGAGCTGGCGCGCGCCGATCAGCAATAGCGCAGTAACGTTCATCAGGAAGGCATAGATCACGCTCGGTACCGCCAGTGACGGGACGCCGAGCATGCTGACCGCAACGGTAATCCCCAGCGCACTGTTTTGAATGCCGCACTCAACGGCCAACGCAATGCGGCCGTCGGTGGGAAGCCGGCCAACGGCGCCGAGCGCGACCCCGGTTGTCATGGTCAGCACGTTTAGCAACAGGATAGCCGGACCCACTGCGGAGAAGTGCTGGGTGATGGCCGGCCATTGCGTCACAAAGGTAATCACCACGATTAACAAGAACACCAGTGTGGCAACCCGGTCCACCAGCGTCGCCACCCTTGGTGTCACCCACCCGGCCTGGTTGAGGAAGATGCCCGCTGATACCGGCAACAGCGTGACCAGCACAAGGCCACCAATGGCCTGACCCACTGGAAAGCCCCCTGTGAGCGACTCGCCCAGGAAGTGCTGTAGTGAAAAGCCAACGATTAGCGGCACCGTGATAAACGACAGCAGGCTGGTAAACGCGGTAAGCGTGATCGACAGGCAGGTGTCCCCCCGCGAGAGGTTCGTAATCATCGCCGCGCTGACGCCGCCGGGGCAGGCGGCAAGAATCATGAGGCCAACGGCTGTCTCCGGCGCCAGGTCGAACAGTGCGACGATTGCAAAGGCAGTGAGGGGCAGGAGCACCGTTTGCGCAAGGAGCCCAAGGCCGACGGCGATCGGCTGAAGCAGCACGCGGCGGAAGTCGGCCAGCCCGAGCCTGAGGCCCAGCGCGAGCATGATGAACGCAAGCCCCAGCGGCAGCAGTGTGGCAATCAGTTCCATGGCACCAGTAACTGTACCGCGAGCAGCACGCCAAGCACCGTTTGGCTAAGAGCCGTGCGGCCGAGCTGCGCGTTCATGGCATGGCCGTCGGCTGCGCTGTCGAAACGCAGGGCAACGGCAAGGGCAAGTGGGAGCGACAGCCAGGCGACACCCAGGTCACGCAAGCCGAGCGCGGCAGCAAGCAGCGCGTACGGCGCCAGCATCAGAAAAACGTACAGCCACCGCGAAGCGCCGGCGCCCAGGCGGCCGGCGAGCGTCCGCCGGCCCGCTGCCAGGTCGGCGTCGCGATCGCGAACGTTGTTGACAAGCAGCACGGCGGCGGCCGGGCAGCCAACGGCAATGCCCACGAGCACGATGGCAACCGTCGGCAGCACGCCTGCCTGCAGGAAATAGCTGCCGGTGACGGCAATAACCCCGAAGAAAGCAATGACGTACAGCTCGGCCCAGGGTCCGTAAGACAACGGCCACGGACCGGATGAGTAGGCATAGCCCGCCACCAGGGAAGCGATACCAATACCCAGGATCGCAGCGCCCCCGGCGGCAACAAGATAAACGCCTGCCAGGAGCGCAAGACTGAAACTCACGATCGCCGCGCGGCGCACCCGGGCCGCTGTTGCCAGCCCGGAGCCGGTAAGGCGAAGGGGCCCCAGCCGGTCGGGTCCGTCAGCACCGCGCTCGCCGTCGGCCGCATCGTTGAAGAGGTTCGTGCCGACCTGGATGAGCACGGCACAGAGCAGCGTTGCCGCAAACACGAGGCCGTCCACCCCTGCGCCGCCGGACCACGCAAGCGCTGCGCCAACAACGACTGGCACGGCCGCCATCGTCAGCGTTCGCGGACGAGCGCCAACCAGCCAGATACGAACCTGGCGTTTGAGGCGACTGGAGGACGCATCGTTGATTCCCCGCTCGGCCGGCGTGTTCATCCCTGTCGCCAGCTAGAATTCGTAGTCGACAGTAAGCAGGACTTCCCGCGGCCGCCCGTAGACGAGTTCAACGTACGAGGCCGCCGTATCGAACGCCGAGTTTCCGGCCACCAGGTACGTTTCATCGAGCAGGTTGCGAGACGCAAGGGCGACACGCCACCGCTCGTCAACCGAACGCAGTTCGATCGAGGCGTTGACGAAGTGATAGGACGGCTGGCTGATTTGCGGGCTGTTAACGGCGTCATTGAACTGCTCGTCCTGCCAGGCCCAGTCCAGCCGGGTGGTCAGCCGACCCAGCTGTCCGACATCGACGCCGTAAGCCGCGCCCGCGGCGAGGCTCCACTCGGGTGCGTTCACAAGCCTGTTATCCAGCGCGACGCCGGAGTCTTGCGCCGACTGCGTCAGGCTCCTGTACGTGCCGTCGATATGCCCGGCCGACGCATTGAGCTCCCAGTGATCGTCCGGCAGCCAGGCAAACTCCAGCTCGCCGCCACGCACCCGCGCGGCGCCGGCATTGACGGTCAGGGGGTTGAACGATTCCCGCACGATGATCTGCAGGTCATCGTAATCGGCATCGAAGAGCGCGGCGTTTAGGCGCATGCGCCTGTCGGGTGTCACAAACTTGAGGCCTGCCTCGATGCTGTCCACGGTTTCCGGGCGGTAGGCACTCGGCAGCCGGTCCGGGGTTGGCCCCACGAAGCGCTGGTCGAAGCCACCGCTCTTGTAGCCGGTCGAGTAGGTAAGGTACGCCATCAGCGAGTCGCTGAACTCGTAGCTTAAGTCGACCGAAAAATCGGTGTTGGAAAAATCCAGCTCACTCTCGCGAAAGTCGAGCAGCCGTTCCCCGGCGGGCAGCGGTCCTGTCGGCGCAAGATAAAAGCCGGCGAAGTTCGGCCACGTGGGCGGAAAGAAACCGGGCTCGGAACCCGCGGACGAATCGCCCAGGGAAAACTGGTCGGGCGTGTAGCCCTTGCGGTCTTCGGTGTGCCGTCCGCCAACGGATAGTGCGAGCCGTTCGGACAGCTCGATGCCAACGTGAAGGTAGGCCGCATAGGAATGATTGTCGTAGAACCCGCCACTGCGTATCGCACCCGTCGGCACGGTGACGTCGACGAGGTTGAAGCCGGATTCCTCGAAGTAGAACAGCCCAAGCAGGCCGTCGAAGCGGCCGCCCCGGCTCGCGTACTCAAACTGCAGCTCCTGGCTGAATTGCTCGTGGTCGTAGTCGTCGCGCGTGGCAAAAATATTGGCCGGTGTGTTGTCACCGTCGCGAGACGACAGCATCGACATCGTCCGGAAGCCGGTCGTCGACTTGAGCGCGGTGCGCTCGCCCGTGCGCCATTCGACCTCGAGCGCGGCGCCCGCGCTTTCCAGCTCCGACACGACCGGAAAGCTGGCCTCCGACACGAATGGGCCCGGAATGGAGTCTGCCCCGAAGCAGCCGGGGGCGCTGCCGTCCGCCGCTCCCGGCGGCGGAAAACTCGGCGGCCCGCCAGCCGGCGAGCCGTCGAACGCCGGATTGATGTTGATAGACGTGCAGCTCGGCAGCACGGCGTTGCCAAAGGTGCCAAAGGCCTGGGCGTCATTGACGCCGCCTGCCACCACGGGCGCGCCGTTCTCGTCAATGCGGGTGTAGTCGAGCACGAGAAACGAGTCGAGTGCGTCGGTTGCCGCCCATGCCAGTGAACCGCGCAGGGCCCATCGGTCGCGGTCGCCCGTGCGCACACCGTCAGTCGTGCGTTCCACGTAGCCGTCGCGGGAAATCCGGTTGATGGCGATTCCGGCGGCGGCGTTCTCACCCAGACCCACGTTCGACTTCAGCATCACCTCCGCCAGGTCATCGTTACCCAGCCTGACCCGAAGACGGTTGGAGCTTTCGCCCGGCACCGGCCGGCTGCTGTGAACCTTGATCGCACCGCCAATTGAGTTGCGGCCAAACAGCGTTCCCTGCGGACCGCGCAGCACTTCGACGCGGTCAACGTCAACCAGGTCGAGAACATTGCCGGGCGACCGGCCGAGATAGACATCATCAAGGTAAAGGGCTACGCCAGGGTCGGTGACCGGCGTGTAATCGGACTGGCCGATGCCGCGGATGAAGATCTGCCCCACGGAGCTCGAACCCGAAGACGGCGCCGCCTTGTCGTACTGGAGATTCGGCACGAAGGCGCCGAGCTGGTCGAGTGATCGGATTTGCCGCGCTTCAAGCTCCTGCGGACTCATTGCGGTAATCGACACCGGCACGGCCTGCAGGCTCTCGGCGCGCCGACGGGCCGTGACGATGACCTCCTCGATGAAGGCCTCTTCCTTTTCGACCGACGCGCTGGCAGGAGCGCTGTCGGCGATTACCACCGGCGCGGCGCTGGCTAACACCGCGGCCACGGCTGCTCGCAATAGTCCCGTTGTCACCCGGCCCCCTTCGGAAATACCGACCACAGCGCAGCCGTGTCCGGTCCGGGCACAGCTTATCGCTCATCGCCCGCGATGGTACCGCAACGTCGGGAACTAGGGACAGTCGGCCTGGCCACTTGGCCCCGGGGGCCCGAAGATGCGCTCCTTCAGGCTCGCCAGGTCCGAGAAATTCACTACCCCGTCAGAGTTGTTGTCGGCGGGTGGAAAGTCGGTGAAGAATTCTCGCTTGTAGATCGCAAGGTCGCTGAAATTGATTGCGCAGTCGTTGTTGACGTCAGGATCACATACGTTGCCGAAGCCGTCACTGTCCGCATCAATCTGGTCGGCATTGCTGTCGAGCAGGCAGTTGTCCGACGCGTCCTCGATGCCATCACCGTCGCTATCGCTGGCAGGAACATCGCCGACGAAGGTAAGCGCGTTCTGCCCGGATCCGAGAGTTGCAAGCACCACAGCGCCGCGATCGTCAGCGGATTCCTGCGAGTAGGTCCAGCCCGTAATTTGCTCGCCGTCCACCGTATCGCCGGCGGTGAGTAACACCTCGGTCTCAATGCTGCCATCACTGGCGGTGCAGGAACGCACCATCCGAACGTCGCCAAACGGGTCGGAGGTCACCCTCGCGTTCGCGAAGGCGCAAACGCCGACGTCCGTACCGCTCACAACATATTCCGGAACGACCTCAATCACGGTGTCGCCGTCAGTCAGTGGAGAACCCGGCTCAAGCAGCGTTGCCACGTTGCCAGCGCCGTCGTACCACTCGAGGATGAACTGAAACGCGGGATTAAAGGCGACCCAGACGGCAAGCACCCGAGCGTCCACGAGGGCGATACCCTGGGGCGACACCGGTAAACCGATGCCCAGCGTTACCTGGCCGGTCTGGTTGTCGTGAAAAACCACGCCGTTGCTGCCACTCACATTCGTGGCCACGGCGGCGAGCACGGATTGCAGCAACAGCGGTGGCCCGAGAAAATCGATCGTGTTGCCCGTGCCGGGAAAGAGCGTCGCGTTGTTCAGCGCAGTCTGCAAGGCCCCGGTACCAAGAACATGCAGGTACAGGCCAAGGCCATTGCGAAAGGCCGTAAATCCGCCGGCGTGCACGGCAAAGTCTGCATTGATCAGCGACGTGCCATCCGGCAATGACTCTCCATCGGCGATGATCTTGATCGGCGCGCCGACCGCGTTGCCGTTGTTGTCAATGGGCACCACAAAGTGTCCCTGGCGAAAAGCGCCGAAGATAGCGGAGATCGCGGCGGCCTGGTCACCGAGTGAACAGGAAAACGGGAAGCCGATAGTGTCGGTGCTGCCATCGATAGGCGTTGCAGAGTCCGTCAAGCGGGCGATCTCGCCCGTCTGCACGTTGATGGTAAATACAGGATTCAGCTGATCGTTCGTGAAGCTGCCCGAGCACACCCTGCCGTTGTGATACGAAAACCGCTCGGAGAAATTGAACAGTTCCGACGTCGAGCCGATAAAAGGCTGCGTCTGGGTAATGATCAGGTTGCGCTGCTCGCTGGCCGGCGCCTGAGTGTTTGCTGCAATCAGTGTTGCCGCTACAAGGGCTGGAATCAGTCTCATGGCGTGCCTCGCTCTTTGCCTTACAGCATAGCGTATTCGCCCGCCCGAATTCCGGATTGCAGCGACATAATGCTTTCGCAAAGCAGCATCGAAGCCAGGCTGTCCGGCGAGCACTAAAGAGCAAAAACCCCGCGCCTCGCAGAGGAAGCGCGGGGTTATCCCGTTGTCGCAACTGGCTCGTTAGAAAGTCGTTGTCGTGACGTTGCTGACTGTGCAGCTGCCAATGTCGAGCGCCTGGAAGCGGAAAGTCACGCCGGAAATCTGCGGCGGCAGAAAGCGCCTGGCAGTTGCTGAGCCGCTCGCATCCGCAAGCGCAAACGCAATCGGCCGCGGGTTGGCAAGGCCGGTGGTCACGGTGCACGGTCCGAGCGTCGTTGAAGCTGAGCCCGGTAGCCCGCTAAACAGAATCAGGCTCGCCCGGTTCGGCGTGCCGTTGGTCGTGCTCCAAAGATTTTCAGCACCCGCCTGGCCTGGCGAGGTTGGCGCCAGCGTGTAGACCGGACCCGGACCGCCGTCGCGCGCCTGGCCGACCGCATAGATATCAACGGAATCGCCACCGCCGCCGCCTTCATTGCGGTTGTCGGTGTATGCCGCGATGATGTGATCCATGGTCACGGCAAGGCCGTTGTAGTCACCCCACTCAAACCCGTCGTTGATGTTCGGGGAGGTTTCCGACGTCAGTCGCTCCGGGGTCGTCCAGGTCTGCGCGCCGTCTTCCGAGAACGTGTAGTACAGGTTTGCACTGGTGCGGCTGGCATCGCCCAGCGTCGAGTAGTAGATGAGATGCACGCTGCCATCGTCTGCAACAGTCATCCACTGGTTCCAGCGGTCAACGGTAAGCTGGTCGGCCGTCGAATGCGGCGTCACCACTCGCGTATCCAGGTCGCGTATTCCCGCAATGGCGGCACGACGTGGACGGTGGTGACGCCGCATTCGACG